>JBELAC010000163.1:0-11122 GCA_049509215.1 Terriglobales bacterium
GGCTTGTTGTAATAAGGAGATGCCGACAGAAGCGCGTTCACGCCCGCGCGGGACGCCACTTCCTTCGCCTTCGCGACCGCCTCCGTCGTTGAGTTCGAGGTCGCTCCCGCCATAATCGGGACGCGTCCTGCGACGACCTCGATGGTCACGTCAATGACGCGCAGCCACTCATCGTGCGTGAGCGTCGGAGTTTCTCCCGTGGTGCCGCAGGGAATCAGGAAATCGATGCCCGATTCGATCTGCCACGCAACCAGATTGCGCAGCGCATTTTCGTCCACCGAGCCGTCCTGGGAAAACGGCGTGACCAGAGCAGTACCGCATCCTCGCAGTTGCATGATGCTAAGGATAACGCGGAACGCGGGTCTGTGGTGAGTGATGGGAGCGGTGCTACGATATTTGTAGAGAGCGCCGACTGGTTCGCATGCGACCGCGCTGACGATGGGCTTTCGTCTTCCGCTTAGGAGCGCTCAAGGGGCAGACATGACTGTCTTCTTCTTAGTGGCTGTCATCGTGGTCCTGCTTTCCACGCAGCGGGTGAATCGCGATTATTCGGTTCGGATCGCGCTCCTGATCGCGGCCTTCTTCTGGCTGGCGATCGAGATTCATCTGCTGAGCATTCTGGCCGATCTTTGTGCGCTTGCCCTGGAACACTGGCTCGAGATCGTGATGGCGTTCTGCGCGGCTGTGGTGCTCAGCGTACCGCTGATCATGGTCTACATTGCGCTGTGCGATCAACTGGATGAGCGGGCGATTCGGCAGGAGTTTCGGCAATCTCACGGGACGGTTCGGACCAGATTTAACCGGCGAGTTGCCGGGCTGATGGCTCAAGGGTTTGACCGGGAGCGGGCGGAAGCTGCGACTTTGCGGGTGCTGCGGAACAGGTGAGACGCAAGGTGTTTACTGAGTGGTAACAGAAACCCATCCCTGTCGGTCTTGTAGAATCAAAGACTTAGAAGGCAACTTTTGCCAGGTCTTTGAGAAATAAGGAGTTATTGTAAGTCATTGAAACGAAGCATTTTAGCGGATCTCAGTCATCCCGGAGATTTGGTCTTTTCATTAGAATCAATGGGTTAGCGTGTTTCCATTCTGGAGTCGATTCCTTCTAAAGTATTGACGGGGAAATACTTTACGTCCGAATCTGGGCGAATAGGAGTGCGCGACCCAAAAATCCTGTTGAGTGTTCGGAAGCCGGTTACAGTTCGCGCCAGATGGTGCGGAAGTCGTAGACGCCGGATTTGCCGACGAGCCATTCGGCGGCGCGGACGGCACCTTCGGCGAATCCGCGGCGCGACTTGGCGTCGTGGCAGAGGTAGATGCGGTCGGCGGCGGAGTTGAAGACGACCTCGTGCATGCCGACGGCATCGCCTTCGCGGAAGGAAACGATTTCGAGTTCGTTTTTGGTCAAAGCAGCATCGCGCGAAGCGGCATTCTGCGAATCAGGTTGGTTTGAATCAGACTGGTTCGACTCGCGAATAATTTTCTGGATGGTGAGGGCGGTTCCGGAGGGCGCGTCTTTCTTGGTCACGTGGTGACGCTCGAAAATCTGTCCTGAGTAGTCGAACTTGAGCGCGGCGCTGGAGGCCTGAACAATCTCGAAAAACAGGTTCACGCCGATGGAGAAATTCGATCCGTAAAGAAATCCGGTACGGGCGGCGAGCGCAAGGTCGCGCAGGCGCGGGAGATGGTCGTACCATCCGGTGGTTCCGATGACGATGCATTTGTGGGCGCGAATGCAGGCCTCAGCGTTGGCGATGACGGCAGACGGAGCGGTGAAGTCGATGGCAACGTCAACCGAGGCGAGAAACTCGGGAGTAAGCGCGCGGGCCTCGGCGTTTTCCGGGAGGTCGAGGATTTGCACGTGATGACGGCGTTCTTTCGCCACTTCGGCTACCAGGGAGCCGGTCTTTCCGCGGCCTAGGATCAGGAGATGCATAGATTTGTTTTCACCGCCGAGACGCCGAGGACGCCGAGAAAGAAATCAGGCTTTATGCAAATGTTTGGGCGCTGTTTCTCTCAGGGCTAAAGCCCCAGAGTCTGTGCGTTTGTTGGCACGGCTAAAGCCGTGCCCTTCCACAAAACCTTCCAGGAAACGTTTCACGAAACCGTTCTACAAAACCGTTTCACAAAACCCTTCTACCATACACGCAAGAAGATCACCTGAAGATTCCCGTCGAACTCCCAGGCGCACTCGGCGTCTCGGCGGTGGATTTCTCACGCGAACACTTCCGGGTCGGCTTCGGCGAAGAAGGCGTGGTGGAGGCGGCGAACTACCTCGGTGGCGTCGTCTTCTTCGATCACGAAGGTCAGATTAATTTCCGACGCGCCTTGCGAGATCATGCGGATTTTTGTGTTTTCGAGGAGGCTGAAAACCTTGGCAGCGATGCCGGGAGTTTCGCGCAGGTTTTCTCCCACCAGGCAGACGATGGCTTTGCGGCCTTCATACTTGACGTCGGCGAGTTTTGCCAAGTCGGCTGCCAGCGCGGGAATCGCCTCGTTGGTCTCCGCGGTGACCGAGACGCTGACTTCGGAAGTGGAGACGACATCGACGGCGACTTTGTGATGATCGAAAAGCTCGAAGATGGACTTGAGGTATCCGTGAACGAGCAGGCGGCGCGGGGCGGCGACTTCGACGAGCGTGATCTTTTTCTTGAGCGCGATGGCCTTGAAGATGTTTTTGCACTTCGGAGCGCGCGCGGTCACCTTGGTGCCTTCGCAGGTGGGATTCTGCGAGTTGAGGACGTAGACGGGAATATTCTGCTGAATCGCAGGCAGCACGGTTGCCGGATGCAGGACCTTGGCTCCGAAGTAGGCTAGCTCAGCGGCTTCGTCGAAGCTGATGACCTTGATGCGGCGGGCGTCGGGACAAAGGCGGGGATCGGTGGTCATCATGCCATCGACGTCGGTCCAGATTTCGATGCGCTGGGCGTTGAGGCCGGCGCCGAAGATGGCGGCAGAGAAGTCGGAACCGCCGCGGCCGATGGTGGTCGTGATGCCGGCGCGATTGGAGGCGATGAATCCGCCCATGACCGGAACGTTGCCGGCTTCGATCAGGGGCGCGACTCTCTTCTTCAGACGTTCGTTGGTTTCCTCGAATTGCGGAACGGCGCGCGTGAAGGCGCTGTCGGTTAGAAGGCATTGGCGCGAGTCGACGTGGACTCCGGGCAATCCGCGAGCAACGAAGGCGGCCGCGATGATCTTGCTGGAGAGAACTTCGCCGAAGGAGGCGACGTAATCGTAGGTACGGGGAGTGATTTCGCCGACTGCGCCGATGCCGCGCAGGAGCTCATCGAGGTCCTCGAAGTCGGCGCCGAGATCGCCGTGGAATTCGGTGAAGAGCGCGGTGCCGAGGAGTTCTCCCGCAGTATCGTAGTGGCGTTCACGGAGGGCGCGTGCCATTTTCAGAGCGGTCTTGCGATCACCGCTGCCGGCGGCTTTTCCCATGGCGAGCAGGGAATCGGTGACCCTGGCCATCGCGCTGACGACAACAACCGGACGATCGGCCAAGCGGCCCTGGACGATTTGGGAGACGCGGTCGATGGCTTTGGCGTCCTGCACGGAGGTTCCGCCGAACTTCATGATGATCATGGGCAGAGAGGCTCCTGTGGGCTGGCTGTGGCGCAGGCGGAAAATTCACCACGGAGACACGGAGACACGGAGGAAATCAGAGGGCAGAAGTCAGATTGCAGAAGTTTCGCCTTCCCTGAGAGATGCGGCTCGGCGCTGTGGCGCGCAGGGGAGTTCGTTGAGAGAACGCCTTGCAGCGCCTGCGGTGCGATTGAGGGAGTAGGGGTCCTTCGACTCGTTCGGCTCGCTTCGCTCACCTCACTTCGCTCAGGATGACAGATGGGGTACTTCATCCGAGATAGCCTTTGGCTTTGAGCAATTCGGCGTTGAGCAGGGCTGCGCCGGCAGCTCCGCGGATGGTGTTGTGCGAGAGGACGGTGAATTTCCAGTCAAGAACGTTGCAGGGACGGAGGCGGCCGACGGCGGTGGTCATGCCTCCACCAAGATCGACGTCGAAACGGGGTTGCGGACGATCGGGAGCCGTCAGATAGACGATGGGTTGATCGGGAGCGCTGGGCAGGCGCAGGTGCTGCGGTTCGGCGCGGAATTCATTCCAGGCGGCGATGATCTCTTCGGGCTTGGCTTTTTTCTTGAGGCGAACGGAAACGGATTCGGTATGGCCGTCTTCCACGGGGACGCGATTGCATTGGGCGCTCATGGCAAAAGGAGCGGGAATAATCTTGCCGGAGCTGAGTTTCCCGAGCAGCTTTTGCGTCTCCTCTTCCATTTTTTCTTCTTCGTTCTTGATGAAGGGGATGACGTTGCCGAGGATGTCGAGCGAGGCGACGCCGGGGTATCCGGCGCCGCTGACGGCTTGCATCGTGACGGCCATCACGGCTTCTAGCTCAAAGAGACGGTGCAAAGGAGCGAGGGCGAGGACCAGCCCAATGGCGGAACAATTGGGATTGGTGACGGCGAATCCACGAGATTTGCGGCGCCAGGACTGGGATTCGATGAGCGCAATGTGATCCGCGTTGACTTCGGGAATGACCAGCGGGACATCGGCTTGCATGCGCAGGGCGCTGGAATTGGAAACCACGGCGCAGCCAGCATCGGCGAACTGGGGCTCGAGTTCGCGGGCGATGGCGGCGTCGAGCGCAGCGAAGATGATTTTGGGCGCGCCTTCGGGTTTGGCGGGCGCGATCGTCATGCTGGCGACGCGTGTGGGAATGGCAGTTTTCAAACGCCAGCTTGCGGCCTGGGCATAGGGACGGCCTTCGGAACGGTCCGAGGCAGCGAGCCACGCGACCTCAAACCAGGGATGATGTTCGAGCGCTTGAATGAAACGCTGGCCGACGACGCCGGTGGCGCCGAGAATTCCTACAGGAAGTTTGTTTGACATGGGTAATGCATGATTTTATACCAAGGATTTTTTCGGCGGGATGATGTGGGTGGCACCTCCGACAAAGCGCCTCGCGAAAAGCGCAAACCACGGAGTACACGGAGAAGCAGGGGAGGGACCGCCCAGCGTAATCGGGTTTTCTCTACGTCCTTCCGTGGCCGATTTCGTGCGGGAGGTATTCGTTCAGGGGGCCGAATTTTCGTTTTTCGGCGTAAATGCGCCAACGACGCCAGACGATGCGGAGACTAGCCATCACAGGGATGGAGAGATAAACACCAAGGACGCCTGCAATTTCGCCACCGGCCAGAACACCGAACAGAGCGGCGAGCGGATGCAATTCGACACTGGCGCCCATGATGCGAGGAGAGATGACGTAGTCCAGAATCATCCTCCACGCTAAGAGGAACAAAATCAGGATGAGCCAGTGCGGGTAGCCGGTGAGGACGGCGACGACAGTAATGGCGAGGCCGGCGACCAGAGGGCCGACAAGCGGGACAAATTCCATCG
Organism: Terriglobales bacterium; assembly: GCA_049509215.1. Classification (GTDB taxonomy): domain Bacteria; phylum Acidobacteriota; class Terriglobia; order Terriglobales; family Acidobacteriaceae; genus Acidiflorens. The sequence goes on from JBELAC010000163.1 coordinate 5,414, forward strand.
CGCCGCCGATCGTGCCCAGCATGAGGGCATTCTGGACGCGGAGAATCCCCAAGACGGAGGCATACGCAACGAATGAGAATGCGGCAAGCGTGAGTTGCGCCCGGATAAATTGGGCGAGCATCTGATTGAGGTCGTTGAGCACATCTTCTAGAAATTCGCGCTGGGAGCGGGAGGTGACGAGCGAAAGAAGGACCGCGCTAAAGCTGTCACCATCGCGCAGAAAAAAGATGGCAAGAATGGGTACCAGGAACAATACCCAGATCTCTTGTGCCGCTTCCGCGGCGCGGACGCCAATCCTTTGCGCGAAATTCGACAAATCGTCGTGGTGATTGTAGAGAAAGCTCTGAATCCGCTCCTGGGTAGCTGTGCTCCAGCCATGTTCGATGCTGATGCGGGCGGCTATCTCGCCGATCTGGCCGGAAATTTGACCATTGCTGGCCTTCTCGATCAAACCGGGAAGTGCTTGGCCAAGGCGAGCGCTTTGACGGCTGATTCTGGGGCCGGCAAGCACAAAAAAGAGAGTGACGGCGAGGAGCAACAAGAGATAGATAAGAGCAATCGCGCGGGTGCGACCGCGTACGAGTTTATCCAGGCGTCCTACGGCAGGATTAATAAGGTAGGCGAAAAAGATGGCGAAGAGAAACAGAATCAGGGTCCGGCGTGCGGCATAGAGAAAGCCCAGACCCAGGGCGAAGAGTAAAAGAGTGATGAGAACCCGCGACGTCCTTGAATCGAGAATCGTCAATGGTTATTCCGCCGGCAACTCGTTGAACCCCAACTCTTCCATGACCCCGTGTTCCTGAGGTCAAACACTTGTTTGATGCCTAGTTCAGCTTATCGCAATGAGGGAGGTGCCGAATGGAGGAATGACGAGCGGAGGGTAACCCTCGGGACACCTGCCAGGGTGCAAGCTAATCGCGAACCACTTCGGTATTGTCGCCCTCAATGACGATGCGCATCACCTTGAACTGGTCATCCAGCCATAACTGCCAATTTCCGACCTCAGTCTTGAATTCGACTTTGTTGAATTCCTGCGGGTTGCCCTTGTAATCGATTTTTTCGCGGCCCAGATAAGCCGCACTCAAAGGAGCGGAAGAGTGCTGGCGCGGGTCGAGGGTTCCAAATTGAGTACGCTGCTTGACGGGGCACTGTACCTGGCCTTTCTCCTGTTTGCAGGCAGCGGCCAGGAACCTCCAGACAAGCACTTCGCGGTGAATGAAGAAATAGTCATCGAGGATGCTGGTCGAAGGTGGGAGCAGGTAAGGCTGTTCGTGCTGTTTGTCTTGCGGACCAGAGCTCCACTTCTGGTTGAGGAATTGATCGTTCGGAATGACAACCGATTCGGCCTTTTCCGGAGTCAGCTCGTTCCATTCGTAACGGCGGATATCGCCGCTGGCGGTGAGTTGCATTTGCGAGGTCTGCAGGGCCTGGTTGGGATCATTGACGGTTTTGAACTCCGACTTGATCACGCTGCCGCTGTCGTTCTGGTAGATGGAAAAGGTCTCAGTACCGACGCGGTGGCCATTCATATAGATGCCGAACGAGCCGGAGTCTACGTTGTGGTCGCGCTCGTTCTGCTTCGGTTTATCCTTTTGCGCGGGCAAGGCCACAGCGGTGGCGCAGAACATGAAGGCCAGGATGAAAAGGAGCAAAGTGCAGTGAGAAGACGACTTCAATCTAATTCTCCTTACGGTTGATCATCGAAAAGGGTTTTACCTATTATCCGGTTTGCGGGAGATACTTCGCCACTTTGATCCGGGGGGAGGTTGGAACTTTGGTCACCGACGCTTGCGCTTAACTGCAGGGCGCGTTCGATCTCCGAGCAGATGCCGTCGGTTTCCTTGCCGGATGTTTCTATGACCACCGATGCTTGACGATAGGAGGGAAGTCTCTCAGCGTGCAACCGGGCAAACTGCTCGGGGTCTCGCTGCAAGGGACGCGCGACTCCTTGTCTCGCTTCATGCTGGCGACAACGATCCCAAAGTTCTTGAACGGGCGCATCCAGAAAGACGGTCGGCCAGGGGCGAAGCAGTTCCCGATTATTTTGCTGCACGAAAGCACCACCACCGAGAGCGACTACGGTGGGGCGGTCGAGCAAGCCGGTCAGCAGGTCCCTAAGCACGATGGTCTCGGCTGCGCGGAAAGCGGGTTCGCCGCGGAGGCGGAAAATTTCCGGGATGGATTGCTGCTCGCGAGTTTCAATACAGGCATCGAGATCCACAAAGTTCCAGCCGAGCCGGCGGGCAAGCTCCTGCCCAACCGTGTTCTTGCCGGATCCCATGAAGCCTGCAAGAAAGACAGCGCGCACTTTCTGGGCGCTCATAGTGTGGCGCTCATTTCCATGGCGTCATGGCAACAAAGAAAGCAGCTCCTCGCGCGAGCCTCGGAGCCTTTCGCAATCAACTTCCAAGTTGTTCTTAGCGTTGCTTGAGGCGGATTCTACCACTGAAAGAGTGCAGCACGACCTTGGAAGCGGCCTTGCCTAAGCTGCCAAAGAAGGAACGTCCCTCCTCCGGGGTAAAGCGGTAGTGATGGGGCTGGAGGTGGAAATCGTTCTCGACTTTGCCACGGATGGAGTGGGCGCTGAAATCAGCCGAGGTGTCGGCGGGGGCGATGGCTTCGATATCGCCCGAGTGGGTGGTGAGCTTATAGTCGCCGCCAGAACCAAAATCGCCTTCGTAGAAGATCCTGCCGCTGCCTGAGTTTGCCCGTACCAGGGGGCCGGTGACAGACTTCAAAGTAACTGCTCCGCTGATGGAGGAAATTTCGACGTGACCGTTGCGGATATCACTGAGCGTGATGGGTCCTCCCATGGTGCTGACGTGGACATGTCCGTTGCTCATGTTATGAACGTCGACGACGGCATCGGATCCTTCGAGGGTCAGATCGCCTTCCAGGTTTTCGGCCGAGAGGGGACCGGAAGAGGAGCGAAGGCTAAGAGTGGCATCGGCAGGTACCCGAAGTTCATAATCAACCCGGCCGCTTTGCTGGTCCGTGCCCGCTTGCAGATGCGATGCGATTTCGATCCGGTTGCCGTGCTGCAGGTTGTCGACTTCGGTCTTGTCCGATTGAAGAGTCGCGATGACGATAACTTGGCTGTTCGTGCCGGGCTTAACGGAGATTGCGCCGAACTGGGTATCGACGGAAATATTGGCATTGGGGCCAACGGTATAGCGATACTCCTTGCGGGTCTGTGCAAGAGCCGCGGATGCCACGCAGCTGACGACTACGAGAGCTACGACCGTTGTACGCTGAAGACTCTCCATAAAAAGCCCCTTCGACCGGCAATGCCGATCCGCTCTTACGCTATTGAATGCGATCTAAAGCCATCTGATAAAGCATTGCCTTCTGTTGATAGACTTCCATCAGGTGCTGCCGGGCATCCATATCTCCAGGATACTGGCGAATGTAAGCCTGCGTTTCCCTGATTTCATTGTTTACGGCTTGCAACTGGGTTTCATACGCGGCCCGCATGGAGGGAGCGCGCGAGGAAACCTCGCTTAAGAATTGTTGGTCGTCAATGCCGGCAGGCGGGGAAATCTCGGCTTGCTCGGGAGCAGTCTGCGAACTCCTCGGAGTAGGCGCCACAGCCTTATTCGAGGGACTGGCCGGCTGCTGAGCAACCTGAGTCTCAGGCAGCGCGACTGGAGTTTCGGGCTGTTGCACAAGGGGTTGTTTCGCAATCTGAGGGGTTACGGGTGAAGTTGTTTTCTGGTGCAGAAGAAGGGAACCGGCAGCTAAAGCCAAAATAGCGACGGGCGCAAGCCACAGGGCACGCCATTGTCGGCGCGGAGGAGTTGCGACGACGGTACGCAGGCCAGGAAGTTCCGGGTCCCTGATCAGACCCTCGGCACGCAACTGGGTTGCAATGCGCACCCACACTCTGGGGGCGGGCTCGTCGGTGTCGGACAGTTGCCGGGCCTCGCCGGCAATCAACCTGAGATCGGAAACCAATTCCGAGCAATCGGGACAAGTGCTTAGATGGGATTGCAACTCGAAGTCCTGGTCCGCACTGGTGGCGTTGCCGTCCATGGAGGCGCCATCAATGATGTCAGGCAGGATTCGATCTACATCAGAACACGTCATAACTGACTCTCTCTCCGAAAACCGCAATTACCTCTATCCCGTCTTGGCCTTTTCGGCTCTCATGAACTTCAGATAATCCCGCAGCTTCAAGCGCGCCTTGTGGAGCTGCGACTTACTGTTCCCAATCGAACAGCCTACAAGTTGGGCAATTTCATTATGCTCAAAACCCTCCACATCGTGGAGCACAAAAACCGTTTTGTAACCCGGCGGCAGGCGATTGATGGCGCGCTGCAACTGGAGCCGGTCGACGGAGCCCGACAGTTTCACATCGTTGGCGCCGAATTCCTTGCGCGGAGCCTCTTCGTCGGATTCGAGCGTTTCTTCCAGCGAAACTACCGGCAGTCCCTTCTTGCGCAGCTGCATCAAGACGACGTTGACGGTCATGCGATGAAGCCAGGTCGAAAAAGCGGACTCGCCGCGAAAGGTTCCAATCTTTCGAAAGAGCTGAAGAAATGCTTCCTGCGCGAGATCTTCGGCCTGCGAAGGATTGGATACCATGCGCAAACATAGGGAGTAAACCCGGCGCTTGTGCAGTTGATAGAGGGTTTCGAAAGCTGCTTCGTCCCCTTGTTTCGCCCGCTCAATTGCCTGTAATTCAGTGGTTCTCTGTTTCGGGTCGGTCAAGTCGCCTTTATCCGGCCGCTACTGCATCAGATGCGGCTTCGAAGTTTAATCGTTGTCCTAATTTACAAAGGGAGACGCCTAGGCGCTCACCAAGGTTCGAAAGTGCTCAAAGAATACCAAAAACGGTAGCTGGTAGAGCGAATTCGAGTGCTTATTTCCAAAAAGCATACGACCGGTGCTGGCGAAGATCACTTTGGTAATGCCTCCTACAAAGCCGCTGAATGCCTGGCTGTTCTGTGCGCATTCCTGTGGCTCTTGCTATGCCTTTCCGGCCGTAATGGTTTCTAACCCGTGACCGTGGGGGCCAGTTTCGCGGAACCGGGATATTCAGACTGACTGTTTGTTCTTTCCCTGCTCCAGCTTGCCCCCATGACGCCTATCCGACGCGAGCAGAAGGAAGGCAAAGATGAGCCCGGCCACGCCGAGGCACGCGAACATGATCTGCGTTGCCGTGTAGGTTCCGGTTACGTCGCGGAGTTTGCCATTGAGGAGCGGGAATAATCCGAGGCCTATGTTCTGGATGGCGGTCATCAACCCGAAGGCCGTGCCCACGCGCTTCTCCTCGACAACAAGCGGAACCGACGGCCACATGGCCGCCGGAACGAGGACGAAGGCTGCACCCAGCACGATCATGCTGGGGACCGGGTTCCAATGGGTGAGGCCCATGACGAGGTGGGCGGGAATCAGCATAAGGGAACCCACAACCATCAACGTGGCGCGCTTGCCGATGCGGTCGACCAGGTTACCGGCGAAGGGAGCGAAGATCATGGACGCGAAGATGACGATGCTGGTAACTCCCGGCGCCGTTGAGAACATGTGCAGGAAGTTGTCAAATATCTGGGACAGGAAGCCGCCCGAGGAGTCGGTAACCAGCGGAATGCCCCACTTGTCGTGGAACATGTCGGTGGCGAGGGCCGTGAAGGGGAAGATGGCGCTATAGAAGGTGACGCAGAGGAAGACAACGTACCAGTAGGAAGAGTTGAACTTCCGGATGTCGGA
>JBELAC010000164.1:0-11060 GCA_049509215.1 Terriglobales bacterium
GGCAACCAGACCGGGAACCGCGCCGGTGGCAACCAGACCGGGAACCGCGCCGGTGGCAACCAGACCGGGAACCGCGCCGGTGGCAACCAGGCTGGCAATCGAGGCGGAGCGCAGAACGCCAGCCATCATCAGCCTGCAGGATCGCAAACCCGGACTACCCGGAGCGGCAGCAGCGTGACTACTCGCTCAAATGGACAGGTTCGGTCGATTCATACCAAGAGCGGCGCGACCGTCAGTCGCGGCATGAACGGCAACCGGCACATAGTGGCCAACCGCAATGGGCGCACGGTTGTAAGCCACGGACGGTACGGTGGCTATAGCCAGCGCGCGTATTACCGACACGGCGGACATGAGTATGTGCAGCGGACGTATTGGCGCGGCGGACATGCCTACGCCTACGGCTATCGCAGCTGGAACTATGGCGGCTATCCGTATTATGGCTACGCGCCAGGGTTCTACTATGGACCGGCTTATTACGGATGGGCGTATAACCCGTGGCCTGCGCCGGTTTACTACGGATGGGGCTGGGGCGGAGCGCCCTGGTACGGCTATTACGGAGCATGGTATCAGCCCTATCCCGTCTATCCATTTGCCGCGCTTTGGTTGACGGATTACCTGATTTCCGCGAACCTTCAGGCCGCGTATGCAGCACAGAATGCAGCGGCGGGAGGCGACGGCGGCGATCAAGGCGAACTCGTCAAGCCGCAATTTGAACAGGAATCGTCGGATGTGATCGCATCGCTGTATTCGTCCGATCCGCTAGTGGCGGCCAGCCTGGCATCCACGTATGGTTCGCGCCGGTACATGATGGGCGGTGGATCAGCGGCGGCGACTCCGATGCCGAAGGACGTGAAGGACGCGCTGGCTGAACAGATGAAGAAAGAGATTGCGGCGGAGAAAGATGCGGCGGCCAATAAGGACAAGCCAGCGTCCGGCGATCAAGTGCCGGCCGCGCTGGATCCCAACATCCGCTACTTCGTGGTTTCGGTCGATGAGGACCTCACAACTTCGGATGGCGTGGAATGCACGCTGACTCCGGGCGATGTTGTTTACCGGACCGGCGATAAACCGGACGACGACAAGATGGTCGACGCCACCGTCAAGAGCGCGAAGAAAGACGAGTGCGCGATCGGCGCGACGGTCGGCGTCGAAGTCTCCGAATTGCAGGACATGCACAACAGCCTGCAATCAACCATGGATGAGGGGCTCAAGAAACTGGCCAGTGAAAACGGCAAGAACGGGCTCCCGAAGTCTCCGGATGCGACGACGACGCAGGGAGAAGTACCGCCACCGACGCCGGATTCGAACGTGAAGGACGACCTGACCGCCACGCAGAAAGAAGCGGATCAGGCCGAAGCGGACGCCAAGCAGCCGAACTAAAACGATTGCAGAGGTCCGAGGTCAGATTGCAGAAGTTCTCCAATCTGACCTCGTCCCCTGTAACTGGAAACAAAGTCCTACTCAAACGCTCCGCCACGCCCGGCGGTGGGAGCACAAGCTTCATTAGGAGGAGTTCGCAATGCGGTACAAACTTGGGATGGCCGTCCTGGTTATCGTTTTGATTCTCGTAGGTTTCACTCCCAGCTTATTGAAGGCTCAAGTGCCGCTGGGCGACCAACTCAGCGCGCAATACAACCTGGTGAAGATGGGCGCGGATTCCAGCGGTGCTGCCGTGGTAGAAGCGGGCACGATCCTGGTTGTGAAGAAGGGCGGAATTCTGGGCGTGCCCTACTCGGATCAAAGTTATACTCCCACGAAGTACCAGGATGGGACAGTGCATTCGCCGAACGCCGTCGGGCAGAAGGTGCTGGGCGGTTTCATGAAGAAGGTTGCGAACAAAGACCTGAACACCAAATTTTTTCAAGTGAACGACAAGGTGTATCCGTCGAAGATCGTGGTGAACGCGGAGAAGGATCAGGTGGTGATGGGCATCGTGGCGTGCGATTCCTGCAATAACACCGATCCGAAGACGTTTTACAAGACGGATGTGGTATTCCAGTTCGCTCATGGACAGCTCGCCCAAATGAGCGCACCGCAGGTGGAAGACGTGATTGCTGGACTCTTGGCGATCGACAATAGCAGCGATCAAGGCGGACAGCAGGGCGACAATAATCAAGGCGGAAATAACCAGGGCGGAAATGATCAAGGTGGCGGGAACAACCAGGGCGGAGGGGGCGGAGGACAGGCACAGAACCAGCCTCCACCGGAGCCGGTGCAGATTGAAAAAGGCATGACGCCCGATCAGGTCAAGGCTGCCAATGGCGTGCCGGACAAAATCATCAATCTCGGCGCAAAGCAGATTTACGTTTACAAGGACATCAAGGTCACGTTTCTGAACGGCAAGGTCTCGGACGTGCAGTAAGCAACTTCTGTTGGGCGATGAACGCGATGAAGAACAAGAGGAACTGACGGCATCAGCTCACTCGTTGACAGGGTTCTGTGCCCTATCGTCTGTTACATCACTTGGCACTCTCTGCTCTGCAGTTGAATCGAGCGAGCCGGATCAGGATAGCCCACGTTACTGCAGCTTCGCGTATTCCGCCTGGGCTTCCTTGAGGACAGGGATGGCGGGATCGGCGTCCTTCCAAAGAGCGAGAAAATCCTTGTAGGCAGCGAGCGCTCTGACGCGGCCGGCATCGCGATCGGCACCTTGCGAGGTTCGCGACTGCAACGCATTCGCGCGCGCCACACCCAGGTGCGCTAAGGCTCCCGTCCAGCAATTCAAGACGATGCCGCTATGGTCGAGAATTTTCTGAAACTCGGCGGCAGCGGCACTGCCTTGTCCGTCCGCCAGGTAAGCCTCTCCGCGCACATACACGTGATAGAGGCAGGTACCGCCCCATATGAGATTCCCCAACTCGATAGGGGAAGGTTGTAGAGCACTCAAAGCCGAAGCAGGGTTTCTTCTTGCGAGTGCCAACTGGGCATGGATTGTGGGCAGCCAGATCGACTGCATCTGGGTGTCGAGCGGGAAGCGCTTGTTCAGGTCTTGCGCCAAAGATTCAGCCCGGGCGGTGTCGCCCGTCATGGCAAAAGCCAGCGCCACGTCGGCCGCGGCCCCGGGACTGGCAGGAGCCAGCTTCAATGCCTCCGCTGCGATACGCCGGGCTTCGGCAGAATTGCCATAGGCCGCTTGTTGCAGAGCAGCATCCGCCAGATCTCCCGCTCCGCTCTCTTTGTTGTCCGCGTGTATGGCGGAGTCCACGGCCTGCTTCATCAGTTGCAGCGCTTTGACAAGATGACCTCTATACGCCTCAGTGTCGGATGCAAGCGACAGGCCGGGTTCCGCATCTTCGGGGCTGCTCGCAAACCACCTTTGCTGTTCCTCCATCCCCTGCGAATCCGAGGCAAGGAAGGCAAGTTCGTAGAGCAATGTACGCGCTCCGGAATCATCCAGCTTTCGCGACTGCGCGTCGCGAAGGATCTGTCGCGCCTCGTCGAAGCGCTGCAAGGCAAGGTCGTAGTTGGCAACATTCTCGTAGAGATAAATCATTCCGTCCGGGCTGCGCGGAGCATGTTTGCTCAGCTCCAGGGCTTTTTCATATTGCCCCTGTTCGCCATAGACACGGCACAACCCTCCGTACCCCACACGCTCCCGGGGATAGTCCTCGATCAGTTCCTGGTATGTTTTAGCCGCTTTATCCAGTTCCCCGGTGACGCTTTCATAGTAATGCCCCGCGATCGTTAGTTTCTCCGGTTCGCTGGCATGTTCCCGCAGCAGGAATGCTTTGGTGTAGTACTCGCTGGCGCGACGCGGCTCGCCGAGATTGATGTAGTCGTTGCCCACCGCCAAGTAGCCTTCGGCAAAATTGGGATCGAGCTCGATGGCACGTTGATCATGGGGCAGGGCCGCTTCTCCGCCTTTCTCGTGAAAAGCCTTTCGGCCAAGGCTGTAGGCTTTTAGGGCTTCGAGCGAGGAGGTGGTTGCCTCCGCCAGCGGAACGTCAAATTTCTGCACCGTTGCCAACGATTCGCCTAATTCGCCGCGCAGTTTTGTAGCTGCCTCGCCCAGCGTGTCCAGCACTTTTTCCTTGGAGGCGGCCGTAACCTGCTCCTCGGCCAGCGAGTCTCCGTTCTGGCAGTTCACCGCCTTCAATTCCAGAACATACTTGCTGCCGAGACTTCCAATCGCTCCGGCGATGTAGGCTTTGCTGCCCGTGCGCTGGCAGAGTTCGCGGGTCATTTCAGGGGTCAGCTTCTCGCTTGCCGGACGGGCCATCCGTTGGACGGTTTTCGCCACTTCGCTGTCAGAGAGCGGATTCAGAAACGGCGATTGCCGGAGGGAGATGCTAAGCGCGGTCTTCAAGGCATCGTCGAACACGGCGTCCCCTGTGCTATTGGCAAAATCGGCGAGGACGATCGTGTCTTTTTCAGTCAGGCGCTGATTTTGGCGGTGGGAACGGTAGTAGAGCCCGGCCATCAGAAAAATGACGAGCACGGAGGCGAGCAGCGCGGGAAGCGCGAGCTTCCAGGGCGCGATTCCCCAGAGCGTTCGTTGTCCTCGCGCGGAAACCTCTCGCACCGCGACCGGGCCGGAGACCGTGGTTGGAACCTGGCCGCTTTCGGTGTCGCGCTTGAGCCGTTGCAGGTCGGCTCGCACCTCCGAAGCGTGCTGATAGCGCAGTGATCGATCCTTTTCCAGCGCCTTCGCGATAATCGCATCCACCTGCGGAGGCAGTTGCGGGTTCCATTGGCTGGGCAGTTCCGGCTGCTCGTGCAGAATTGCCCCATACGTCGCACCTTCCGTGTCACGATCGAAGGGCAAGCGGCCGCTCGCCATCTCATAAAGGGTCACGCCGAAAGAAAACAGATCGGTTCGTTCGTCCAGAGGCTTGCCTGCGATCTGTTCGGGCGACATGTAGCCCACCGTGCCCATGGCTACGTTGCCTTTGGTCAAATCTTCCAGCGTGATCGTGGGCTCGTTCGAGCTTGAGCCTGATTCTCGCCGCGTGCCCGTCTCCGTCCGTTTTGCCAGGCCGAAGTCGAGAACCTTGGCGTGTCCACGTTTGGTGACGAAGATGTTCGCCGACTTTATATCCCGATGAATGATGCCCGCAGAGTGTGCCGCATCGAGCGCGTCGGCGATTTCAAGCGCCAGCGACAGCAACGGATCGATCTCGAGCGGACGTCCGGCGATGCGGTACTTCAGCATCACGCCGTCCAGATACTCCATGGCGATGAACGCTTTGCCATCTTCCTCGCCAATGTCGTAGATGGTGCAGATATTCGGGTGATTGAGGGCCGATGCCGCTTTGGCCTCGCGGCGAAATCGCTCCAGAGCTTGGGGATCTCTGGCTAATTCTTCCGGCAGGAATTTGAGCGCGACGAATCGATCCAGGCGCGTGTCCTCGGCCTTATAAACCACGCCCATGCCGCCACCGCCGAGCTTTTCGACGATGCGGTAGTGCGAGATGGTCTGTCCGATCATTGGCGCGAATGTTACGTGAGCGAAAAGGGCAAGTCAATGAATGCAGGGTAGTTCCGCGGGATCTCCAGATGATTCTCCTACAAAATTTTCTTTCCAAACGCCGATAACGCCAGTTCGACTGCCAGGTCTGCAGTCTGGTTGCGCTCGTCGATCACGGGATTTACTTCCACGATCTCCATGCTGAGCATGCGGCCATGGTCGGAGATGATTTCCATGGCGAGGTGAGCTTCGCGATAGGTTGCGCCGCCCCAGACGGGAGTGCCGACGCCGGGCGCGTCTTCGGGGTCGATCCAATCCATATCGAGCGAGACGTGATAGCCGGCAGTGCCGCGTCCGGCCATGCGAAGGGCTTCTTCCATGACGGCGCGCATGCCGCGCTCGTCGATATCGCGCATGGTGAAGACTTCGACTCCCGCTTTGCGAATGTTTTCTTTCTCGAAGTTGTCGACGTCGCGGATGCCGACGAGCACGCAGTTCTCGGGCGCTATCTTGGGCGAGAAATCGTAGATCTTGCCGAGTTCGTAGGGCGGCAGGCCCATGATCGAGGCCAGCGGCATGCCATGGACGTTGCCGCTGGGCGAGGACTCGGGAGTATTCATGTCGGTGTGAGCGTCGATCCAGAGGAGACCGATCTTTTGTCCTTGGCGGCGGTAAAATTCGGCGACGCCGGAAACGGTTCCAGCGGCAACGGAGTGATCGCCGCCCAGAACGAGCGGAACCTTGCCGGCTTCGAGCGCCTTGAGGACCATGTCGGCGCTCTTGGTGCAGGTCGCGGTGATTTCTTTCAGATATTTGGCGTTGGCTGCACCCTCTTTTTTCTGTTCGGGGATGGCAACGGCGATGTTGCCAGCGTCCTCGACAATGTGGCCGATGGCCTCGAGTCGAGCTTCGAGTCCGGCGACGCGGACTGCGGAAGGACCCATGTCCACGCCGCGGCGCGACTGGCCTAGATCGAGCGGAACGCCGATCACGCGGATGTGGCGCGGAGTGATGCTGCTGTAAGCGGTGGTTCTTGCCATAGTTTGTTGCCTAGAATCTTCTCACCGTCGAGACGCCGAGGGCTCCGAGAAAATCGGGCGATCTGGCGAGTCGGGTTATGGGTGATTGTAAATGGAACCACCAAACTTTGATGATGCTGCGACCCGATGATTTGACCGCCGAGACGCCGAGGGCGCCGAGAAAAGCAAAATCACTTCTGCTTCTTCAGGTGCGTCCGATAGGGCATCTTTCGATCATCCGTTCGCTTTGACCAGTTGAGGAACGGCCTTGCGCGGACGGCCAGGACGGCGGCGCGGAGGCTGCTCGGCACATGCCTGAATGGTCCCGGGTGGCAAGGCCTGCGAAGTATTCGAATTGGCGGCGGAGTTCGATGGTGCGGGGTTTGGGGCGGCAGCGTTCGTGCTTCGCGTTTTACTCGCGTTGGGAATTCCATTGAATGGCCCCAAGTTCTGGGAGGCGACCTGCATGGCATAGAAGAGCGCGGAAGCCTCTTTGGGCTCGATGCGGCGATGCAACATCAATTCGCAAACTTCGGAAATTGCGGCCTGGATGGAAGCTGGGCTTTCGAGCGGCGGGAGATAGACGTGGGTGGAAGGGAGGATTTGGTTGTCGAAGTTGACCGGACTTGGGCCCATGAGCTTGTGGTAGTGGCAGAAATTTTCGCCGTTGAGAGCTGGTAATTGGCAGGGATCTCCATTGACCTTTCGCATTTTGCAACAGTCGTCTGCAGATTTGTCGGAAGAGTGCGTCATTATGATTGCTCCTTAGAAATGATGTTGGGGCTGGTATGAATAGGTGCTGCTGGCGTTGGGTTTGGGTGGAAGGAAAAATAAATAAATAAATTGTTGGGTACCCCCCCCTCCCCCCCTCGGTTTTGGCTTAAGTTGTTCATACTAAACACGTTAGATTCAAAGTCTTCAAAACATTGGCTTTAGCGGAGGCGAATGTTGAATTTGCTGGGTTTTTTGAGGTTCGGGCTCCGCTTAAACTCGGTGAATAATCGGTGTATTTTTGAATATTCATGTCTTTTTTTGACGCGCTCGGCTCGTGAGTCGGGCGCAATTCAGAGCGATGATTGCACACGTAGTGGTGCAGCGTCTGTGAGGGTGGTTACAGGCTGTTTGTGAGGTATTTCACCGCCGAGACGCCGAGGGCGCCGAGAATGTCGAAGTTATTAAGGAAGGAAGTCGGGGAGGGTCAATGCGTGTAATTGCGCGGTTACGCCACAATGCCGCAAGTCCATTTGGACTGAGCGTGCTTGGGGCAATGCCTCTGCCCTGGTGGAGCCTCATGCGGCGGTCATCATCCCCTTGACCGCTACCCTGCCAGTCCAATCGCCCGAGAATTCAATGCCATCGGCGGGACGTAGCTAAACATTGCTTGCTTCAATTGTGAATCGACTTCATCCGCGATTGTCACCACGTCCAGCAATAGTCTGCTGAAGTCCACCCCTACCAAATTCCTTTGCAATGTGCTGAAGATGCTCACCTGCAAGATACGAGACTCTTCCACCACCATGGGAGCGGTGTAGCCTTGCTGTCGCCGCATCTCTCCATGGTCGCGAGCAGCTATGGAAATTAGGGCTGCTGTCAAACTCGAGTCCAGCCGCAGGCGAACCACGAGGTCTTGAAGGAGTCTAGGGAGGTGCCCCGTGCGTTCCTCGCGGCTCAGAGGAATACATGCCAGTTCGGCATTTTGTTCCACACTCGCCAGCCAATCCCGAATCGTGTTGTCGATCTCGCGCTCCAGTATGGAAGCGACAGATTCAGGCTTCACCCGTTTGATCGTGTGTGGGGCGGCCAGCCGGGTGCGAATGAGTTCCTTGAGCGGGCCGATTCCAATCGGTTTCGAAAAAATTTCATCGGCTTGGGAAAGGATCGCTGACATCGCCTCGTCCAGCGCCGGGTAGCCGCTGAGAATCACGGTCAACGCATCCGGGTGAGTATGGCGCATGGCGCTGACCAGGGTGAAGCCATCTCCGGCGAGAGGCAGGTGCAGGTCTGACAGAAGGACCTCAAAACTTTCCGACGCGATATGCCTAAGCGCGTCGCACACGTTCGAAGCAGTCACCACTTCAAACCCGTCTCGCTGCAATCCTTCTTGCAGCATCAGACGAACCGAATCGTCATCCTCAACGATGAGGACTCTGGGTGCTGTCATGAGGGAACCTCCTATACTTAGCGTTGGCTCCGGGCCCCACCTGACCATCTAACGCTTGCCGGATAGCACATGGGGACTGGGATGTCCCTGGGGTCTGAATCTGGCGGGAGTGACACTCCTACAACTCCTGTTGCGGGGCATCAGCACCCCTTACGATTCGCCAATGTTACTACGGGTCACAGCGAATACTGAGCAATATTGAACAGTAGTCATCATTTCGCCACTCCCTCCTGCCCTTGCAGCAGTCTGTCACTCACTGAGCTTTCGATGGTGCTCTGTTGAAGGCGGTCAGATCTCGGTACAAAGCCATAGGGACTCCCTACCAACTAGAACGAGAGGCTGGTCGTTCTCCCTTCAAGAATCGGCTTTGAATAACAGATTAGCCCGAAGCCGCAATAGCTGGTCCTTCCTCGTCGTTCGCTGTTTACCGATAGTTGCTGAAAACAAGGCCTTTACACTCAGAACCCCGGTCGGAGAGTCGGTGAGTGAAATGGCGATATTACGACAGTTAAGAGGGGTTAAACAGAAAAAGGGCCAGCGCGAGTCGTGAGAGAGATTCGATGCGCTGGCCTACATCTCAGTGGACTAAGGATTGTTCGCTGGAAAACAGTTTCACTGTCCGGCCAACGGCCGGTCTGTTCAATATTGCTCACTCCTGAAGAGAATGCGGCGGATGTGAGTATTCTGTCGAAAGGGGCGGCGTCCCGGTTTGTTCACCGCCGAGACGCCGAGGGCGCCGAGAATTTCGAAGTTCTTAAGGAAGGGAGTCGTGGAATCCCAGGTTTCGAAAAGGCGCGAAACCTGGGGCACCCGGCCACACAAAATGAGGCGGTCGCGGACAGGAGTGTCCGCGCCACACATGCGCGTTCTCTACGCTGCACACCTTATGGGTAGAGGCGATACAGCATTCTTGGGAAGGGGATGGTTTCGCGGACGTGCTCGAGGCCGCAGATCCAGGCTACCGCTCGCTCGATTCCCATGCCGAATCCGGAATGGGGGACGCTGCCGTATTTGCGGAGGTCGAGATACCACTTGAAGGCTTCTTCGGGGAGGTTGTGCTCTTTGATTCGTTGCAGGAGCAAGTCGTGCGAGGCCATACGCTGCGAGCCTCCGATGATTTCTCCGTAGCCTTCGGGGGCGAGGACGTCGACGCAGAGAGCGAGATCGGGGTGCTGGGGATCGGGCTCCATGTAGAAAGCTTTCACGCTGGCGGGGTAACGATGGACCATGACGGGTTTGTCGTATTGCGAAGACAAGTAAGTTTCGTCGGGCGAGCCGAGGTCTCCTCCATATTCGAATTTGTGTTCGAGTTTGCCTTGGGCGTGGCCTTCCTGGAGGTTCTTGACGGCTTCGTCGTAGGAGATGCGCGGGAAGGGCGCTTCGATTTTTTCGAGTTTGGTGAGATCGCGGCCGATGGTTTGTAAATCGGGGCGGCGGCGCTCGAGGCAGCGCTTGACGATGAAAGTCAGGAAGCCTTCGGCGAGAATCATCAAGTCGTCGAGTGTGCCGTAGGCGATTTCGGGCTCGACCATCCAGAACTCGGTGAGATGACGGCGGGTTTTTGATTTCTCGGCGCGGAAGGTTGGGCCGAACGAATACACCTTGCCTAACGCCATGGCGGTTGCTTCGATGTAAAGCTGGCCGGACTGCGTGAGGTAAGCCTGCTCTTCGAAATATTCGACGGGGAAGAGCGTGGTGGTGCCTTCGCAGGCGGCGGGGGTGATGATGGGCGGATCGGTGAGGGTGAATCCGTTGCTGTCGAAATAGTCGCGGGCGGCTTTGATGATTTCGGCGCGGACGCGCAGAATGGCCGCCTGGCGCTGGGAGCGGAGCCAGAGGTGGCGATGCTCCATGAGGAAGTCGGTACCGTGTTCTTTGGGCGTGATGGGATAGGGATCGGCTTCGGAGACGCGCTGCACGACCTGGACGTTGGAGACATCGAGTTCGTATCCGCCGGGAGCGCGCTTGTCGGCGCGGACTTTGCCCTCGACGATGACGCTGGATTCCTGGGTCAGGCCCTTGATGGCGTCGAAGACTTCGGGCGGGACGGCGTTTTTGGGGACGACGCCCTGAATGACGCCGCTGCCGTCGCGGAATTGTGGGAAGAGAAGCTTGCCGCTTTCGCGGAGGTTGTAAAGCCATCCGCGAATGGTGACGGATTGGCCTTCGTGGGAGCCGATTGCTGCGATTGTGCTTATGGACATAAGACCTTATTCACCGCCGAGACGCCGAGGGCGCCGAGAAAAGCTTAAATCATTTCTTCTTGTTTGTTGTCGACTCAGGAAGCCTTGCTTGCGCCTGCATCGGGGAATTCGTTCACGATCCGTTTAAGGCCGCTCTTCAGGACCGGGACATGAAAGTTTATCAGGAGGCCGAGTCTCTTATGAGCCAGGCGTAGATAAGACAATAGCTGCGCTTCGTGAATGGGAAGCAATTTTTCGACTGCTTTGATTTCAACGATGATTTCGTCCTC
>JBELAC010000165.1:0-15756 GCA_049509215.1 Terriglobales bacterium
CAAGAAAATTTGCGACAAGTGCAAGGTCATCCACCGCAAGGGCGTGGTCCGGGTGATTTGCGAGAACTCGAAACACAAGCAGCGTCAAGGCTAAGAGAGGGAACATGGCACGTATTGCAGGCGTCGATCTTCCGCGAAACAAGCACGCGAATGTCGCGCTCACTTACATTTATGGCATCGGCAATTCGCGCGCCGCGCGCATTCTGGCGGCGGCGAACGTAGATCCTCTGAAAAAAGTTCAGGATCTTGCGGAAGACGAAGTCAACCGGATTCGCCAGGTCATTGAAGGCGAGGGCAGCGTCGAAGGCGATCTGCGCAAAGACGTTTCGATGAACATCAAGCGTCTCATCGAAATCGGTTCTTATCGCGGATTCCGTCACCGCCGCAATCTGCCGGTTCGCGGACAGCGCACCCATACGAATGCCCGCACCCGCAAGGGTCCGCGCAAAGGCACGGTCGCTCAAAAGAAGAAGTCGGCAGCGAAAACATAGTCGCCAGTTGCCAGTGGTCAGTTGCCAGTTCGACCGACCATGGCGCAGGCAGACCTTAACTGACAACTGGCCACTGGCCACTGGAAACTGACTTTATGGCGAAACCAGCAGCAGCGGGCGGCGCAGCCGCACCGGAGAAAAAAGGCAAGAAGAAGACGTTCAAGAAGAAAGAGCGCAAGCACGTTCCCCACGGACTCGTGCACGTCCAAGCTTCTTTCAATAACACGATCGTCACGATCACCGACATGACGGGTAACGTGCTGTCATGGAAGAGTTCGGGTTCGCTCGGCTTCCGCGGATCCCGTAAAGGGACTCCATTCGCGGCGCAGCAGGCCGCCATGAACGCCGCCAACATGGCGCGCGATCACGGCGTTCGCAGCGTGGACGTACGCGTCAGCGGTCCGGGATCGGGCCGTGAGTCTGCCGTTCGTGCATTAGCGGCCGCAGGCATCGAAGTGCGTTCGATTAAGGACACCACTCCGATTCCGCATAACGGCTGCCGTCCGCCGAAACGGCGAAGAGTGTAGCTTTTGTAGCGCGGACACTCTTGTCCGCGTTTTTGTCGCTCATACGGTTCGCGGACAAGAGTGTCCGCGCTACAGTAAGAACTGATATTTCGTCCGGGACGAAGGGTGAAGCCAAACCCGTAAACCGGTCATCTAAAAGGAGAACAACTTGGCACGTTATACCGATGCAGTGTGTCGTCTCTGTCGCCGGGAAGGCATCAAGCTCTTCCTGAAAGGCACGAAGTGCTTCAGCGACAAATGTCCCATTGAAAAGCGCAACTTCGCTCCCGGACAACACGGGAAAGACAAGAAGACCAAGGTGGTCGGCTATGGTCTGCAGTTGCGCGAAAAGCAGAAAGCCAAGCGCATTTATTTCACCCAGGAAGGCCAGTTCCGCAATTACTTCGAGAACGCGGCCCGCTCCAGGGGCGTCACGGGTGAAAAGCTGCTCGAGCAGCTCGAACGCCGTCTCGACAACGTTGTCTTCCGGCTCGGCTTCGGCATTTCCCGCCGTCAGGCGCGCCAGTTGGTTCGTCATGGACACGTGCAGGTGAATGGCAAGAAAGTGAACATTCCCTCGTACGAAGTGAGCGTGGGTGAAGAGATCGCGATTCGCGAGAACAGCAAGAAAGTGCCGATTCTCGAGATTGCCAAGGAGTTCGCCAGCCATCAGCCGGTGCCGAATTGGCTTGAGATCGATCGCGACAATTACAAAGGTCGCATCACCGCGCTGCCGAAGCGTGAAGACATCCAGTTGCCGGTGAACGAGCAGCTGATCGTCGAACTTTATAGCAAGTAGTCGTTGGCTGTTCGTCGTTCGCTGTTCGCGAAATCAAAAGCGAACCACGAATAGCGATCAGCGAACGACGGGTTTTGGCCGCTATTCGTGCCAGATCAGCCTTTCCTTGCATTGACCTGAGCCGGGCCGCTCAGCGAGCAGGAATGAGCCACATGGCCGAGAGGAGAAACACAATATGCTTTGGAGAGGTTTTCAAAAACCGAAACGGCTGGCGAATGATGCCAGCTCACTGACCGACAAGTACGGAATGTTCTGGGCGCAGCCGTTCGAGCGTGGATTCGGAACAACCATCGGCAACGCGCTCCGTCGCGTCATGCTGAGCTCGATCGAAGGCGCGGCCGTAACCGCCGTCAAGATCGAAGGCGTGCTGCACGAGTTCCAGTCGATCCCCGGCGTGGTCGAAGATGCGACCGACGTCATCCTCAACATGAAGCAGGTCCCGTTCAAGCTGGCGGGCGACGGTCCGAAGGCGATTTACCTGCGCTCGGATCAGCCCGGCGTCATAACCAGCGCCATGATCGAAGCCGACGGCGATGTCGAAATTCTCGATAAGGAAATCTACATCGCAACCGTGAGCGAAGGCGGACACCTCGACATGGAAATGCGCCTGAAGCGCGGCCGCGGCTACGTTTCGGCCGACAAGAACTTTGACGACGATCTTGGCATCGGATTCATTCCGATCGATTCCGTCCACTCGCCGGTGCGCAAGTGCAACTACACCGTCGAAGCGGCGCGTCTCGGCCAGATCACCGATTACGACAAGCTGACACTCGAAGTCTGGACCAACGGTTCGATCACTCCCGGCGATGCGCTGGGCCTTTCCGCGAAGCTGGTGAAGGATCACATGAACATCTTCATCAACTTTGAAGAAGAGATCGAAACCTCGGCGTCGAGCGAAGAGCGCCGTCCCGAAATCAAGAACGAGAACCTCAACCGGTCGGTCGAGGAACTCGAACTTTCGGTGCGCAGCTACAACTGCCTGAAGAACGCGAACATTCAGACGATCGGTGAATTGGTACAAAAAACCGAAGCCGAAATGCTGAAGACCAAGAATTTCGGGCGCAAGTCGCTCAACGAGATCAAAGAAATTCTGTCATCGATGGGCCTGAGCCTGGGCATGAAGATCGACGAGCACGGCAACGCCGTCCCCGGACCGACTTCCAACCAGATTCTCCCCGCTTCGATGTACGGCGATAACGATCTGTAGAGCAGTTGCTAGCTTCTAGTTGCTAGCCGCTAGTAATCTATCGAGTTCAGATTGCTACGAGGTGCAACTGGAGGCTAAGCAATGGCTTTACTGGGAACCGAGAACTGAGAACTGACTAGCAACTAGCAGCTAGCAACTAACAACTGGGGTTCAATATGCGTCACAAAGTCGCAGGATACAAACTAGGCCGCACCACCAGCCACCGCCGCTCTCTCTTTCGCAACATGGTGACCTCCATCATCATGGAAGAGCGCATCGAGACGACCGCCATCAAAGCCAAGGCAATTCGTCCTCTGGTCGAAAAAATGATCACGCTCGGCAAAAAGGGCGACCTGGCGGCGCGGCGGCAGGCGAAGGCCTTCCTGATGACGGACGAAGCCGTCCACAAGCTTTTCGACACCGTCGCTCCCCGTTTTGGCGATCGCAACGGCGGCTATCTGCGCATCGTGCGCACTGCGTGGCGCAAGGGCGATGGCGCCGAAAAAGCGTTCATCGAACTGCTCGGCAGCGAACAGGTTCTCGACGAGAAGCGGCAGAAACGTGCCGAAATCCGCGCCAAGCGCGCGGAAGAAAACCGCAAAGCGATGGAAAACGCCGACGCGGAAGCGCAAGCGCAAAAAGATGCGGCACCGGCCGAAGGCGGAGAAAAGAAAGAATAAACCGGCGTTTGGCTCTCGCCTCTAGGGAAACCGGTTTCTCAATGAACGGTTTCCGAAGGCCTGGAGCCGAAAGCCCGGAGCACGAAGAAAGGGCGTCCGAAATCGGACGCCCTTTTTGTTCGCGTCTTAGAGCTTTTCTATTGTCCGATCCCTCCACTCGCCGTTCCGATAAATCCAGTCTTGTTGTCGAGCACGGCCAGGCGCAGCTGCTGGGCACCGGCAGGGATCTCCATATCGATCGGCACGAGCATGCCTTTATCGAGAATCTGCTGATAGGTGGCCGCGTCAAAGGTGCGATCCACCTTCGTGCTTCGCGTTTCCATGCTCTTGCCGCTAGCGCTGTAAATGCTGGCATAAAGGTTAACGTTCATCGATCTTTTTCCGCCCGAGACGTCTTCGGCGGTGAGCGTGTGGGCGTCGACCAGGAAAACAACTCGCATCTTGCCCGGATCCGTTGGCTTTGCCTGCGCCATAAATGACACCTGCGTGCTGGGCGCGCCCAGCTCAAGTGCTGCCGCGACATCGCTCTCAAAGTTGGCATTCTTCGCCGGAGCGGAGTCGACCGCGTAGAAGCCTTTGCGGTGGCGAAGATGAATGTCGGGCTGGTCAACTTTTGCTTTCAGGCTACGGTACTTGCCGTCCCACTTCTTATTTTCTGAATAGTAGCCCAAGGTGTAAGAGGCTTTTTCGTCGGACACTGCGAGTGTGACGCCGTCCTTGATTTCATTTTGATTGATGTATGCCTTCCCGCCGGTTTGGGCGGCTACTTCCTCCATGGTCCCCTGACTCTCTCGCTGGGCCGAGAGTTTGCCACCCGCGCGGTCAACGAGGATCTTGTCGTTATAGACCGAACCTCCTCCGGTTGCAGAACTCTCCATGCCGCTCATCAAACCGGTCAGGTCGACCGGATAGATTGCAATACCAGCGCTGGCCAAGTCAGATTCGGCTTTCTTGATTTCGGGGTCGTACAGTTGCCGCGCCTCGGCGGCACTCGAACCGGCCGCATTGACTGAGACCGAACGCTGGCGGCCCTGACCCGGCAGATCTGCCAATAGCTCCGCGTCGCTGACGTTGCGGTCTTCCGGAACCAGATCGAAAGGCAAGGATGCGGTGAGCCACACAACATTCTTGCGGCCCGGCAACCCGCCCAGCATCCGAGAGAGCGATTTCATCGCTTCCAGTGTGATCAATGTTCGCCGCTCCAGGTTGAAGCCCACCTGTAGATCGGCGAAAGCTTGTACTGCCGCGCTTGCCGACGCTACCAACGCCGCCGAGGCGCCTACGCCCGGGCCGTCTGCGATGCCATGGCTTTCCGGCGCGGGTGCCGCGCCTTTTAAGATCTGTTCCTCCGGCTTGAAGTTCTTGATCGCCGTCATCAGCACCTGCGGATCGCTTGTAAATTGCTGGAGCACGTGCAACTGGTTCGACAACGTGAGTACCGCGATGGTGTGTCCGCTTTGCCCCTGCTCGAGCGCATACTTCAACATCTGCGAACGCGCGTAAGTCTGATCCTTGAACGGCGAATTGCAGGCATCCAGCAGTAAAACGGTTGGGACGCCCGTCGGTCCTACATTTTCCGGATGGTTCGACAGCACGCCGGCAGGCGCAGGTGTCGCAGCCGCGTTCACGACGCCGGGCGGAACGAAGACAGAGACTTTCTGCTTCTTGCCGTTTTCCTCAACCGTGAAATCCTCCGCTTTCAAGCCGGTGACTGGCTGTCCTTTCTTGTCGGTAACGACCACATCGACCGTGACCAACCGCGTGTTCGCGCGAATGGTGATAGCGGGCATGTCGGCGGGCGCCTGTTGCGCGCTCAGAATCGTCGGGCCCGCGAGCATATTAAGGATCAGTCCAAGGGATAGAACGGCTCTTAATGGCGACTTCCCAGACATAGTGCCTCCAGCTTTGAATAAGACTCGAATCAACGGGAATTTACCTTGTTTGATGCGCTTTGGCAAACCAAACAACAACTTCTTTCCCACGATTACGCGGATTTACGCGGATCAAAACCAATGAAGTTGCTGAATCCGCGAAAATCCGCGTGATCCGTGGCGGCCTTGAAGTTCAACGGCCACCGGGCAATCCCAAACATTTGCGGGATCACCGCCTGCTCCCTACAATAGAATGATCTAATTTCTATGATTCATTTTCCTGTTCCTGAAGCCCTTACTTTCGACGACGTGTTGCTGGTGCCTGCGCATTCTGAAGTCGTTCCCGCCAACGCAAACACGCAGACTCAGCTCTCTCGCAACATCCGCCTGAATATTCCGATCATCAGCGCCGCCATGGATACAGTCACCGAATCGCACATGGCGATCGCCCTCGCCCAGCAGGGCGGCATCGGCATCATCCATCGCAACCTGACCATCGACCAACAGGCCAATGAAGTCGACAAGGTCAAGCGCTCTGAGAGCGGAATGATCGTCGATCCGGTCACGATGTCCCCGGACGCCAAAGTCTCCGACGCGCTCGAGGTGATGAAGAAGTACAAGATTTCCGGCGTCCCCATTACATTGCGGGACGGCAAACTGGTCGGCATCCTTACCAACCGCGATCTGCGCTTCGAGACTCGCTTCGATATCCCGATCAGCAAGGTGATGACGAAAGATAACCTCATCACCGTCGCCGTGGGAACCACGCTCGAACAAGCGGAAGAGATTCTGCACGAACACCGCGTCGAAAAGCTGCTGGTCGTCGACGACAAATACAACCTGAAAGGCTTGATCACCGTCAAGGACATCCAGAAAAAGCTCAAGTATCCGGGCGCGGCCAAGGACGATCACGGCCGCCTGCGGGTCGGTGCGGCCATCGGCGCGACCGGCGATTTTCTGGAGCGCGCGCAGGAGATGATGAAAGCGAAGGTCGACGTGCTGGCCATCGATAGCGCGCACGGTCACTCGGAACTGGTTCTCGAAGCGGTGAAGAAGGTCAAAGCAAAGCTGCCGGAGATGGAATTGATCGCCGGCAACGTTGCGACCTTCGATGGCGCATGCGATCTGGTCAAAGCCGGAGTGGATGGAATCAAAGTAGGGATCGGACCCGGTTCGATCTGCACCACGCGCATCGTGACCGGAGTCGGAGTTCCGCAAATTACTGCAATCGCCGAGGCGGCGCGCGCCACGCGCGATGCCGGAGTTCCGGTAATCGCCGATGGCGGCATCAAATACTCCGGCGACATCGTGAAGGCGCTGGCGGCGGGTGCTTCGGCGGCCATGATCGGATCGATGTTTGCCGGAACCGATGAAAGCCCAGGCGAACTGATTCTCTATCAGGGCCGCACCTTCAAGTCCTATCGCGGCATGGGATCGCTGGGCGCGATGGCGCAGGGATCCAGCGAACGATATTTCCAGAATTCCGACGGAGACGCATCCACCGCGATGCCCGTGCTGGGAGAAGATTCGAACCGTCTCGGCAAACTTGTGCCCGAAGGCATCGAAGGCCGCGTTCCATATCGCGGCTCGGTGGCGATGATTGTCCACCAGATGGTGGGCGGCCTCAAATCGGGCATGGGATATTGCGGCTGCCCGACGGTTGCGGATATGCAGCAGAAGGCGCGCTTCGTACGCATCAGTGCCGCCGGCCTGCGCGAAAGCCACGTGCATGATGTGATGATCACGCGCGAAGCTCCCAATTATGCGGTGGAGTAGCGCTCGTTTTACATATTGGTTTTGGGAAGGGCACGGCTTCAGCCGTGCCGCTCAAGGCCTCAACAAGTGACGGGTTTTAGCCCTTGAGGGTCTGGTTCCCTCGTTCGCAACGGATTTATGGAGTAAGCGCTCGCAAGAAACTCATTTGTCTCCTCTTCGTCCCAAACTCAGCCCGTGGCGCGCGTGGTGGCCGGCGATCGTCTGGATCGGGTTCATCAGTATTGAATCCACTGACATGCTGTCTTCCGATCACACGGGTTCGTTCTTATACACGCTCCTCGCGCGCTTCTATTCGCACGTCAACCTTTACGACGTACTCATTTTCAATCACTACCTGCGCAAGACCGGACACGTGCTCGGGTACGGAATGCTGAGCCTTCTGCTCCTGCGTGGATGGCGCGCCACGCTCGATCCGGCGCGCGCATGGCTAGGACGCGTGACGCTGCTGTCATGGCTGGGAACGGTCTTCGTGGCCTCGATGGACGAGTGGCACCAAAGCTACATTCCCTCGCGAACCGGAACATGGCGCGACGTGGTCCTCGATAGCACCGCGGGAATTATTTTTCTACTGGTCGCGGTCTTCTGGCTGAAGCGATCCGAACGCGCGTCCTAACAGGCTCCGGAAAACTCAAATCTTGCCTTTTGATTTTGGGTGGCGCAGCGCTTCAGCGCTGCGATAAGTGCGTTGTTTCGAATTCGGCTTTCTCCGCCGGGGGCCCGGTTCCTGGTTGGGAGAGACTTTTCTCCCAAGGAACCGAAGACCCAACTTCAGCGTATTGATCCATGTATTATTGTTTTTCCTCTGTAACTGACCATCGTCTATTCACAAACCTATGGCGTCTTCATCAGCACGGAACGCAGGACTCGTGAACACTCTGGAGCTTGCCGGTGTTTGCAAGAGTTACGATGAATTTGTCGCCGTCGACAACCTTTCCTTCCGCATCAAGCCAGGCATGATTTATGGCCTGCTGGGCCCCAACGGAGCCGGGAAGACCAGCACTCTCCGAATGATCATCGGCATCACTGTTCCTGACTCGGGGCAAGTTCTGATTCTTGGAGAACCGCTTGCTCGCGCCCACTCCCGGCGTTTCGGCTACCTGCCGGAGGAGCGCGGACTCTATAAAAAAATGAAGGTGCTGCCTCACCTCGTTCTCCTCGCGCAACTGAAAGGCCTGTCGAGCGGCGATGCGTCAAAACAGGCGCGTCACTGGTGCGAGCGTATGGAACTGACCGCCTGGATGGACAAGAAAGTCGAAGAACTTTCCAAGGGCATGCAGCAGAAAGTCCAGTTCATCGGGGCGATTCTTCACGATCCCGAATTGATCGTCATGGACGAGCCTTTTTCGGGGCTCGATCCAGCCAGCGCGATGTCCTTGAAAAGCGCTCTGCTCGAACTGGCAAAGAACGGGAAGACCATCCTG
Organism: Terriglobales bacterium; assembly: GCA_049509215.1. Classification (GTDB taxonomy): domain Bacteria; phylum Acidobacteriota; class Terriglobia; order Terriglobales; family Acidobacteriaceae; genus Acidiflorens. The sequence goes on from JBELAC010000165.1 coordinate 8,731, forward strand.
CTGTCCACGCACCGCATGGACCAGGCGGAGCGTCTCTGCCAGTCGATCTGCCTCATCAATCACGGGCGCGCCGTCCTGGAAGGCGATCTCGACCAGATCAAGGCCAATTACGGCCATTGCAGCGTGCAAATTAAATACGATGGCGACGCGAGATTTCTGCACGAGTCGCGGCTGGTGCAATCCTTCAACGACTACGGCAACTATGTGGAAGTGCGGCTCGCGCCCGGCGCCGACACCCAGGAACTTCTGCGCCTGGCGTCCTCGAGGGCGCGGCTCGACCGTTTTGAAGTGATGCAACCTTCGCTCGAAGAAATCTTTATCGAGGCCGTTGGCAAACCCCATGCGTAATACCTGGCTGATTATCAAGCGCGAATATCTGGAGCGTGTGCGCACCCGGTCGTTTCTTGTGCTTACCTTGCTCGCGCCTGCCATCATGACCGCGTTAATGGTGCTGCCCGCAAAGCTTGCCACCATGGGTGAGAAGGCTCAGCACATCGTGGTTGTCACCTCGACCGCGCAATTTGGCGAGATCGTTCGCCAAGGGCTGCTATCCGCAGAATCTGCCAAGAGCGGCAGCGATGACGAAACTGGTTCCTCGTCAAGTTCCGGGAAATTGATCGCAGACAAACACTATGTCATTGACGTGGATGCCAATCCAACGGAGACGGAACGCGCGGCCTTGCGCGATAAAGTGAATTCGAAGGCCATTGACGGCTATCTTTGGTTGACCGACGATGCCATCGCGGCAGGGAAGATCACCTTTGCCACGCGCAGCGTCGCCAATTCCGGCGCACGAGCGCGCCTGAGCGAAGAATTGAGCAGCATCATTCAGCACGACCGGCTTTCCCGGAATGGCGTTCCCAGCGATCAAGCCGACGTCCTGCTCAAGCTCATCAAGGTGGAGGCGAGCCGCATCGAGCAAGGGAGGGAAACCGGAGATAGCGGTTCGACAAAATTCATCGAAGTCCTTGTGATGGTCATGTTGATCTACGTGGCCGTGCTCCTTTATGGAATTTCCGTCATGCGTTCCGTCCTCGAAGAAAAAAATTCGCGCGTGCTGGAAGTGCTGCTCTCTTCCGCGACCTCGACCGAACTCATGATCGGCAAAATCTTTGGCGTGGGCGCGGTTGGTCTCACGCAAATCATCGTCTGGGTAGTGATGGCGGGCGTTCTTGCGTTTCCCTCCATGGCCATGAGTATGGACCTTAGCCAGTTCGCAATTTCTCCCGGTGTGCTGGTAGCGTTTGCGGTCTTCTTCCTGCTCGGATATCTGCTTTTCAGCGCACTCTATGCGGCCATCGGTGCTATTACTACGACCGAACAGGAAGGTCAGCAACTGCAATTCGTGATCGTCATTCCACTCGTGCTCTCGGTCTTCATGCTGAGCACAGTCGTACGGACTCCCGACGCTCCGATTGTCGCTTGGCTGTCGATGTTTCCATTTTTCGCGCCCGTAGTGATGTATGCGCGTATTGTCATCCAAACGCCGCCGGCGTGGCAGATCGCCTTATCGGTCGTCTTACTGATCGCAACCATCGCGGGCTTGCTCGTTGTGTGCGCGCGCATCTACCGAGTCGGCGTACTCATCTACGGAAAACGCCCGTCCCTGCCGGAAATTCTGAAGTGGCTGAAGTATGCGAAGTCCTAGTCGGGGGTGGGCGCTCGATGTGCCAACAGGGCCACCGCCGAAGCGGCTGCAATCCCCGCCGAAAAATAAAACGGGACCGCTGCGCCATAAATTTTCCAGAGCGCTCCCGTGATCACGCTCGCAAGCAGCGTTGTAACACTGGTGACAAAGAAATAAATGCCCAAAGCTCGGCCGCGGACGTCGGTATCTACGCTTTCAACCACCAAGGCTTTGAGCACGGGATTGGTGAGCGCATAAAAAAGCCCGTAGAACGCCATCGTGAGCCAGATCGCGCGCCGCGAAGAAGCAATCGCGAACATGAAATACACGATGGCGAAAACACCATATCCCGCGGCAGCGATCGTCGAACGCGAAAAGCGGTCGCTGAATTTCCCCGCCGGCCACGAAAAAAGCGTGAACATCACGTTGAACACAAGTCCCAGCAGTGGCGCCTGGGCAGCCGGAATCCCCACGTTCCCCGCCCTCAGCACCAGAAACATGTCGCTCGAATTGCCTAAAGCAAATAGTGTCACCACCACCAGCACGTAGTAAAACCCAAACGGCAGATGGATACGCAAGCGAGAGCTTGCGCGTCGATCTTTCTGCGTCCCCGCCGCCGAAGACTGGGAACTGAGTACCGAGAACTGCGAAGTGCCCGATCAGCGCCAGCGCCAGCAGCGGCCCGGCGATCGCGCCAGCGGAATCCAGGGCTTGAATCAGTCCGTACGCCGACCCCAGATTTGCCTTGTCGACCGACTCGGCTACCATCACATCGCGCGCAGTACCGCGCACGCCTTTCGCAAAGCGGTCGGCGAAGCGAATTCCGAGAATCTGCCACCACGAAGAAACGAATGCCAGCATCGGCTTGACGGCGTTCGCGACGACATACCCTCCGACCACCAGCGGCTTGCGGCGCGAGACGTGGTCGGCCAAGTACCCGGAAAAAAGCTTGGCGAACGATGCTACGCTCTCGGCAATGCCTTCGATAATGCCGAGCTGCGCCGGTCCCGCTCCGATCGACGAAAGGAAGGCGGGCAATACCCAATACGCCATTTCGCTGGCCGTGTCGTTGAGGAACGACGTGAAGCCGAAAACATAGACGTTGCGGGGAGTCGGCTGGTCCGGGGCAGGCATATCGTGCTTCGAAAATAGCATGATCAATCAGACCAGACCCCGGCCAACTTCTTTTCCGCGGATTACGCGGATTCCCGCAGACCAAAATCCTAAGAATATGGTCTGATCCGTGAGAATCCGCGTGATCGGGGGCGCTTTGAAGTTCAATGGAACCGGGCCCTCCCAGTTCCGCTAAAATAGAAGCAATGGCCGACCGGACTTTTACTCTCGAAGAAGCGCAGATGCTTTTGCCGATTCTCGAATCGCTTCTCAAACAAGCGACCCAAGGCAAGCAGCTGATCGAAAGCGTAGACGGCGAACTGCAGGAGACCGCGCACCGCGTCTTCCTGAACGGCGGCACCAGGCTCGACGTAGTCTATCTGGCGCGCCGCAAGGCCGATCGCGAAAAGGCCATCCGGCACGTCAAGGACGCTCTCGGCGAAATCGACGCCACTGGTGTCCAAGTGAAGGACCTCGACATCGGCCTGCTCGATTTCCCCTGCAAGGTCGAAGGCGAGATCATCCTGCTCTGCTGGAAGATGGGCGAGCCCGAGATCACCCACTGGCACGGCACCAGCGAAGGCTTCGCCGGACGCAAGCCCATCGACGACCGCATCGCAAGGGCGGGCAAAAAGAAAAGGTAGTTTCAACGTGCGACCAGTCTCAGGTCCATGTACGAATGGGTCGCTGGCTTGCGAAACGCGGATTGCGATCACCTAGCATGTGATGCTAAAATGTATCACAAATGACAAAGGCCTCCATTCGCGACCTTCGCTATGCGTTCAAGAAGATTGAGCGCCTTCTTCATCAAGGGGAGGAGATCCAGATTACCAGGAGACGAAAGGTGATCGCGCGGTTGATTCCTGAAGGCGCCCAGGCGAGTTCCAAGATGCCGGATTTCCTTGCGCGCATGCGTAATATCTATGGCGATAAGGTGCTGGAGGTGAACGGCGCCGACCTGATCGCCGAAGACCGGAGCCGCTATTGAAGGCATATGCGGACACCAGTTTTCTGGTATCGCTCTACAGCCCAGACGGGAACTCTGCCGCTGCGGTGGAGACGATGCGGTCGGCCAAGGGCGAACGCTACCTGACAGTCTGGGGCGAACTAGAGATGGTGAACGCCCTGGAATTGCGTGTCTTTCGCAAGGAGTTGTCGGCTCCGCAAGCAGCGGCCTCGATGAAGGGTTTCGCGGAGGATCTTGCCAGCGGTATCTTCCAGTTGCGGCCTCTTTCCGACCGGGTTTTCGAGCGCGCCCATCAATTGTCCCGGCAAACGACGGCGCGTTTGGGCACCCGTACCGCGGATCTGGTGCACGTAGCGGCTGCGCTGGAACTGGACGCGGATTATCTCTATAGCTTCGACCGGCAACAGCGCAAGCTGGCCCAAGCGGTTCGACTCAAGCTGAATTGACCGGCGCTGAACAGCGCCCGCCGAATCTCTGCAAGTTCCCAATGCTGCCTCGTTCCTACTCTTGACGCCCCTGGCGGAGTCTTGCACGCTGCCGCCATGACTCCAAACATGCACTACCGGAGCGGGGCGCGGGCTGGGCATTCTGGTAAAATCACGCTATCCGAGGCGAGCATCTATGTTGAGCAGGCGCACTTTTTCTGGAAGAAGACTGCCGGTCATCATCGCATTCACCGTATTGCTGGTAGCGGCATTTGGAGCGGGGTGCAAGGGATTTTTTACGAGCGATACGCTCAGTGCCATCTCGATCCAACCGCCGACCCCATCGGTCGAAGTTGGTCAGCAGACGAGCGTGCAAGCTTGGGGAACTTACTCCCCCAGCAACAACAGATCCATGATTACCAGTGGTGTTGCATGGACAAGCGACACTCCCGGCGCAGTGTGTTTCGTGGTTGGATCCAACTGCGACGCCTCGTTCACCGGTGGTGCAGCCTCGATTTCGGGAGTAGCCCCCGGCGGCACGGCTACGTTAACGGCCGCCGCACAGGGACTGAGTGCGACAGCGCAGGCCACGGCATATCTTGTCATCACCAATTTCCAGATTTGCCTGACAAACTCATCTGGTGGTGGTGAAACAGGCTGCTCGGCCTCCGCTGCTTGGAACCCAAACGTAACCAGTTCGCAGCAGACCCAGTACTTCGTTGCACAAGGTACGTATAACGGAACGGTAACGGACTTCACCACAGAGGCAACTTGGACGATCACATCAGCTCCGACAAGTGGAACCCTCAGTTGTGACAACAGTACCTCTCCCGCGCTCTGCGCAGTATCGGACGCGGCGACTGCGGGCACTTATCTCGTTACCGTGACGTACGGTACCAGCAATACCGCCACGATAACCGTAAACGTGACGGGATGACCTGCTGGATGCCCCATTCAAGCCTTCCTCTGGTTTGAGTGCGATCCTCCCGAAGAGGCACGTCCATTCGGTCACTGTCTGCACCACCGCGTCCCGCGCTATGATGTTGGGTTGCCATGTCTGACATCCACTGCATAGGGATCTGCACCGGCGGCGGCGACGCTCCCGGATTGAATGCTGTTATTCGCGCGGCCGTCAAAGCCGCCATCCTCAAATACAAATGGAAAGTCATCGGCATTCCCGATGGATTCGATGGCCTGATCTGGCCCGAGCGTGCCTACGAACTCACGCTCAAACACGTCAGCGGCATCCTGCCGCGCGGGGGCACGATTCTCGGCACCACCAATCGCGGCAATCCTTTTCAATATAAGACGATCGAAAATGGCGAGGAGGTCACGCGCGACATCTCCGACCAGGTGATCGCCAACGCCGCCAAGCTTGGCATCGACGCCATCATCTCAATCGGCGGCGACGGCTCGATGAAGATCGCGAACGAACTTTTCCTGAAAGGGATGAAGGTCGTTGGCGTCCCCAAAACCATCGACAACGATCTGTCGGCGACCGAAGTCACGTTCGGGTTCGACACTGCGCTGCATACCGCAACTGATGCCGTCGACAAGATTCACACCACTGCCGAATCCCATCATCGCGTAATGGTCGTCGAAGTCATGGGACGCGATGCGGGATGGATTGCGATCGAGGCGGGCATTGCGGGTGGCGCGCACATCATCCTGATCCCGGAAATCCCATTCACCATCCAGAAGCTGTGCGAACACCTTGATATGCGGGAGCGCTTCGGGAAGCGTTTTACGATCCTGGTGGTGGCGGAGGGAATCAAACTGCCTCCCGAGATGCGCCACATGGCGCGCAGCATGGCGGTGGGCAACATGGTGGGCGACGCCATTGCGCTGATGGCCCGCAAAGATGTGCGAGTCAGCATACTCGGCCACATCCAGCGGGGAGGATCGCCTTCTCCCTATGACCGAATTCTTGGCACACGGTTCGGCGTGGCCGCCGTGGAGCTGATCGCCGCCGGCGGTTTCGGAAAAATGGTCTGCCTGCAACAGGAAAGCATTCGCGCCGTTAGCATCGCCGACGCCGTAGGCAAACTCAAAACGGTGGATCCGCACGGCGAACTCGTCCAAGCAGCAAGAGCAATCGGAATCGGCTTTGGGGATTGAGAGCTACTGTTTGCCGTTCACTCCGCGTTTGTCTTGGTCTTTGGTTTGGATCGCTGTGGTTGATTTTTTGTCGGCCATTGGTTTGGGTTGGTTACTTGATTTTGGGTGGCGCAGCGCTTCAGCGCTGCGATAGATGTCGCGTCTTTTTGGCGGCTTTAGCCGTGGTGGCTACACCAGAGACTCAATGTCCCCTACCGGTCAATCCCTCCACCCTCGCAACGCGATATAGTAAAAAGTTGCGTGCTCATCCAGTGAAGTTTCTTCCCCAACCTGTCCTCCGAGCCATTGCGGTTGCCGTCTGCGCCTTCGCCTCGATTTCCTTGGTTGGCTGCAAGCATAGCGGGGGCCGCGTCCTCGAAGTTGAATACGTTTCCGGAGTGCAAGTCATCCTCCGCGATCGCGTGGCCGCGGTCTTCGAAAAAACCGGCACGGTGAAAAATGGAGACCGGGTCGAAGTCCTCGATCACGACCGTCACTTCGCAAAGGTGCGAATGGCGACCGGAGAGACGGGATGGATGGAACAGCGCTACCTCGTCAGCCAGCAGGTATTCGATCAACTTCAGAAACTGACGGCCGACAACGCGAACGACTCGGTGCAGGCGCAGGGAATCACGCGCAATGACACGAATCTTCACGTGGAGCCGGGCCGCGAGACCGAACATCTGTATCAGATTCTGTCCGGTGAAAAGCTGGCGCTGCTGAAGCGAGGCACAGCCGAAAAGGCAGGATCGGTCGCGCCGCCCTCGCGCACTGCGACCGCCGCCGACAAAGCCGCC
>JBELAC010000166.1:0-10974 GCA_049509215.1 Terriglobales bacterium
AGGGCATGTCGGGAGGCCAGTGGATCGGTCCCACCGTGGAAGAAGCAATTCTGAGCCTCAAAGCCAAAGGCCACCGCGGAGTGTTCATTCACCCCGTAGGCTTCCTCTGCGATCACGTAGAAGTGCTCTACGACATCGACATCTTCTTCAAACAGTTCGCAGAAAAAGAAGGCATGCGCCTATGGCGAGCCGAATCGCTGAACGGCTCGAAGACATTGACTGCGGCGCTGGCGGACTTGGTTCGCAGCCGGGTGGGATCGCTTAGGAGTTAGTGGCGAGGGCGTGGAGACGACCGTTCAGGGTGGATGGTGTAAACACGTGTTTGCGTCAACTGGCACCTCAAGCTAAAGTCGAGGCGAAAATACCGGGTGGGTTAGGAGCCTTATGAATGACATACTGAACACTGTCCGCGGCAAGGTCTTCATGCATCCGGTGACGAAGGAAGGTTATGGTCCAATTCGTATTCCTCCTACTCCGACCAATTTCTCGATCTTGGACGGCACTTCGTTTGACGCCCTCGCAGAAGACTCCTGTGGCAACTATTTCACGACTAGAGAAGATGGAGCGGTGTGGTTCTGGGATCATGAGACGGATGATCTAGTTTCTCTTGCAAGTTCAGTACCGGAGTTCGTTACGCATTGCATAAATCCCCCGCCCGTCGAGTTGGATCCGCGTCAAGTGAAGTCCGTGTGGATAAATCCCGAGTTTGCTAAATCGCGCGGCATGAAAGTGCCCGAGGATGGCTGGGTCAAGAAGCCGTCCAAACTTAAGTAGAGGCTAGTTGGTGAAACATCGCGACTACCCCCATAACGTGCACAAGCGGCTTGTTCATGCAATGATTTGCAGCAAGGGGCTGAAGCGAAAGCCGAAAGCATAAGCTCGCAGCTTCTTTATGCCACGTATTGCCATCATCGGCGGCGGAATCTCCGGCCTCTCGGCTGCGTTCACACTTGAAGAAAAACGCCAATCCGGCGCCCAGTCCGACACAAAGATCGAATATGTCCTATTCGAATCCGCCCCGCGCCTCGGCGGAGTCATGGTCACCGACCGCGCCGATGGCTGCCTGATCGAAGCCGGTCCCGATTCCTTCCTCACCGAAAAACCCTGGGCCGCCGACCTCTGCCGCAAAATCGGGCTGGGCGATCAACTCATCGGCTCGAACGACGCCGACCGCAAAACTTACATCGTCGTCCACAAAAATGGACGCGACAAACTTGTCGTGATGCCCGACGGCCTGATGTTCATGGTGCCGACCAAACTTTTGCCCACCGTTTTCTCTCCCCTATTTTCGCTACGGACAAAACTGCGGATGGCGGGAGAATGGTTCCATCCTCCGCACAAAGCCGAAGCTGACGAAACCGTCGCCCAGATGGTCGAGCGCCACTACGGGCCGGAAATGGTGGACCGGCTGGCCGATCCGCTGCTCTCCGGCGTTTACGGCGGCGAAGCTTCGCAACTCAGCGTGCGGGCCGTGCTGGCGCGCTTTGCCGACATGGAGGCAAAGCATGGCAGCCTGGGCCGCGCGATGCTTGCGTCGCGAAAAAAAATGGGGGCGAAAAGTCCGGCACGCCCGCTTTTCAGTTCTCTCAAAGACGGCATGCAGCAGATGGTGGACGCATTGCTCGCTCGTCTCGACCCCGCGGCTTTGCGCGTGTCTTCGCCCGTGCAGTCGGTGATTCCGCATTCCACAGCCGACGGCTGGATCGTCAGTGCCGGATATCAGACCGATCAATTTGATGCCATCATTGTCGCGGCGCCGACGCACGCCGCCGCCGCAGTGCTGGAGATGGCAGACAAGAATCTTGCGGAGGAACTGAGCGCGATTCGCTACAGCTCATCGGTGACGGTGACGCTGGGCTACGACGAAAACGTCCGGCGTTCGCTGCTGCCGGGATTCGGATTTCTGGTGCCGCGCAGCGCAGGGCATCGCATGCTGGCGGCTACGTTCGTCCACAACAAATTTCCGCATCGCGCCCCGCAAAATCGCGCTCTTGTCCGCTGCTTTCTGGGCGGAGCACGCGACGAGGAGATTCTCGCGTCTTCCGATGAGCAGATTTTGCAGATTGTGCGCGCCGAACTGCGTGAAATCATTGGGCTGGAAGCGGAGCCGCTTTTCGCGCGTGTTTATAAGTGGAAATCGGCCATGGCCCAATATTCAGTTGGCCACATCGAACGCGTCGCGCGCATTCAGAAGCTGTGCGAGAAATTCCCCGGCCTGGCTCTTGCGGGCAATGGATTCAATGGAATTGGGGTTCCAGACTGTGTTCGCTCCGGCACCGAAGCCGCCACCAAGGTCCTCTCCCAATTGGGCATGTGGTCTGCCGCGTAGCCCCCGCCCCGCTCAGATAAAATCATAAGTCTTGTCATCCCGAGCGAAGCGAGGAATCTGCAGTTACGCCGCAAAATGCAGATCCCTCGCTTCGCTCGGGATGACAATTAAGTTTGGGGGTAGTCGTTTTCAAAATTACTGCCATAACATCCCCCTGGGTACTTCCCGTTGCCGAAACTATTCGCCTCGCTGCAGGGTTAGTACAATCGAACTCGTGGGGGATCCGCTATGAAAATCTTCTTTGCGGCGCTGTGCCTGGCATCGGTGTGCAGCTTTGCCCAACAGACTCCATCGACGACGCCCTCGAACGACATGAAGGGCATGAACATGCCAGGGCACGACATGGGCGGGCAGAGCCAGGGCGACGACCAATCGGATGCCGCCAGCGTTCACGTGATGAATTCGATGGAAGGCCATCATATGGATATGGGGCCGCACATGAAGATGACAGCGCTGCGACCCGCGCAGCCGGGAGATTCGGAACGAGCGCATCAGGTCGTCGTGGCCGCGCGCGCCGTGATGGAGAAATATAAGGATTACCAGACGGCGCTCAACGACGGCTTCGCGATTTTTCATCCCGAGGTGCCGCAAAAGCAGTATCACTTCACGAACTATCGCAACGCGCGGGCGGCTTTCGTGAAGTTCGATCCTGACAATCCGACGTCGTTGCTTTATGAGAAAAATGGCGAGGGCTATAAGTTGGTGGGCGTGATGTACACGGCGCCCAAGCGATTCACGGAAGACGATCTCAACCAGCGTATTCCGCTGAGTGTCGCGCAGTGGCATGAGCATGTAAATTTCTGTGCGCCGCCTGCGGGGCACAAGGGCGAGATGCTGTTGCCAAATCCGAAGTTCGGGCTGCATGGCTCGATCGCAACCGAGGGTGATTGCACGGCGGCGGGCGGAGAGTTTCATCCGGTCATTTTCAACTGGATGGTACACGTGTACCCTCTGGAAAAGGACGAAGCCCAAATCTGGTCGGTGGAGCGGCAGCACCAGCACGAGGACTAAAGCCCAGCCTTCAGGGACCTGAGCTGCCTCAGGCCCACAAGCGGCTCGGCCGAGTGCGCGGCGCTCTCTGCTATCCTGAATTCTCCTGTTTTTTCCATTCACGACAGATGACCAATGCCCCCAGTTCGTGGAAGATCATCCTTGCCTTCGGGCTCGTGTATGTCTTCTGGGGGTCGACTTACCTTGGGATCCGCATTGCGGTTGAGCAGATTCCTCCGGGTTTTATGTGCGCTACGCGCTTCCTGGTTGCGGGCATTGCCATGCTTGCGTACTGCGCCGCGACGGGACGAAAAATCCGCTTCACGGGGCTTCAACTCGCGCACTTTGCGATCGTCGGAATTCTGCTTCTGATGGGCGGCAATCTCACGCTTTCTTATGCGGAGCAGATCGTTCCTAGCGGCCTCTCGGCTCTCCTGGTCGCCGTCAGCCCGCTTTGGTTTCTGGTGATCGACAGCCTGTTGCTGGGCGATCACCACATTTCGGGCCGCGGCAAGATTGGACTGGCGATCGGCATCATGGGTGTGATTGTGCTGATCTGGCCCGACCTTATGCAACGGACGGTGCTCGGACGGCGAGAGCTATGGTGGTCAATCGCGCTGCAAGGAGGGTCGTTGAGCTGGGCGCTCGGCTCGGTGCTGTCGAAAAAGTGGAAGACAGGATCGGTCGACCCGTTCAGTTCGATTGCATGGCAAGTCGTATTTGCGGGCATGGCCAACCTCGCGTTTGCGTTTGTGGTCGAACGCAACTCTCCGACGGTCTGGACCGCGCGCGGACTCGGGGCGATTTTCTATCTCGTGGTCTGCGGCTCGTGGATCGGCTATACGGCTTATATCTGGCTTTTGCAGCACGTTCCCACGTCAAAGGTTTCGACGTATGCGTATGTGAATCCGGTGGTGGCGGTGTTTCTGGGATGGCTGGTTCTGCACGAGCGGATTGACCGCTACATCCTGATGGGGAGCGCAATTATCGTGGCGTCGGTCGTGATGGTGACGAGCGCCAAGATCCGCACTCGGCCCGCTGTAGAAGAGCTGCCTACGGTCGAACCCGCCGGCGATTGACTCAGCCCGGCGATTTGACACCCACTAATTTAGACGAAGAACAAACAAGCGCGAAACGGCGGCCTGGGGAGGGCCTTCCAGGAAACCGCCGCCGTTCGCGCTCGCCAACGAAAAACCAGAAAGTTTCCGACCATCGTGAGATTGTTGATGATCGATGCACTTCCGGAATCCGTGGCAACTCCAACTGCTAATAACGGCTCTGATTGGACCAGAGCCTAACTCTTTCTTCCACTGAGAACGGTTGGGCCGGATTGCCCGCAAACTCCGACTCGAGCAGAAACGCATGGGCCTGCAGCGGCACGCTGGCGTGGGTGCGGGTTCGGAGCAGACCTCGAAGAAACAGCTCGGCGTAGCGTTCCGGGCCCAAAACCTGAAACTGTACGACCCGCACCAGCGCATGAAACAAATTGCGGTCGGCGATGGCACCCGTGAAGATCAGAACGTCTTCGAAGGTCAGGGAGGCGAGGTGGCTGACATCGGGAAAGTCCTTGATGCCGGCAGCTCTGGCCTCGATGTAGAAAGGCGGATTCGGGACACGTTTCCCTTCGAGGCTAACGATCCGGACCTGATCCAATACGGCGTCAGAAAAAAAAGGCCTCATGGCCTGGCGCCGGCGTCGCTCCAACGGCAGACCGGTAGCGCGGAATAACTCGCGTTGAGCACGTAAGGAATCCGCGGCGCGGGCGACGGCTTCTTCGAGTTTCGCCTCATTCACCGATGGAGCGCCGGATCGCTCGGTTCCATCGAGATCTAATACGCGGCCAGCGACCGCACGGTAGTACTCGTACAAAGCGCTGGCGGAGGTCCAGGCTTTGCGCAGGGTGTCGCGCTGGGCGTGCTGGGCGACATCCTCCAGCGAATAGCGGAGACGAATACGGTCGGTGGCGCACTGGGCGCTGAGCATTTCCAATTGCGCGTGGCGCAGTTCGGCATTCATTTGCAAGCTGGCAAGACGATCGCCAGCTTCGTCTAACGATGACATCGGATACTCCTACGTATTGCAGCCACAACAATGAGCGAGAGCTGTGTGCAAGTTTTCTGTTAACTTTAACATCGTTACTTTAACACCGTCAATGCTAAATTGGGTTGACGGGGATCTATCGGTCATCGCATTGAGTAACTAGCTTAAAAAACAGATATATCCGATAAGTTCGTTTTTTTGCGATCGCGCTCAATCTTGGTATTGCTATGAACCGGCATTAGTTGTACAATGTCAATCCATTAAGCGGTAGGGCCCCGAAAGACGATGCCGCCGATTGCAGACAAGCAACTCGAAGAGAGAATCCTGAAAGCCGCTCATCGGTTGTGGAAGATGCGCGGCGAGAAGGGTCTGACCCTACGCGCCGTGGCGCGCGAAGCCGGCACGACCACCCCCACCCTTTACAAACGATTTCGCAACAAGGAAGTCCTGCGGCTGGCGTTAGCTTACCGCGTTCGGGATGAACTGACCGCCGACCTGCTCTCATCCCCCGGCATCGAGCATCTGCACAGGAGGTATCTGGCTTATGTTGAAGCTCACCCGCGGGAATATGAGTTGCTGCGGGTATCGTGGGGGCACTTTTTCTCGGCGCCGCGGCCAGTGCGGAACTGGCTCATGGCGCAACTGGCAGCGCGACTGGGCGGCGAGCCAGAAGAATATGCCTCGGTCTATGACGGAATTTTTCTTCTCTGCCACGGTACGTCTACCTTGTTGACGTCCGCTCCTGATGAAGGCGTGCTAGCGGCAACGCGGGAAGCCTGTATCGCGGTTTGCGACAAGCTGATCGAGAATGCTGCGATGTTGCGAACGACCGAATAACGTCTCAAATTTTCTGTTACGCTGCGCAGTCTGCGACGCTCTGAACTTCGATCAGTGCTGTGCGGCCGTAGTCGGCGGAGAATTCTTTACGTACTTATCCATCCAGGTATTCATTTCCCACAACATGTGCAGGACCGATTCACGGCCGGCGTAGCCATGCGATTCGAGCGGCAACAGCACGAAGCGCACCGTCCCTCCCTGGCCTTTGATGGCGCTGAAGAGGCGCTCGCTCTGGATGGGGAACGTGCCGGTATTGTTGTCGGCCTCACCGTGAATCAGCAGCAACGGAGTCTTGATCTTGTCGGCATACGAAAAGGGAGACATCTTGTAATAGATCTCCGGCGCCTGCCAGTAAGTGCGATCTTCGTTCTGGAACCCGAAGGGCGTTAGCGTGCGGTTGTAGGCGCCGCTGCGCGCGATGCCGGCCTTGAACAGGTTGCTGTGCGCGAGCAGGTTGACGGTCATGAACGCTCCATAGGAGTGTCCCATCACAGCTACGCGATTTCGATCGACGACGCCGAGGCGTGCGCCTTCGTCAATCGCCGCTTGCGCGCTGGCTACCAGTTGCTCGACATAGGTATCGTTCGGTTCCGCCTGGCCCTCACCGATGATGGGGATGGTTGCGTTCTCAAGCACCGCATACCCTTGCGTGACAAACGGCACTGGTGAACCCCAATAAAGAATAGGAAATTCGTTGGGCGAGCCTTGCATCTGCCCGGCCGCCGCCCTGGTCTTGTATTCGGTGGGATAGGCCTCCATCAGAGTCGGCAGCGGGCCGTCGGAAGGCTTGTAGCCAGGCGGCAAATAGAGATTCGCGCTCAGATCCACTCCATCGGCCCGCTTGTATTTGAGTACCTGTTTCCTGGGAATCGGCGCGTTGCCGTACGGGCTGGGGAAAGACGTGACCTGTTTCATTTCGTCTTTCGCTACATTCCTGATGTAGTAATTCGGGTTCTGTTCCTGGGACTCTCTGCGGAACAAAATGGTCGAGCCGGATACGTCGAGGATGGCGGTGGGAAGGGAAAAATAGTGTTCCTCCGATTGCCACAGTTGCTTGCTCTCGCCGCCCGAGACGCTCATTACGGAGACAAACGGCCGGTCGCCATCGGGCGATGCACCGCGCGCGTGCAGGTAAATGCCGGTAGCATTCGCCGTGCTTTGCAAGACGTCCTTGCCAGCTGCGTTCGTGACGACAAACGGCTCGCCCGGATCGTGATAACGATCTTCAAACGAGCCTTCAAACAACGTGACCGCAGGCGCGCCGCCATCCGGAGCCACGGCCAGCATGATTCGTTTGCGATCCTTCCAGCGCCGTTGTTCCACCACTGCCAGATGACCGCTTCCCCACGTTACGCTTTCAAAGCGCACGGGAAGTTCCGCGAGCTTGCGCGGTGCCCCATCAAAGGGAGCGTCCAGCAGAAAAAGAGTGTCTCGAACGGGCACATCTTTTCGAGGATCGCCTCCATCGCCAGCCTCCGCCCAGAACACGGTAGCGGGCGCGTCGCTGCGCCATTCAAATTCGCGAGGTCCGGGCGCCACGGCATCGTGAATGTTCGGGATCGTATCTTCGAGCGGCTTATCCGCCAACTGCTTGCTCGCACCCGTCGCCACGTTCACGACAAGTTCGCGCTCGGGGAACATGGGGAATGGCAGCAGGTAGGAATACGGATGATGGCGCTCGTCAATCAGGACATAGTGGCCATCGGGTGAAGGCGAGGCGCTGACGATGACTCCGGGCTTGCCGATTGCTTTGCTGGTGCCGTCGAGGTGCACCAGTTCGACCTGTGCGGTCGCATAGAAATCGAAAATCTTCTCGTCCTCAGGGTTTTTGAGCAGGTCTTCATACGTCGGGCCAGGTGTAACGCGCCCGAGATTTTCCTGAATTACCGGGCCGGTCGGCACTTCACTGCGCTTAGGAGCGACGCCCCGACCCTTGGGAACCGCCTTGCAAATCAGGCTTAGGCTGTCACCGGTCCATTCACAGGGAGAGCCGAAAATTCCGTTCAACGCGATCCCAGGCACGCGTGCGGCTTTCGCTGAGGAGACGTCGACGACCCACAAACTCAGGCCGGCATCCTTTGGTTCGTCGCTGGCGTTCACGAAGAAGACGTGCCGGGCATCGGGTGACCAGTCGGTAAAGCGAATCTTCGCAATGGCCGGGCCTCCGGTGATTGCTTTCTCTTGCCCGTCCGGCAGGACCTTGACTGCCAGCGACGTCATGTAGCGTCCGCGGCTCGGGCCATTGGTACGAGGATTGAATCGCAATCCGGCCAGGCGCCGCTCGGGTTGGGCCAGATCGGCGATCGAAGGCAATCCCGAGATGTGTTCGATCAGGAGCCATTGCCTGCCCGATTTATCTTTGGGAGAAACGACCACGCTCGGCGTGGGCCGCGTATCGACCAAATCGACGATCGCCTTGGGTGGCATCTGGTAGTTGAGACTGGTCTGTGCTTCGGTTTGACAGAATGCCAAGGAGAAAAGAGCGGCGGTTGCCAGCGTGTTGGCGAAGATCGAGCGCATGAGGTACCTCTTCGTTTTCTTTTGTAAGGAATCCGAGAGCACATTGTCGCTGCAAAGGCAGGGCGCAGGCAACTTCTCTCGTGCGATCGAAAAGTTGGATTTCTACTCCTCTTCTTCCGTGTCATTGACGACATCCACGACGCGATTGCGGATGGAGAAGACCACTTTTTGATCGTCGTCGGGCTGAAAGGTGACACGCATGGGACTGCGCTCCCAGGTTGGAGGCGGACATTCTGAATCGGGGTCGGGATCGCCGGCGGGTTCGCCCACGTCTTTCTTCAGGATGGGCTTCCGGCGTCCTACTTGCGCGACGATTGCGTATAATTTCTTGCCGTCTTCCGAGACGCCGCAGTAGGCGATGTAATCGCGATACCAGCTCGCAGTCGAATAAAAAGGATCGAATTCAGGAAGGTTCAGCTGCGAAACGCGGCCGGTGAGACGATCCACGAGGAGCCAGCCTCCACGCTGCCATTGCCAACGCGGTGTGCTCTCGCCGGGCAGCGTGTCATTCATGCGAAATGCACGCCGCACAGCAAAGATGCGGTCGGTGACTTCATGCGGAAGTCCGGTGGTGTACTCCTTGACTCGCGTGTCGACGATGAGCGGCCGCACTTTCAGGTCGAGCATTTTTTCACCCGTCGCGTTTGGCCATTTGGCAGATGTCCATTTGCCAAAGGTGATGTTGTGCGGCTTGGGAACGCCAAAGGATGCGACGCTGCCGACTGACAGAGTGAACAACACAACAAAGACGGGCGGCAACATTTTGCGCCGGCTGAGCGAGAATTTGCAGGTCATGCATTGAAGGTTGCACGATCGTAGAGTCTCCGCCATGACGCATGAACACGAGAAAGGTTCGGTTTACGAGCTTACGGTGTTTGATATCGGATAGAATTAGAGCCAGAGGAATTGCTGGTGATCGGGGTGGGATTCTCACCAGCGCCGGGCAACCCCGGGCTACGCACGACAGTTCTTACTTTCCTATGAGCGAAGTAATTTCGGGCCGGCGCAAGCAATCCATCCTGGTGGTGGACGACCATCGGCTGAACGCCGAGTTGCTGCGGGAGATGCTCGGCACGCGCGGCTATCACTCCATGGTTGTATCGAGCGCGGGCGCTGCGGAGGAACAAATACGCAACCATCCTCCTGACCTGATTTTGCTCGATGTGATCATGCCAGGCAAGACCGGCTACGAGCTCTGCCGCGAATTGAAGGACGCTCCGGAGACCCGATTGATCCCGATCGTCATGATCACGGGGCTCAATGCTCACGAGGACCGGCTCAAGGCAATCGAGGCTGGCGCCGACGATTTTCTGACCAAGCCCGTCAGTCCCGAAGAGCTGTTTGCGCGGGTAAAATCGCTGCTGAAGTTGAAAGAGTTCACCGATGAACTGGAGACGGCGGAGTCCGTGATCTGCACGTTGGGCTTGAGTGTGGAAGCGCGCGACCCATACACCGAAGGCCACTGTGAGCGTCTGGCCCGCAATGCCACCGACCTCGGCCGCTATTTAGGGCTGGATGACGAATGCGTGGTCGCACTGCGCCGCGGCGGCTATCTGCACGACTTGGGCAAGATTGCGGTTCCGGACGAAATTCTGAAAAAAGGCAGCGATCTGACGCCAGGGGAGTGGGAGATCATGAAGCTGCATCCCGTCACGGGCGAGACGATCTGCCGCCCGCTGCGGTCGCTCCGGCTGGTGCTGCCGATCATTCGCCATCATCATGAGCACTCTGACGGCAGCGGCTATCCCGATGGATTGAAGGATGGAGAAATCCCGCTGCTGCCACGCATTTTGCAGGTCGTGGATATTTATGACGCGTTGCGCACAGCGCGCCCTTACAAGCCGGCGCTTCCGCATGAGCACGCCGCTATCACGATGCGCGACGAGGCGCGGGCTGGGCTCTGGGACGAAGACCTTGTCGATGAATTCTTCACCATGCTGGACAAGCGCCGTCAAGTGGCGTAATGCTAAGGTTTCAAGGTGCCAAGGCTTCAAAGATGTCTGTATGCATCGCGATTCTGTAACCTTGAAGATCTGGAGCTTTGAAACCTGCAACTGCGAAACCTGCGAATTCTGACAACTTGAACCTTTGACCTACTCTTTTATTATTCCCGCCTACAACGAAAGCAGCCGGATCCGGCCTACGCTCGACGAGGTACTCCGCTACACGCAGGAGCGTAATTGGGACGCGGAAATTCTCGTGGTCGATGATGGATCGAGCGACGATACAGCGCAGATTGTGCGGGAATACGGGAAGGT
>JBELAC010000167.1:0-10926 GCA_049509215.1 Terriglobales bacterium
GATTTGCGCCGTGCGCAGGAGAAACTCGCGCAGAGCGAAAAGAAGATTGCAGAGCGCACCGAAGAGGGCAAAGCGGCAACCGTCGAGGCCTGGGTTCCGGCAAGCGCGAAACCACTTTCCTCGGAGACAGCCGGTGCTGCGCCGCGAGAATCGGTGCTCCTGGGCCGCGTTTTGCTCGTCGAAGATGAACCCACTGTCCTGGACCTTGGGCGAGATGTTCTGGTGGGCGCAGGCGCCATTGTCACGACTTCGACCAGCATTGAGGATGCGAAAGAGCGGATGCGCAAGGAGCCTTTCAATGTAATCATCATGAATGGCCGAATGTCCGCCGGGGGCGCGCAGGAAATGTATGACTGGACTGCGGCCACTTGTTCCGGTCTGGAGAAGGGATTCTTGTTCACGTTCGCCGGGAATGTAGAAGAACAGACTCGCGCCTTCTTACAGGAACATGGTGTGCCGGTGCTGGTGAAGCCTTTCGAAGTTGCCGATCTCATCTCGCAGGTGCGCGCGGTTGCGCACACGAAGGACCAGTCGGCCTTGAAGAGTAAGGAAGACAAAGCGTCCGCGACCAACGCGGGTGCCTAGTCCCTATACCACAACTTAGAGTTGCACTTTCAATCCCCTCAGCATTTCCGCAATCAACTTCTCGTTGCGCCAATAGCGGCGCCAGTGGCCCTCGCGCCTGGCTTCGATCAACCCGGCCTTTTCAAGGACGCGCATGTGATGAGAGACGGTGGGCTGCGCTAATTTGACGCGGTGTTCGATGTCGCCGGCGCAAAGGCCGGTTTCTTTCCCGATGGAACTCCCGCCCTTTTCCTTTAGCGCCCGCAGAATGCGGCGGCGCGTGGGATCGGCGATGGCGTGAAGGAAGCGATCCAGATTTGGCGCGGTGTCAGCCATGACGAAAAGAGTACCAGACCGCTTACTCAGGGGAACGGAAGATTACTTCTTCACAATCGGGTTATAACCGTCGGAGATGAGGCGGGCACGCATCGCCTCTGCCTCTTTTGCTTCCGCATAGGGCCCGACCTGCACATGAAAGAACTTGTCGGTGGAAGGACTGTTGACCGCGAAAGCAGGGTATTGCTTCTTCTTCAGGGCTTCGACCAGAGCGTCCGCGTCTTCCTGGCGGCTGACTGCGGCGACCTGCACGAAGTAGCCACCGGCTTGCGGCGCGGTTGCAGGCGCAGTGCTAGCGACAGGAGTGGGAGCGTTGGGAGCCTCTGCGGTTTCGGCTGGCGCTTGCAATTGAGCGTCTTGCGGCGTGAGATGAGTGTCGGTCGTCTTTGCGCCGACCGACTTGTAGAAGCTGAAATCCGTCGGTTGCGGCGCGGGAGGGGCAGCGTTCTCCTTCACGGCAGAAGGTCGGACGACGGTTGCGGGAGTTCCGGCAGACGCGCTCGTGAGTGTGCTTGCGCCGACGATGCTGGTTTTTCTGCCGAGCGAAAATCCAATGGCAAAAAAGACGGCACAGACGAGCACAAACGTGAAGAAAAGCGCCAGCATCCGGCCTGTGCCGAGGGTGATTTCCGTGTCTTGTTGAGCAGTGGGCATGTTAATAGTTTTGGACTTCTACGGTTTCGCCGGGGCAGCGGGCGCCTTTCCGCTCGCGAGCAGATTTTGGAGCCCGGAGTAAAAGTCGATCGGCACAGGGAACACGACGGTGGTGTTCTTCTCCACACCGATTTCCGTGAGCGTCTGCAGATAACGCAACTGAATGCTGGCCGGCTCGGACGACAACAAATGCGCGGCGTCCACCAGCCGCTGCGCGGCGGAAAATTCGCCTTCCGCATGGATGATCTTTGAGCGCTTTTCGCGCTCCGCCTCGGCTTGTTTCGCCATGGCGCGCAGCATGGACTCTGGCATATCGACCTGCTTGACCTCGACGTTTGCGACCTTCACGCCCCAGGGAGCAGTGTGCGTGTCGAGGATGCTTTGCAGGCGCAGGTTGATCTTGTCCCGATGCGCGAGCAATTCGTCGAGTTCCTGCTCGCCCAGCACGGATCGCAGCGTTGTCTGGGCGAACTGAGAGGTCTGGTAGACGTAATTGGAAACTTCCACGACTGCTTTGTTGGGATCGATCACGCGCAGAAATATAACCGCGTTCACTTTCAGCGTGACGTTGTCGCGGGTGATGATGTCCTGCGGAGGAACTTCAAGCGCTTCCTGCCGGAGCGAAACCCGCACCATGCGATCGATCGGCACGAAGACGAGAATGACGCCCGGCCCTTTGGCCGTTCCCAGCAGGCGGCCCAGCCGAAAAATGACGCCCCGCTCATACTCTGCAAGGATCTTGATGGAACTCAACAAGTAGATGATGAAAATGATGACTACTATCGCAAGAACAGGAAATCCGAAATCCGGCATAAGCACCTCCGACGAACATAAACAGGGTATGAGCGGATTGTAGCGCAAGTGTTGCTGCACGTATCGTTGTACGCGATCACGCGGGTTGGCAAAGGTGATGCATGCTCGTAGGAAAGGTCGTTCGCTCCATGGCTGGGGCGCGAACGCGCGGCGTATGGTTCGGGTTATGCCATGACTGGCTTTGACGAAGCGACCGGATCGACCCTAAGCGTCAATCCATCCACCTGGCGCACGACGACGCGTTCTCCGGCCGGAATATTCAGAGTCGAGACGGCATCCCAGAGTTCGCCGTGAATGAAAACTTTTCCAACCGGCGACAAAGCTGTTTCGGCGATGCCAATCTCGCCGATCAGTCCTTGTTCTCCAGTCACAATCTTGTTGCGCCGCGCACGCAGCGCAATGCTCATCAGGAAGGCTGTAATGATTCCCAGAGGAATGCTGACGGCGAGCGCGGTCACCAGGCGGACGCGCATTTCGGGAATGGGGCCGTCGACCAGTAGCAGACCGCCGATCACCAGCAACGCAATGCCTCCAATCGTCAGTACGCCATGAGTTGCGAATTTGGCCTCGAGCGCGAAAAGCACAAACGATCCCACAATCAGCACCAACGCGGCAAAACGCACAGGGAGAAGATTCAGCGCGAAAACAGCCAGCAGAATGAATACCACGCCGACTGTGCCAGGGATGACCGCTCCGGGATGGTTGAACTCGGCGTAGAGCGCCATCGCCCCGATCGCCAGAAGAATGAACGCCACATTCGGGTCCATGATGTAGGTGAGGATGCGTTGCTTCAGCGTCATGCGATAGTCGCGCACCGGCTCGTTGGCAAGATTGAGCGTGACGGTCGTGCCATTGAAACGTTTAAAGCTCTTCCCGCCGATTTGGCGGAACAGATCCTGCTCGGTTGGGGCGACGTATTCGATCAGTTTCTTGTCGAGCGCTTCCTGGTCGGTGAATGACTTCGACTCGCGCACGGCGCTCTCCGCGAGTTCGACATTGCGCCCGCGCTTGGCGACGACGGAACGCATCAGCGCGGCCGCATCGTTCTCCATTTTCATTTTCATGACGTCATCCATTTTTTCGCCGCCGAGGATGACAGGATGCGCGGCGCCCGTATTCGTGCCGGGAGCCATGGCAGCAACATCGGCCGACTCGAGGATGAAAAATCCAGCCGATGCGGCCCGGCTTCCACTGGGAGTCACGTAGATGATCACAGGGACCGGTGACGCAACGATGCTTTCAATAATTTTGCGAGTGGAATCGACGAGTCCCCCGGGCGTGTTGATCTCGATCAGCACAGCCTGATCATGATCGGTGGCCGCTGTTTCGAGTCCGCGTGCAATGTATTCCGCAGTCACCGGCTGAATCGCATCGTCGACCACAATCTTCAATACCTGACCAGAGCAGGAAGCTACGAGGATGCTCAAGAAAAGCAGTAGGAGTGACCAACGCGAGCCGTGTGTCCTGAAGCAGCGTCGGACGCTCGACGCAAAACTGCGAGAGTTGGTGCTTCTGTTGAAGGCTGAGAGCTGCGAGTTGCGAACTGATTTCATGGCTGCGGCAGTGGCTGCGCTTTCTCCGCGAGCTTGGCTGCAAGCGTACGTTTCAAGTCCTGAGCGGCGCGATTCGCCGGCTCCAATTGCAAAACGCGATTCAGGCTCTGGGCGGCCTCATCCGTTCGATCTTCCCGCAAATCGAGCTGCGCCAGAACCAGATAAGCTTCCGCCGATTCGCGAAGTCGGAGCGAGGCTTCCGCCTCACTGCGCGCCTGGGTAGCATCCCCGCGCGCATCATACATTTCGGCAAGCGCGGCAAGCGGAGCCGGGGAAGAGGGATCGACCGCGGCAGCGTGATGGAACTCGGCCTCGGCTTCGGTTGCGAATCCATGGGTCAGCAACTCTCTGCCGAGTTCGACGTGATAGCGCGCATGGGAGCGAGGATCGGAACGCGAGAACTGCTGTTCGGCCCACCCTTGCATCTGCGTGGTCATCTCGCGGAAGGCATTCTCCTCGTAGTTACGATTGAGGCGCTCGATGGGTGGCTTGAGCGGCGGTGCGCTCGCCGCTCCCGGCGCGGGAGGCATCAGGGAATCGAGCAGCGCCCTGGCTTCGGTGTCGTTCGGACGACGGTCGAGCGCGATGCGGAGTTCGCGGGCAGCTCTGGCCCGGTCGCCGCCGCGACTCAGGGCGACCGCCAGGTTGAAGTGATAGTCCGGATCGCTCGGATCGTTCTGGATGGCGCGTTCGAAGTCATCGGCAGCTCTTTTCTGACCGCGCCGAGCAGCGACCACCCCGAGGTTGTTATAGACCTCCGCCAGCGGCAGGCGCGCCGCCACGAAGTCAAATGCGGATTCCGCTTTTTCGAAATCGCCATGTGCATAGCAGCTCAGGCCGAGATAGAAATTGGCTTCGCGCGCCACTTTCGACGACGCCGGAACTTTCTCGAATGCGGCAATCGCAGCCTCATAACCTCGTTGGCCGAGGTACGTTTTACCCAGCTCAAGCCAAGCCTCCGCGAATCCTGGATTCACGCGCACCGCTTCGCGATAGTGCTGAATCCTCTCTTCGGCATCCGCGGCCAGAATTCCGCGGATGTAATTCTCCTGCGCGTCCAGACGTACGACTGGCTCGCCAGCAATATAGCGATCTTTGGGGATGCCAAAATCAACCCGGATCAGGCGAAGCGTATCCCAGGCGAGCGCAGACTGCAGGGAGCCAAGGTTGCCCAGCGGTCCAGATTCCGTTGCGGGCGGCAGCAGTTTTTGTGCCCGCATGTCGAGCAACTGCGAAGTCGCGGTCAGGCTCGCGCCGTCATAGCTGTACGAGCCGAGCACCGCATAGTCCACGTCCATTTGTTCGGCGATGCGATAAATGGTAGCCCGCGACGGATGCAGCCCGGACGGGATGCCCTGACGATCATACGCACGCACGCGTTCTTCACGGGCGACCACGTATAAGAGCGGAGAATCGAGTTGCGAACGGAGCGTCGTGGAAAAAGCTTCTCCCAGCCATTCAAGGCCGGGAGTCGGCGAAGTATTTTCGAACGGGATCACAACCAGCGTGTGGCCTGCCGGAGAACTTTCCTGCGCTAGAAGTGCAGCACAGCAGAAAAGCGAAATGAGTAAGAGAAAAACAGCGCGTTTCACGACAGTTTGATTATATCGGCAGGAAAGACGGCGTACCGCACATCGATCAGGCGCGGCGCCGTTCGACTGAGACTGGTGCTCCAGAACTCTTATCATTACTTTGCGCCGGGTTCCACCCCGGTAGATCGTTGCTTCCAGTAATCAGCCGGGCCCCACGCTCATAAGTGAGGTACGCCCATGCCCAGTTGATCATCACGATAATGCGGTTGCGAAAGCCAATCAGAAAAAAGACGTGTACAAACAGCCATGCGAGCCACGCAAAATAACCGGACAACTGAACCTTGCCGAATTGCGCGATGGCGGCGGCGCGGCCGATCGTTGCCAGGCTTCCTTTATCGCGGTAGTGAAAGCTGCGGCGCGGCTGGCTTCTCAGGTCGCGCTCGATCGCATCGGCTACCCACTTGCCTTGCTGCATTGCCACGGGGGCGACTCCGGGAAGCATTTTGCCGTTTTCATCCGAGAGCCCTGCCAAATCGCCGATCACAAAAACTTCCGGATGTCCCGGGATACTCAAGTCAGGCTGTACCAAGACGCGCCCGGCCCGGTCCACGGGCACGCGCAGCTTCCTGCCCAGCGCTGACGCCGCAACTCCGGCGGCCCATAGAACGACGGAGGCAGGAATTCTGTCCTGGCCGACCCAAACTGAGCCCGCTTCGATGCGCGTGACGGTGCACGAGGAACGAACTTCAACTCCCAGACGATTCAGTTGTTGCTCTGCTTTGCGCGACAGTTCTTCGGAATAAGCGGGCAGCACGCGCGGGCCGCCTTCGATGAGCAGAATGCGACTCTGCTCCGGCTTGATGCTGCGGAATTCGTGCGTCATGGCGTGACGGGCGATTTCGGCGAGCGTTCCGGCGAGCTCGACCCCGGTTGGACCGCCTCCCACGACGACAAATTGTGGCGAGGTTGCGGGCGAGCCTTCCAGGGCTTGGCGCTCTGCCAGCTCGAAAGCCAGCAGCACACGTCGCCGAATCTCGAGCGCGTCTTCGATTGTCTTTAGCCCGGGAGCGAAGTGCTCCCATTCTTCGTGGCCAAAGTAGGCATGGGTCGCGCCGGAAGCGATGACCAGGTAGTCGTACTGGAGTTCCTGATGCTTGGTGATGAGGTACTTATCTTTCAGATTAAAATCCACTACTTCTTCAAGTACAACTTCAACATTGGAAGAACCTCTTAGAATCCAACGGATCGGGGCGGCGATTTCTCCTGGTGAGAGCCCTGCCGTAGCAACCTGGTAAAGCAGTGGCTGGAAGGTGTGGTGATTCTTGCGGTCAATAACGGTCAGCTGAACCGGCAGGCGTGCGATCCGGCCTGCGGCGGTCAGGCCACCAAAGCCGGCGCCAACGATAATCACACGGGGGCGCGGTTTGCCGTCCATTCACTCATATAGATGCAGCACTGTGAGGTTTCGACGGAAAGGTCTAGAGGTTTGGCGGCGAGCGGGTGCGTGCGACTTCTTATTCTGCTGGCTTCGTTCAGCTCCCCCGCATACACTTCATCTTCACACCTTGACGACCTTGGACCAGCCTGAATCCCAGTTCCCGACAAAGTCCCAGCCGGATTTCCGCACTGCGGTCCTCTCTCGCATGGCGCCCTCGGTCAGGGACATCATTTTCATTTTTCTGTTCTGGTCGATTCTTGCAGGCGCACTGTCCAATCGGCCACTTGCCGATCCAGATATCGGATGGCACATCCGGACAGGTGAGCGGATTCTGGCGACGCACACGCTTCCACACGCCGATCCTTTTTCATCCACGATGTATGGCCAGCCCTGGTTTGCCTGGGAGTGGCTCTACGATCTCGCGCTCGGAATCCTGCACCGCGCTTGCGGCTTGAACGGAGTGGCGTGGTTGTGCGCGGTGATAGTAGCTGCGACGTTCACAATCTTGCTCTCGCAACTGCTCAAGCGGGGAACCGGGCTGCTGCTGGCAATTGCCCTCATGCTGCTCGCGGAGGCGGCGGCGACCGTTCACTTGTACGCGCGTCCGCATATTGTGAGCTGGCTTCTCACGCTCCTTTGGTTCGTCGCCCTTGAGCGCTGGGAACAGGGGAACGCCCCTCGATGGTTGCAGTGGTTCTTCCCGGCCTCCATGTTGTTTTGGGTAAATCTCCACGGAGGATGGTTATTCGGCCTCGCTCTTCTCGCGATCTATATACTGGCATCTTTCATCGAGAGCCTTCGCACGAAGGATGACTTTGCAGCGATCCGGGCGGCGCAGCGCGCTCGCGCCATGATGTGGACAGGCATTGCCTCTGCGGCGGCAACGCTTGCGAATCCTTTCGGCTGGCGCTTGCACGCCCATATTTACCATTATCTCGGCGATCGTTACCTGATGAGCCGGATCGCAGAATTCCGCTCACCCAATTTTCATGGCTGGTCCCAGCGCTGTTTTGGCGTCATCCTGCTGCTGACGTTGCTCGCCTTTGCAGGTCACGTCCGAAAAGTTCGTCTCAGTCATCTGCTGGTTGCGTTGCTGGCTATCTATGCGGGTCTGTTGTCGACCCGCAATCTTCCTGTTTCCTCAATGCTTCTGGTGTTGATTATCGGGCCCATATTGTGGAGTAGCTTTGTGGCGCTGTCTGCGAATCCCGGCGCATGGCGATGGTTGCGGAAGCGCGCCAGCGGAGCTGTCGAATTCTGTGATCGGATGGGCGCGCTGGAACTGGAACTGCGGGGACACTTGTGGCCGATGATCGCAGCGGCGCTGGCCCTTGCGATCTGCCTGCATGGAGGCCGTCTCGGGTCACGGCAGTTGATTAACACGCAATTCGACCCGAAGAAAGTGCCGGCAGCAGCCGCCGACTTCCTGCAGACACAGCCCGGAGACGAGCCTATTTTTTCGACCGATTCATGGGGAGGGTATCTCATCTATCGCTTTTACTCTCGCCGCCAGGTGGTGGTTGACGACCGTCACGACTTGTACGGTCCCAGCCGGGTTCGTGAAATTCTGGTACTTATGCAGGCGGAGCCGGGATGGCGGGGCGTGCTTGAGAAATGGAACATCCATACAATTGTGCTGCCGGAGGATGCGACCCTGGCGAACTTGCTACGCCAAATTCCGCAGGACTGGCGTCTTGTCTACGAAGACAAGGTTGCCGTGGTTTTTGAGAAGAACTGAACACGAGCAATTGTTGAGTTGACTGATGGTTTCACGACTCTTTGCAACCTGAGCGCTGTGCCGTCATCAGATGTAGTTGGATTCGGAAGTATGCGAGCGATTGACTGCCAATATCGGGAGTGTTGCCGGTGAGCGCACATTGTGTGCCGTTCCGCCAGATTCCCCACAGTACGCGGCTTTTTCTGGATTATCTCTCCTACACTCCATCGGTTCGAGGGGTCTACCCTCGCTCACCCAATTTTTCCGAATGGATGAAAGAAGAATCCCAGCGCGTGCAATACGACGATCGCCGCCGCCAAAAGGTAAGCGAAGTTCTTGAGCGGCAGAATCGAGCATGGGGCGCTTCGTCCAAGACTCTGGACAACATTGACCGGCTGAAACGAGGAGCTCTTGCGGCCGTGACTGGCCAGCAAGTTGGGCTATTTGGCGGCCCGCTGTTTTCGATCTTTAAGGCCCTGACCGCCGTGAAACTCGCGGAGCAGGCTTCGGCTGCCGGCGTGGATTGCGTTCCAATCTTTTGGCTGGCTACCGAAGATCACGATCTGGCGGAAGTCAATCACACATCGCTCATCTCGCCGCGGGGCGCTCCCGAATTAATCGCCGTGCAAAGCCACGGCGTTACAGACGCGCCGGTGGGCACGATCAAGTTCGGTCCGGAAATTGAAACTGCCGTCGAACAAGCCGCGCGCGTGCTCGGCGAGTCCGACGTCACAGCCTGGCTGCGTGAGTCGTATCGTCCGGGCGAGACGCTGGCCAGCGGATTTGCGCGTTTATTTATGCGTCTGTTTGGGGCGTGGGGCATTGTCTTGCTCGATCCCTCAGACAAGGAATTTCATGAGCTCGCCAAGCCCTTGCTCAAATTGGCGATCGAGCGCGCTCCGGAGATCGATGAGGCGCTGCTTACGCGTGGAAAGTCCATCGAGTCCGCCGGTTATCACCAGCAAGTGAAGGTGACCGCAGCGACGGCATTGCTCTTCGAGGTCAAGAATGGCGCGCGCACGGTGATACGGCGCAAGGCGAACGGGACTACCAGCGCTGAGTTTCTGGCAGGAACCGAAAAGCTCTCCACGCATCAACTGCTGAATCGAATCGAGACGGCGCCGCAGGATTTCAATCCCAATGTGCTTTTTCGTCCTGTCGTGCAGGACTACCTGCTGCCAACCCTTGTTTACACAGGAGGCGCCGCCGAGGTGGCCTACTTCGCGCAGGCGGCTGTGGTCTACGAGAAGTTGCTGGGACGCGTCACGCCAGTCTTTCCCCGGTTTTCCGCGACCCTGCTCGAACCTAAATCGGAACGACTCCTGACTCGATATCAGATCGAGCTGCCCGATTTGTTTCAGGGCCCCGAGAAAGTGCGTGAGACGATTGCGATACGATCTCTTCCCTCGGATCTGCAAAGCCGCTTTTCAGCGGCGTATGCGAGCGTAGAAGAGTCGATGACGGCTCTCCGCGAGACGATCGGGAAACTCGACTCCACGCTCATTCGAGCATCGGACCGGGCTCGAATGAGCATGTGGTATCAGGTCAACCGGCTGCAGCGTCGAGGGGCACGTGCGGAATTGCTTCGCAACGACGTGATTACGCGGCATGCCGACGCGCTGAGCCATGCCTTATTTCCGAACAAAATACTCCAGGAACGCGAGATCGCCGCCGTGAGCTTTGTGGCACGTTATGGCCCCAGCCTGCTATCGGACGTTTACGCAGCAATCCGCACCGATTGCCACGACCACCAGTTGATCGCGGTTCAGTAGCAAGTCGTCTAGCTGCCATTATTCTCGGCTTTTTCGAGAAAATTCCCCAATTCCGGAAGCGACTCGACGCGTGCGACACCTCTGTTGACATAAGCGCCGGGCACATCCATCAGGACGGCCTGCATGCCTGCACCGGTCGCGCCCAGGTAGTCCACCGAGTAGACGTCGCCCACGTAGAGACTCTCTTCGGGTGTGGCGTCTAGACTCGTCAGCGCCTGCCGGAAAATCTCCGGGTTCGGTTTCTCGCATCCGACAAGGCCTGAATCGGTGATGGTGAGAAAGCAGTCGTCGATTTCACACCTTCGCAGGACGTCCTCAATTCTTCCGTCGGCATTGGAGATCACACCAATCCGGTAACGACTCGCAATCTGCTCCAATTCGCCGCGCGTGCCCGAACGAATCTGATCCCAATTCCCGGAGTCGCGAATGCTCGTCACCAGTTGGTCGCGCACGGCGTTGTCGTTCAATCCAATTTCCTCCAATAGTTGCGTGTAGTACATCAGCCAGAAGCTATGGTCGTGGCTGCCATCCTGCTGCATCAGAGAGT
>JBELAC010000168.1:0-10895 GCA_049509215.1 Terriglobales bacterium
AACTTAGAGAAGGCAGTGCGAAGAGCTGGTTCAGGCGAGTCGGTTTTCGGCGCACGCTGGCACTCACTGCTGCAGGCGCTCTGTGCCTGCTGGCCGGTGTACGAATTGCCGATCTTCTATCCAGTCGTACTCATGTCGTAGCGGATTCCGGAACGCTGTTTGGTGCGGGAGAGTCCTGGTGGTTCCCTGAACGTGCAGCCGCTTTCATTCGGCGGGAGAAATTACCCGGCAATATCTGGCAAGACTACAATTTAGGAGGGTTTACCGCGTGGCGTCTGGGGCCGGACTATGGCGATTTCATCGACGGCCGGAATGTCGATCCTGCCGTTTGGACGGAGTTACAAGGATTTATCTCCTCGCCTCCGGATTCTCCGCTCTGGGAGAAGGAGTCGGATCGCCGGGGCATCAACATTCTGTTTTCTCCACTGGTTCGCTTCAACGGAGGGAGCCCGGACCCGATGTCCCTATGCCACAACCATCTGTGGCGCCCCGTCTATTTGGATGAGGTTTCCATAGTCCTGCTGCGCAATCGCCCTGAGAACCGTCCATGGATCGACCGGCTCGAGGTCAATTGCAGTACTCACCAATTTGCGCCACCAACGCAGGCATCAGGTAGGGAACTTTCTAACTTCTATGCCAATTCGGGAATCGCCTTGTTGTCACTGAACCGTGTCGACGAAGCGATGGAAGCCCTTCTTCGCGGCGAAGCCATCTCCCCCGACGATCCGATCATACATCGTAGCCTTGCCATCATTTATGAGGCGCGCCACCAGAATAGAGATGCGGAGCTGGAGTATGAGACCGCTCTGTCGCTCAGGAAGGATCTGCCCGACGGTTGGTTCGAACTAGGCCAATCCTACTTCTTTCACGGCCGTTATGCAGATGCCCGGCCGCTGGTCTTAACCGCAGCTCAGCTCACACTGACTCCTGCCAGAGAGTATCTCCTACTAGGTTACATTGATCTGGCACTTCACCAGCCTGAACCCTCTTTGCTGGACTTTTCCAAGGCAGAAGAAGCGATCCGGTATTGGCAAGCACGACAGAATGTCGACCCCGATTTTTTTGCGCAAGTGGCCGAGGGACGTGCCCAAGCATACCTCGCATCCGGCGACCAGCAACGGGCTATCGAATCGCAGCAGGAAGCGATACGATTGACGCCGGAGAATGTGAACCGCTGGCAAGCGCTAGCGAGCATTTACGAGACAGCCGGACAGAAAGAACTGGCTGAGGAAGCACGGCAAAAGGTGCAGTCCCTGTCCCAAAAGTAGGAACTGAAAGAGGTAAAAGAGAATGTGCGGGAGAACGTAGGATGTGCGGATACACACGGGACGAGAATGCGTCACAGTGGCAGATCCCACGGAAGTGCGTGACGTTAATGAACAAGCGTCAGAGAATGAGCGTTACACACACTCAGCGTGCCGTTGCCCCTAAGTACTAACCGCGTCTGCTGGGGCGACTGCCGGGTCGTCCAGCAATGCTTCATCGGACCGAGGAGCATACTTCGGCCCAAAACTGCGCTTAAAATACAGAATTTTTTTCTCGAAGAACTCGTAACTTAGTGCCGATATCACGAATGTCACCGCAGCGAGCACAACAATGTATGCACAGGCCGTCACGAAAGCTTCTCCAGAACTGTGGACACTGCGGCGGATCGCCGGGAATATAAGAGCCGATGCTAGCCCAATAATCGGAACATGGAATACGTAGATGCCATAACTGTAGGTGCCGATCGGGGCAAGTAAACGTGACTTGAGAAGCTTCTGCATCCAAGAACTATTGGTTTCTGTGTGGGTTGAAAGCAAAACCAACGCGCCAAATCCCAGAGCCAGCAGCGTAAACCCGCCGCATTCGGATAAGAGACGTGTGCCGTCCTCAAGTGTATGATGCACGGTTGGTGAGGAGCCGTAGAGCAACAACCCGGCGCGTCTAGGAAAGAACATCATTCCAGAGAAGGCGAGGAAGAATAGGCCAATACCAAGGCTCGCAACCCAAGGGAGCCAATTGTGGATTCGTACCAGGAGATTGCGGTCTCGGAAAAAGTATGCGCATAGCGCTCCCATGAATAGTGCGTCCAGCCTGCAAATGGTAGCCAGCGCGATTTCTATCGACAGCGGTGGAACCACCATTTGAACGCCGCTATGCATAACCCAAGCCAAACGAATGATCGCTGACAACCCTGCAACTATACCGGCGATCCAAGGAATGGCGCGTGGCCGGACTACCCACACTACGAACGGCCACACGAAGTAGAACTGTTCCTCGATACCGAGTGACCAGAAATGGGCAAGAATGCTGGCAAACCTGGTATCCCACTGCGCTTTCCAGAGTCCAATCCAATTTGTCAGATAACAAAAGTAGATCCAACGATCCTCGGGAAGTGGTACTAATGCAGCTATTTTAGGAGCCGATTGCACATGACTGTTTGAGAGAATCTGACTTGCAACAATGAAGCTGATGAGTACCAGGTAGTAAAGAGGAAAAATCCTGAGAACACGGCGTACGTAAAAACCTGTGAAGTAGTTGCTAGCTTCCCGTGTGTCGATCAAAATTCCGGTGATAAGAAAACCGGACAAAACAAAGAAAAGGTCCACTCCCATCCAACCCAGCCCAGCATAGTACTTTAGATAGAGTAGGAACGGAGTCAAAGCCGGTATGCTGGCTTGCGTATGATGGATGAATACGAGAATTATTGCGATTGCGCGCAGACCATTCAATTCAGGAATGAAGCCCGAGCGCAAAGCGCTTCCATTAACACCCGACATCGCGCTAGGCTACCCTTTGGGAACTGCGCTTTATGTGATGAAAATCACTGAATGACGTACGCAGTCTCCACACAGGTTTACACACTGTATGCTAACCATAAACAGGGAATGCAGGCGGAGATCGTCCTCGTTTTGCCGGTGTGCGAGACAGTCGGCCAAGTAAAAATGCAGAATTTTACGATTGTGGATACGCTTGGCTCCCTGGAAGCATGCGTCGCGCTTGCTCCAGTGATGTTCGCACCCGGCTATGTAATAGGGTGGGCGCTCAACCTTTTTGAGATCCGGCATCGGCGGCCCTTGCTGCGGTTGGTTCTCGCTGTCCCGCTCACCATTGGCATTTGCCCGATGCTCTCATATCTGTTGGCACGGTTCTTTGAGCCGGGGCTCTGGGTGTTCTACGGCGGTGCGACCGGCGCGTGCTTGTTTCTTCTGGCAAAGGAAGCACGGCAATTTAGCATGCGCTCCGTTTCGAAATGCACATGGATTGCTCTGGGCTTGATAGCGCTGTGGGCGATGGCAGCTCTCGGGTCGCTGGTCGATCTGCAAATCGGGGATAGACTCTACCCGCCGATTGTTGCATACGATCATTCCGTACGCACCGCCATGACAGCTGCGATCGCTCGCAATATCCCTCCGGTCAATCCTTTCTTCGCAAATGCAGCGGCCCCGCTGCGCTATCACTACTTGTGGTTGCTATTTTGCAGCTTGCCGATGAAAGTGGTGCATTTGTCGCCGCGTCATGTGGTAGATGCCGGCGTCGTCTGGTGCGGTGTGGGCTTGATATGCACGATCGCGCTTGGCCTCAAATTCCTAATTGGCACCCAAACCGGCATCGAGCGAAAGGCCTTAATCGCGGTTGCCATGCTCTCGGTCACCGGCCTGGATATATTGCCGACTCTCTACCTTACTCACACTCTGAGGTTTTGGCTGGCTGACATGGAGAAGTGGAGCGAGTCACAGATTGATTCTTGGGCCAGCTCCTTGCTGTGGGTGCCGCACAACGTCGCCGCCTTGATTGCATGCTTCGTTGCTTTCGTGCTCCTGCGCCATCAGGCCGACGCAAACCGCCGATGGGCTACCGGGCCGGTCATGGTGGCGGGGATGGCCTTTGCCAGCGCGGTGGGCATGTCCGTCTACGTTACCTTCACCTTTGTCATTGTCGTCGGCCTTTGGTTGCTGGCAACGGTGGCGCGGAAGGCTTGGCTCGAAGCAGCGATGTTCATTGTTGCGGGAACAGTGGCGCTGCTGTGGGCGCTGAGTTTTCTTTCTAGTCTTCGTGGTCCTGCCGGCGGGGGCGCCTTTCTAGAATTCGCGGTTCGCCCATTTTCAGCTGGGATTTTCGTATTGCGACGCTTCGGCATCGACATTCGAACGCCATCCGCTGTGCTGGTCGCGAATGCGATCCTGTTGCCGCTTAACTATGCGCTGGAGCTTGGATTCTTTTTCGCCGTCGGCATTATGCGCCTGCGGCAGATTGTACGGAAAGAAGTCGAAGCAAGCACCAACGAGCTGGCTGCTTGGACCTTAGTCGCGGCCAGCTTCCTGATCGGCACCCTCCTCCGTTCGAACACCATCGGTACTAACGACTTAGGCTGGCGATGCTTCCTTCCGGCCCAGTTGGTCCTTCTGCTGTGGGGAGCGACGATCGTGCATGGGTGGTGGTTTAGTGAGGCTGCCGACGCACCTTCGGCCGCGCCGGGACGATTGGCTGAATGGGTGTTCGCGACGCTGCTGGTTCTTGGAATAGCCGGTACTGCGTACCAAGTGTTCATGCTGCGCATGTTCCCGATCCTTTTAGATCACGGTGCGATTGCAGGACCCAGCTGGGTAGCGAAACCTCAGTTCGGCAAACGGGCCTTCGCGCTACGATCAGCCTACGCAACTCTCAATGGCCACCTAGCATCCTCGGCGGTCCTGCAGAGCAATCCACGGACTGACGATGTTATCTTGCACATGCTGTATTCCGATCACGATGCAGCCGCCGGAAATGGGGATTGCGGGACGGACTTTGGTGGTGATGCTGGAGTCTGTGCCCTGCGCGTGCGGAAACTCGGCAACCTATTCCAGTTCCCGGATGGCACTTATTTGGACGCTGCATGCCGAGAGTATGGCATTGATGCAGTTGTAGTGGAGGATTTGGACCCCGTGTGGAAAGAACCGTCCTCCTGGATCTGGAGAAGACAGCCAGCGGTCGCCAACGACTTCGTAAGGGCGTTTCTTTGTGGCGCAGCTGCGGATAACGCTCATCATTGATATTGAATGCAGGACGACTCTCACCTCACATCGCCAATCATGCAAAGAGCGGTATCTTAAAACCATGGGATTTTCGGCCAGCAAAACCTATCCGGTGGTCCGGTCGATCTTCATCCTGCTCGTGCTCTGCAACGCCTTCTGCGCTGGGTTTCACACGGTTGCCGACTACGATATGGGTTGGCACCTGGCCACAGGGCGCTACGTCGTCCAACACCATCAAATCCCGCGCATCGATGTTTTATCGTTTACATCGGCGGGAAAACCTTGGGCCTATCCGCCATTCGCCGGGGTCGTGTTCTATCTCACCTATAGCGAATTTGGCTATGCTGGTCTGAGTTGGTTCTGCGCGCTGGCATGCCTGGCTGTAGTGGCTTACCTCGTTCGTCGGGGAGACTTGGGCAGCGCGGTATTGGCGATGCTTGCGGTGCAATCAATAGCGGCACGCACAGCTCCGCGCGCTGATCTCTTCAGTACAGTATTCTTCGCTTTCTTTCTGGGCGAACTTTGGCACTACCATCGGGAAACGCGTTCCCGGCTTTGGCTTCTGCCGGTGCTCATGCTGTTGTGGGTCAATCTCCATCCGGGTTTCATCGCAGGACTTGGAGCCATCGGCGCCTATCTCCTGATTGAACTTTCGGACTTGCCGTTTGCAGATCGCCGTCCGGACGTACTTCTGCGGCTCCGAGGCGCATGGCCCTGGGTCACGGCGTGCGCCGTCACAACCCTAATAAATCCTTGGGGCCCGAGAGTCTATATTGCTTCTTTCACATTGTCAGGCTTCGCAGCCCCACCCGAGGGAAGACTTAATAGCAACAGTTTCATCGGCGAGTTCCGGGGCATACCGATTTCGCGGGCTTTGCTGTACCAGCTAATCGACGTCAGGCACATGGAAAATGGGTTCACGTGGTTGCTGTTGCTGGCGATCATCCTGGTCGGGCTTTTCCTCTGGAAACGGCAGTTCGGGGCCGCTGTCATTGCTTCAGTTGCACTCTATTCTGGACTTGCTCATGCGCGGTATATGGGCTTGTTTGCCATTACGATCGCCACTCTCGGTGGACCTTTGCTAAGCGAACTTTGGAAAGGTAGTTGCAGTTCAATCGAGGAGTTTAGGAGAACAACTACACGAACAACGCAACCGCTGAGTGTGCCCGAGGCAACTATCATCGTTGTAACCATCGCTTTCTGTGCCGTCGCGCTATTGCATATTGAGGACTTCGTTACCAGCCGTACCTATGTTGTCTTCGCCGCGGATTGGAGGTTTGGCGCTGGAGAATCTTCCTGGTTCCCAGAGCGTGCGGCGGCCTTCATTCGGCGTGAGCAATTACCGGGAAATATTTTTGAGGAGTATGCTCTGGGCGGATATGTGGCCTGGGCGCTCGGCCCGCAGTATCCTGATTTCATCGATGGCCGGGGAGATCGGCTCAGCCCCAACCTAGTCGTCGAGCAACGGAAGCTCTATCGCGAAAACCCCGATTCGCAGCTCTGGCAGAGTGAAGCCGATCGCTGGAATCTTAATATTCTATTGGTCGCGACCTCGGGATTCCGCGGATTCCAGAAGATGGATCCGTTCGCGTTCTGTCAGAGTGCGACGTGGCGACCGGTGTACATGGATGATGTCTCATTGGTCTTTCTTCGCAACACTCCGCAGAATCGTCCCTTGATCGACCGTCTGCAGATCGACTGCCTGACACAAAAACTCGATCCTTCTACCAGCACGTCGCGTCCCCAACTTTACGATTTCTATCTAAACTCCGGAGTGGTGTTCCTCGAATTGCGCCGCGATCGGGAGGCGGAGGAGGCGCTGCGCCAAGCCTCCGCGCTTTTTCCTGAAGATCCGAATACGCACTTGTTACTAGCCTCGCTTTTTCAGCGGAACCAGCGGTTCAATGAGTCGGAGCAGGAATACGACGCTTCGCTTGCACGAAACGAAAACAGCGGCGCCCTGTACTCGTTAGGGTTACTTTACGCCGCCGAGGGCCGTTACCCAGCGGCGGTCGGAACCATCGAGCGCGCCGCGAATGAATCCACCGATCCGTTCGACCAGTACATGACTCTCGGGAAACTTCAACTTGCACTGAATCATCCTGAGAAAGCGCTCGCGGCGTTCTCTTCGGCTAAGAGAAACAGCCCATTCCGAAATGGGGGCGAATCACTTGCCCCTGAACTTTATGCCGAAATTGCCGAAGAGAGCTCGGAAGCAGAGCGACTCATGGGACACTGGACTGAAGCCATCACCTTCCAACAGGAAGCGACTCAACAAACCCCGATGGCCGTGAGCCGATGGAAGCGTCTTGCAGATCTATATGAAGCTGCCGGACAGATGCGGGCCGCGACAGATGCCAGGCAGCATGCAGCAAAATTGCAGAGCGAAAGCGCCGCGCGATAAGACAGAACGAAGAATCGAAATGTGGTTAATTGATGTTGATGAATAATTACACCTACACGGACATTCTCGGCACACTGGAAGCGGCGGCACTCTTAGCCATCTTTTTGCTCCCTCCGGGATTTCTGTTGGGATACGTCTCGAACGCCGCCGGCTTCCGGGCTCACTCCGCCGCTGAGCGTTTTCTGTGGAGTGTCGTACTTTCGGTCTCCATCTCGCCGATCCTAGCTGTCCTGTTGGTCCGTTTCTGCTCTTTGACCGTGGCCGTGACACTGTTCTTACTGGCTGCGGCGGTCGCGATAATTCTGGTCGGTTGGGAAATCTTAGCGGAACACGACAACAACTGGATCCCGCGCCGAAGCACCCGCGTGGCCATGTGCATAATGGCAGTTTGGGTTGTACTTGCACTATTTTCGCTCGTGGACTGGCAAATCGGCGACCGTCTTTACGTTTCTTATTTAGCATACGACCATAGCGTACGCACTGTCTTGGTGGATGCTGCAGCGCGCACCGGCGTTCCTCCCAAAAACCCATACTTCGGTTTCGGCGGCGCACCGGTGCTTCGCTACTACTACTACTGGTATGTAGTCTGTGCACTCCCTGTCCACCTGGCGGGCATCTCCCCGCGCGCAAGTTTGAACGGCAGCGTCCTGTGGAGTGGCTTCGCGCTTGCGGCATTGATTCCGTTGTATCTCAAGCACTTTAGCAAGGAGCGAGAAGGACTCCGCTTCAAGTCGGCCGTCGGGATAGGGTTGCTGTTGGTAACGGGCTACGACTTGATTCCTTTCCTTTTGCTCAGCCGTTGGCTGCATGCATTGTGGGGAGACATGGAGTGGTGGGACACAAACCAGGTCACGTCATGGATTGGGTCGTTTTTGTGGGTGCCTCATCACGTTGCCAGTCTTATCGCTTGCCTTACCGGCTTTCTTCTCTTGAACACCCTTGCGTCCAATGCTAAAGCTCGCGAGCGCATCTGGACAGCTTTGCTTGCGGGCGCGGCTTTCAGCAGCGCTGCGGGACTTTCCGTCTACGTAACGTTCGTCTTCTGCGTATTTGCCTCTGTGTGGGTTGTGGTAGTCCTGATCAGGAAGGGCCCGCAGGAGTTCTTTACATATTTGGGAGCCGGGGCATGTGCCCTCTTGCTAGCACTTCCATATCTTCAGGATCTGCAGGGTCCGTCGACTGCTGGATCAAAATTCGTGTTCTTCGCGTTTCGTGATTATCCAGTTGCGCAGCTGTGGTTGAGGCGCGAAGGCTTGAACAGCGTGGGGCTGATCTCACTCTCCAAATTACCAACTCTTTTCTTGGTGTATTTTTTGGAATTCGGTGTCTACTTCCTCGTGGCTTGGTGGTGTCTGCGCAGGGAGATTCGAAGCCATTGGAAGATCTCATTCCAGCAGCGAGCGGCTTGGGTTATGTTCGCCGTATCTCTGCTAGTCGTTTCCGTATTGGCCAGTAATACAACGGGAAACAATGACCTCGGGTCCCGCGGAATTTTGGTGGTGCAATTCGTCTTGCTGATCTGGGCTGCGCCGCTGATATCAGAAGTGTTCCTGCCGGAGGGCCGCTCCCGGTTGGGACGCGTTTGGACGATCACGCTCTCATTCTCGCTACTACTCGGCGTGCTCGGAACGCTGCTTCAGCTTGGTCTATTGCGAGTCTATGCGCCCGCAGTGGATGCCGGGCTTTCAATTCAGACCGAACCGTGGATTGGACGCGCTCCAGGATTCGGAAAACGCACCCTGCTCTTGCGCAGGAGCTTAGATGAGCTCAAGGCGAACATCACGCGCACGGCCGTTGTGCAATACAACCCCGCCACCGCGGATTCGAATGTCTTTCATCTCTACACTGATCATCAGGTAGCAGCCGGCGACGACGGCTGCGGCGCCACCTTCGGCGGCGAACTTGAAAAGTGCAAGCAAGTCTACCCCTACATCGACGCAGCGTTCAATAAGCCCCAGATCTCGGATACGTGGAATATGGACCAGTTCTGCGACCAATTGAACATCAATGTGCTGGTCGCAACCGACACCGATCCGGCTTGGAGAGATTCGCAAAGCTGGGTGTGGACCAGACCCACGCTCTTCAGCGATGACATCATGCGAGCAGTCGGCTGCGGGAGTTGGCAACAAGGACGCTAAGAGAGCTGCAAGGTTGCTTGGTAAAGATCGACCGATTCAAGGATGCGACCGTTGATCTCCTGCCCGCGACGCCGTCACACGGATGCCGCCCTATTGTTTCAGCTGTCCCAACTTGTCCGCGACTGCGAAAAGAAAGTTCTTGCGAGTTGTTTCCTCGCGCATGGGATCACGCAAAAACATACTTTGCGCCGTCAGGCACTCCTTCAACGCCGCATCCGGCTGGCCGAACTTGCTTAACAATAAACAGTGGTAGCCGCGGGTATACGAGCTATCGGGAGAGAGTTCGACGGCGCGATCGCCGTGCTGAAGTGCAACCGCGGGTTGCCCAGCGGAAGCGA
Source organism: Terriglobales bacterium (assembly GCA_049509215.1). Taxonomy (GTDB): domain Bacteria; phylum Acidobacteriota; class Terriglobia; order Terriglobales; family Acidobacteriaceae; genus Acidiflorens. The sequence goes on from JBELAC010000168.1 coordinate 9,878, forward strand.
ATGCCATCATGAGCACAAGTTCATGTTGTGCTGCGCCGAACGCCGTGTCGAAATCCCCTTCGTATACCAGCAACGCGCTTCCCGCGATTTTGTCTTTCGATACCACCTTTTTGAATGGCGCTGCGAGGTTCGGCTCCGAAATTCTCACATCTGTGATCAGGCTGCTGCTGACGATCACTGTCCCGCTCAATCGAGTCGGTATTTCGTTCGGCAGGTAGGGACTAAAGGTATGGCAAGGAATGCCATAAACCGCCGGGTCCCACTGCCAACCGGTAATCAACCAACAGGCCCCGACAGAATGCCGTTCTAAGTAGGCCTTGGCCTCCGGATATGCCTGTCCTGCATCGAGCACCGGCAAGTACTTATAAGCTTCCGCTGGGCCGCCCCAGAACTCGTTGGCGTAAGACAGGTAGTTCGGATATGCATGCAGAGACGAGGCGGCGTGCAGAACAATAAGTAGCGCTATAACGTAGGCGAGCCAACACCTGCGGCGTGCTAACTCGACACATCCTGCGGCGATTGCAATTAGCACAAAAGGAATCGATGGCAAAAGATAGCGGATGCCAATCGCACTTGATCGAAAACAAGCCGCCATGCAAATGAGTGCCGGGACGAGCAGAAACAGCACCTCACGGCGCCGTCTTTCGAAGGCGATAACCATTCCAAATACAGCCAGTGCAAGCAGACCCACCATTGCCGAGGTGCTGCGAATGAACAAATAGAATGGAATCGAGAACCACGGCGCATGCGGATAAATCTTGCCAGCCATAAAGACTGGGCCCGACTGACGTGAGATCGAAAATGCTCCGGCAAATCCTTCTATGTAGGCTTCGGGCAAAACGTGATATTTCTCAAATACGAGCAGCGCTTGAGGTGTGCTCGATTTCAGCTCGATTGAGGTGTGTTGAAACTGCACTTTTCCCGGATACGCGCTGAATCGCATTCCGTAACCCGCCCAAATAGTGGCGAAGGCAACCGTGCATATCAGTCCAACAGCGATCAGGTTGCGAAGCACTGG
>JBELAC010000169.1:0-10882 GCA_049509215.1 Terriglobales bacterium
ATTCCATTCCTCGATTGGAACCATAACTGCGGTTTCAATTCCGCGACGTGTAACGACCTGCGGCCCCTTCTTGATGGTCGCGTCCAGAAATTCGCTAAAACGCGCTTTCGCGTCTTGAACTTGCCACGATGCCACGATTTACTCCCCTTTGATTCATTGTACTAACTAGTCATATGACTAGTCAATAAGATTGCAACGGATCATTTTTATTGCGAAGCGTCAGCGCACAGCGGAAAAGCCTGGATTTGTGGTAAAAAATACTGTAATGCCAACGAACGCCTCTGGCAGTTCCAGTCCGATACAACCGGGTGCACCGTGCTGAGAGCTACTTTTATCGCGCTCTCGGAGAGCCGCTGGCTGCGCGGGGTCGCCGAGCGATCCAGCCTTGGGCAGCGCATTTCTACCCGCTTCGTCGCTGGCAAGCAGGTGCCGGACGCCGTTCGCGCTGCCGCTGCCGTCAACCAATTCGGCGCCGGCGTGTCAATCGACAACCTGGGCGAGAACGTCACCAACGCCGAGGAAGCCCGCGCCAGCGCCCAGCTCTACCACGACCTGCTCGATGAGATCGCCCGCGACAAGCTGAACGCCAACATCAGCCTGAAACTGACCCACATGGGTTTTGACGTTGACGAAAAGATGGCTTACGACATCGTGCGCGGACTGGTCGCCAAAGCTGCCGCCATGACGCCCAGGAATTTCGTCCGCGTCGACATGGAAGGTTCGCCCTACACAAAGCGCACGCTCGATTTCGTCCACGAACTGCACCGTGCGCCGGGAAACGCGGGTTATGTCGGGACGGTGATCCAGTCTTACATGCGCAGCGCCGAGGCCGATGTCGAGGGGCTGCTCGCCGACCGCATCCGCATCCGCCTCTGCAAAGGCGCCTATAAAGAGCCGGAGAACATCGCGTTCCAAAAAAAGTCCGAGGTCGACGCCAATTACGTGAAGCTCATGAAGGTGCTGATGAAGAGCGGCGTCTATCACGGGCTGGCGACACACGACGAGAACATCATCAACGAGGCGAAGGCTTTTGCCATTCATGAGAATATTCCGCGCGACGCATTCGAGTTCCAGATGCTGCACGGCATCCGGCGCGACTTGCAGCAGTCGCTGGTGAAAGATGGCTGGAAGATGCGCGTCTATGTTCCGTTCGGCACCGAGTGGTATCCCTACTTCATGCGCCGCCTGGCGGAGCGCCCGGCGAACGTGCTCTTTATTGCCAAGAATCTGCTGCGGCCGTAGGCATTGCCCGTTTCGTCACCAAAAATGAATCTAAGAAGGGTTTATTCGGGCGGGCTGTTCTGCAATCCGCCGGGCGCAAGTGGAAGATGGGCTGCGCTCTCGAGCATACTGCGTTCCTGCGGCGAAAAATCTCTCTGGAACTGGTCAGAGTCGATAAGCCGGTCCCGTTGATCAGGGGTGAGGTCGCGCATCCCGCGAATCGCTCCGTTCACAGCCTCGCGCCGCGCCGGCGGTAATTTGCGGAACTGCTGGAAGAGTTGGCGCGCCTGCTGTTTCTGGCCATTGGTCAGATGCTCCCAGGTTTCCATGCGTCCCAGCATGCGCTCCTGCTGCTGCGGAGGAAGGGTTACGAAATGTTGCAGGCGATTCTGCAATTGAGCCTGCCGCTGCGGTGAAAGCTTGCGGTACTGCGGATCGGATTCGAGAGCGCGGCGCTGCTGCGCCGGCGTCATGTTCTTGTACGTGCGCAGCCACGCGCCCGCGTGGCCGGGCCGGTTGGCCGGCGGACGAGTCTGCGGCTGTTGCGGCGCCGCCTGACTGCGCGGAGCCTGCGGGACTCCCTGTTGCGGTGGATGCGCCGCCGGCTGCTGCTGACTTCCCTGCTCTGGCGTTGCGTTATGAGTTGGGGCGGACGAAGACGCGAGCAGCAGCCAGAGCGCCGCCACGAAGCCCGCGATTTTCATTCCGCCCACCATGCTCCCAATCCCTCGATCCTGCTTCTCTGCTTACGGATTCTCCGTCGAGTCGTCCTGTACCTGCAGCTGGTCGAGCACATCGAAATCGGCGTACAACTCGTCGTTCTTCTCGAGCGCCTGCAAATCGCCTACGGCGGTTCCGGGCTGCACAGGAATAGTCAGAGCGGGAGGCTTGATGCCAATCTCCGCGGTCTGAACGAAGTACGACCGGTTGCCGACCCCGAGCGCAACCGCGAACAGGACAGCGGCCACCGACATGACCCATGCCGGGCGCAAGCCATGCGACCGCCACGTTGGCATGATTCCGCTATACCAGCGGGCCGGAGGGCGCGCCATTTCCTCGCGCAGGCGCGCTTGAAGACGGGTATCGAAGTAGGATGACGGCTCGGGAGCTTGCCACTCGTCGAGCAACGCCATGGTTTTCTGAAAATCGTGCAGTTGGGCGGAACAATCGCGGCAAGCTGCGATATGTTTTTCGACCTCCGGCGTTGAAACCTGCAGGCCAGCGGCCAGGTCCGGCAACAGTTCCTTGATTTCCTTGCATTCCATACTACGTCCCTCTTACTTCCCCGAAACGAATTCCTTTAACTGTTCGCGTAGCGTTTCGTAAGCGCGAAACAGTAACGACTTTGTTGCCGACTCGCTCAGTTTCATCACGGCGGCAATCTGTCGATAATCCATTTGTTGATACTTGTGCATCATTACAGCCAGGCGCTGCCGCTCGGGCAGGGCGTTGACTTTGCTGCGAATCGCCGCGAGCCTCTCTCGCTTCAGTAACTGCTCTTCGGCAGTCAGCGTTTCGCCTGCCAGATCGGGAGTGTTTCCTGTCTCCTGATCCGGCTCGTCCAGGCGCACCGTATTTTCCGGGCGTTCATGACGAGTGTCGCGTGCGTGGTTCACAGCCAGATTGGTCGCGATCCGGTACAACCAGGTGGTGAATTTGGCGCTCGCTTCGTAGCTGGTCCGCGAACGGTAAACGCGGAGAAAAACTTCCTGCGCCAATTCCTCAGCCGTCGCCGGGTTATGGCACAGCCGATACATAAAGCCGACCAGCGGCCGGCGATACTTCTGCACCAGGTACGAGAAGGCCGACTCATCGCCGTCCTTCACCCGCAACATCACCTCGGCGTCGGACCCAGAATCAGGGGCTGTCGCCGAGGCAGAAGATGGCGTCGTCCCGGCGAAATTCAGCAGACCGCGATCCATGGCCACGCTGCTCACACCAGTGGAAACCCCGGCCGATCCGGAAAGTTGCGTATTTCTGGACCCAGAATTTGGCATGGAACTGTCATCCCGTGAATTACTTACGGGGCTAGCGCCGGGGGTGTCGGGAGCGGCCATGGAAAGGCGTCAGAGATGAGGCTATCGGGTAGGGCAAACGCGGTCAAGAGGCTGCATCGGCACCGAGAATGCCAGAACAGACCCCGGTTTTCTCTCCCAACCTATGGGCACCCGCCTTACAATACCTGGACTGCCTTCGAGTGAGGTCCAATAGGATGAAAAGAGCGCTGCTTTCGGCGTCCACCGTTGTCATTGCCACCCTGGTCTTTTGCCTTCTTTCCGCCCGCGCCGCCACTGATGACGCCTCATGGCAGGCCGAACTCACAGCCTGGAGACAGCACCGCGCCGCCGCTCTTCAGGCGCCCGAGGGCTGGCTCTCGCTGATCGGCCTGGGCTGGCTGCAGGAGGGCGACAATACGTTCGGGTCCAGTGACGATAATCGCGTCCAGATCAACGGGAAAGCCCCGGCCCATATCGGGGTCGTACGCGTGGAAAAGGGCGTTTTGCGCTTGTTGCCGCCGTCCGGCGGTTTTCCGAAAGAACTTCTCGTGGATGGTCATCCCGCAGCCGAGCAGGTGCTCACCGCTGACGATGCCGAGAAGCCTTCCAAGTTGTCCATCAACTCAATCACCATCATCGTGATCAATCGCGATGGCCGCTTTGGTTTAAGAATTAAGGATTTGCAGGCTCCCACCCGCGTGGGCTTCCATGGTTTGCGCTGGTATGCGCCCAACGCCGCCTATCATGTGCATGCCCGTTGGATCCCCTACACTCCGGCCAAAACCCTCGACATTCCGACCGTTCTCGGAACGACCACGCACCTTCCCGCGCCTGGAGCGGCCGAGTTCACGATTGACGGACAGACCGTCCGGCTTGAACCCGTGCTCGAAGACCCGAAGTCCACCGAACTTTTCTTCATCATGCGCGACGCAACCAGCAAGACAACCACCTACGGAGCGGGTCGCTTTCTCTACACCGAGTTGCCCGACCACGGCGTGTCCCAACCGGGAGAACTCTGGCTCGATTTCAATTACCTGGTGAATCCTCCGTGCGCCTTCACGGCCTATGCGACCTGCCCGCTGCCGCCACCACAAAACCGCCTGACCGTTGCGATCCCGGCGGGAGAACAGCGCTATCACGACTAGCGCGGCCAAATTCTGACGCGAAACTTGTATAATGACAAACTTACCGCAGTCCGTGGGCGCATAACTCAGCGGTAGAGTGCCATCCTCACACGGTGGAAGTCGTAGGTTCGAATCCTACTGCGCCCACCAATTTCCTCGCGTGGATCCTTTCGCTCGCACTGCTCAGGATTTCGCCTTGTCGATCAGACAGAAATGCCGCCTGCTCGGACGGGGGCTGGTTCGAGCGCCGCATCGAACAACGATTCCATTTGCTGCCAGCGATTGCCCGCGGGAGCTGCCATGCATCGTCTCCCTTTGGCCCGTTGAAGCACAGGCCGCTTGGTCGGCCGTTATATACTTCCATCCGACTCCAGATTGTGAAGACCGTAAGTTACCCGCAAGATGCTAAGATTTCCGCAATGGTGTCTCCTACCAAGGCTAAGAACGTGAAGGACGCCGGCAAACCCACCGACCGAGCCACTCGTCAACGTCGCCTGAGCGGCCCAAGCAAGCGTAAGCCTCACGACGGCTCCGAGTTGGTCATCATCACCGGGATGAGCGGCTCGGGCAAGGCCTCCGCGTTAAAGGCCTTCGAAGACCTCGGCTATTACTGCGTGGATAATCTGCCTGTCGATCTGATTCCCCGCTTCGCCGAATTGGCCCTGCAATCCGGAGAGATTCCCCGCACCGCACTGGTCGTTGACGTTCGCGAAGGATCGCAACTCGACAAATTGCCCAGAATCTTAAAGTCGGTCAAGCAGTTGATCCCGACCCGCGTCATCTACCTCGAAGCCAGCGATCCCGTCCTGTTGCGCCGCTTCAGTGAGACCCGCCGACCCCATCCCCTCGGAACCCGCACCACCGTGCGCGCGTCCTTGACGGCCGAACGACGTCACCTGCGCATCATGCGCTCTCTCGCCGACCTCGTCATCGACACCTCCAAGTTCAACGTGCACGAACTGCGCGCACACTTGACTGACCGCTTCCAAAAGGAATCTGGCAAACATCAGTCCATCCTGGTCTCCTGCGTCAGCTTCGGCTTCAAACATGGAGTTCCCGACGACGCCGACCTCGTGTTCGACGTGCGCTTTCTGCCGAATCCCCATTTCGTGCCCGAGTTTCGGCCCTTCACCGGACGCGACCCGCGCGTCGCCAAGTACATACGGTCGTTTCCCCAGACCAGAGAATTCATCAAGCGCATTTCCGACCTGCTGGTTTACCTTCTGCCCCACTACGTTCATGAGGGCAAGAGCTACCTGACGATCGGCTTCGGCTGCACCGGCGGCCAGCACCGCTCCGTGATGATCGCCGAAGATGTGGGAAAACGTTTGCAAAGCGCTGGCTATAAGGTGAAGGTCGTGCATCGGGACAGCCCTAAATAAGGAGTTCGGCCGTAGGCATACGCCGGAACGGTTGACCGCTGGGAACCGGGAGTCGACAGCGAAAACCAAGAGCCGAGAGCCCAAAGCTGAATGCCGCCGTATAGAATTAAGCATTACACGCATGGCAACCATTCCACTGACGGACGCGCGGAACGCAAACGCTCCGGTAAAGCCCCGTCAACTGGCCCGCCTTCTGCACTACTTACTGCCGTACACCGCGCCCTTTCTCATCTCCGTTTTGCTCATGGCGCTGGTGGGACTGCTGGATGCCTTCCGCGTCTTGCTCATTGGCCCGATTTTCGATAGCGTGCTCAATCCTTCTTCTCAGGGCAAGAGCCTGCCATTGTTCAGACTTCCGGGCACGGAACGGTTCTTCAATCTCCAGCAGATCATTCCACAGCATTTTCAGAACCCTTGGACCGCGGTCGCTTTCGCCCTGGTCACTGCCACGGTACTGAAGGGGATTTGCGATTACGTCGGAACCTACCTGGTGAACTACACAGGCTTCGGCATGATCACCGACCTACGCGACGATCTTTACAACGCTTTCCTGCGGAGTTCAGCCGCCTTCTTCTCCAAGCACACCACTGGCACATTGCTCTCGACCATCATCAATGACATCGAGCGTGTGCAGTACGCCATGTCAGGCGTACTCGCGGAGTTTTTGCAGCAATTTTTTACTTTCATCTTTACCGCGGCAGTCGTGGTCCTGCTGGGAGGAAAGCTGGCGTGGGTCTTGTTGCTGTTCGTCCCCGTGATTTTGTACTCGTCACGAAAAATTGGCCGGCAGGTGCGCGGCAAAACCCGCGGCGGTCAGGACAAACTGGCAGAAATCCAGAACATCCTCCACGAAACCATCACCGGCAACCGAATCGTGAAAGCGTTCGGCATGGAGCACTGGGAGATGGAGCGCTTTCGCGCAGCAGCGCGACGACTATTTCGCGCCAATCTGCGACTGGTCGCGGCCTATGCTGTCAGTTCCCCCTTGATGGATATTTTCGGCGCAATCGCAATCGCTCTACTCCTGCTTCTGGGCCGCAGCCAGATCAACCACCACGTTTTCAAGGCCGGAACTTTCCTCGCCTTCATCATCGCGGTCTTCAAGCTCTACGAACCGGTCCGTAAATTCGCTCTCTTCAACAATAATTTTCAGCAGGCCGTCGGCGCTTCCTCCGAAATATTCCGCTTCATGGACATCGAAGACGAGGTCCGCGAGAAACCCGGCGCTGGCCGTCTCCCGAAGTTTTCCCGCAACATCCAATTCGACGATGTCGGCTTCTCCTACCACGACGCTGACGATTCCCGCTCTGTTTTGCATGACATCAATCTCGAGGTGAGAGCCGGCGAAGTGCTGGCCGTGGTCGGATCGAGCGGCGCCGGCAAAAGTACGCTCGTTCACCTGATCCCACGTTTCTTCGATGTTTCATCGGGCCGCATACTGATTGACGGTCTCGACGTCCGCGAAGTTACGCTCGCTTCGCTGCGTTCGCAGATCGGCATCGTCACCCAGGACACCGTTCTCTTCAACGACACGCTGCGCAACAACATCGCCTACGGACAGCCCCATGTTTCCGCAAAGCAGGTCGAGGAAGCGGCCCGCATGGCCCACGCGCACGAATTTATTTCCGCGCTCCCGGAGGGCTACCGCACCATGATTGGCGAGCGCGGCGTGCGCCTCTCGGGCGGCGAGCGCCAGCGCATTGCCATTGCGCGCGCGATCCTGAAAAATGCGCCCGTTCTGATTCTCGACGAGGCCACGTCCGCTCTCGATAGTGAGTCGGAATCCCTGGTGCAAGCCGCACTGCAAAATTTGATGAGTGGGCGTACTGTGTTTGTAATCGCGCACCGGCTCTCGACCATCCGCCGTGCCGACCGCATTGTGGTGCTCGACAATGGCACCATCAGCGACATCGGCCCGCACGACGAACTGATCCAGAAACTGGGTACGTATCGCCGTCTCTACGAATTACAGTTCGCCGAAGCCGACGCGTCGAGAATCAGTGGTTAGTGGTTAGTGGTTAGTGGTTAGTGATTAGTCATTCGAGTTTGCGGTCGGTGATTCGTGATTGGAGACTGGCGATTCTTGATTAGTGTTGGGCCTGCTCAGGGGCTTATCAGCGAACGCCCCACCTCGCCCGACACTAATCTCTAATCACCAACCACTAGCCACTGGATTCAAATATGCCACTTCGCTCCATGACGGGTTACGCGCAAGTTCGAGGGCAGGCCAATGCCCGTCTTGCCTTCGCCTTGTCCTTGAAGTCGGTGAATCACCGCTTCCTCGATCTTCACTTCCGCCTTCCTTCTGATACCGATTCGCTGGAGATGAAGCTGCGTCGCCTGCTCAAAGAAAAAATGGCGCGCGGCCACGTCGAGATCACCCTCAGCCTCGATTACTCTGGCACCAGCGGAGTCGCCCTCAATCGCCAACTGGTCGCCGGTTACGTGCAGACGTTTCGCGCAGCCGCTCAGGAATTTGGAATCGAGGGCAATCCCGACCTGAACGTTGTCCTGCGTATGCCGGGCGCGATGGACTCCGGCAGCGAGCGGTTCGGCGAGGAATTGGAAGCTGCGGTCATGGCCTGCGTCGAAGAAGCGCTCGCCCGCCTCAACCAGATGCGCGAAGAAGAGGGCCGCGGCATCGAGCGCGAATTACGCGATCGCATGAAACACCTGCACACTGCTGCCGGAGGCGTCGAAGTCCATCGCAGCGCAATTCTCCGCGCCTACGCGGAGCGCCTGCAGTCTCGCCTGCGCGAAATGCTCGGCGCGCAGATCGATAAGGATCGCATCTTGCAGGAAGCCGCACTTCTGGTTGATCGCAGCGATATTCAGGAAGAACTGGTCCGGCTCGATACTCACATCGACCATTTCGTTGCGCTCCTCGATCAAGGCGGCGAAGTCGGCAAGAAAATGGATTTCCTTTTGCAGGAGATGAACCGCGAAGCCAACACGCTGCTGTCCAAAACTTCGGGGCTGGCCGGCGACGCGCTCAAGATCACCGAAGCAGGGCTCCTGATCAAGTCAGAAATCGAAAAATCACGGGAACAGGTACAGAATCTGGAATGAGCACCGTCTTTATCGTTTCGGCGCCGTCGGGCTCGGGGAAATCTACTCTCGTCAATGAACTCCTCAAGATGGTCGGCGGCCTCGTTTTTTCTATTTCCTATACCACGCGTGAGCCCCGTGGAAGCGAACACGACGGCAAGGAATATTTTTTCGTCGCGGAGCCAGAATTCAAGGCGATGATCGCGAAAGACGAATTTCTTGAGTACGCAAAAGTGTTCGGGACCGAGGGCAATTTCTACGGAACGGCGCGACGCTTTCTGCGCGAGGCCAAGAAACAAGGCCACGATCTGCTTCTCGACATCGACGTGCAGGGGGCAGCCCAGGTCAAGCAGAAACTTCCGGAGGCTGTGAGCATTTTCATTCTGCCTCCCGACCGCGAGAAACTGGAGTGGCGCCTGCGGAGTCGTGGAACCGATCCCGAGGCCGTCATTCGTCGCCGCCTGGATACGGCCCGGCGTGAGATTGAGAATTACACGAAATACGACTATATATTAGTAAACAACCTGCTCGAGCAATCCGCCGACGAGTTGAAAGCCATCGTGCTCGCCGAGCGGATCAGCCGACGCGGGAACAAGCCCACCCCAGAAGATGACCGGCTCTTGGCAATCGCAAAAGCGTGTCGGCTCGAACAGGCGCGCGAGCGAGTGCAGCCGATTTTGGCCTCCTTCGGCGCGGTGCCGATGGTAACCAAGGTCCTGTAGACGGGCAGAGAGAAAGCAGTCAAGATAGAGAGAGTTCCAGGGGAGAGTCTATGAAGCTGATCGAAGGATTTGACAGCAACTACCGCTACATTCTCGTAGCGGCCCGCCGGGCCCGGCAATTGCAGGGTGGCGCGCCGCCGGTGATCGAAACGATTTCCCGCAAGCCCTGCCGCATCGCGCAAGACGAAATCAAAGCAGGCAAAGTGAAATGGCTGATCCCGGAATTGCCGAAGCTCGCGGTCGAAACTGCGAGCGAGACCCTGGGCAAAGCCTTCGGCCAAGACGCGTAGAAACAGATTGCCGACGACTCGATCGCCGCAGATTTTGTTTTTGTTGACGTTGAAATTCCTTGCACCGCGGCGTGCACTATTTTGGGACGCTCGTGAAGCCGCGTGAGCTGGTTGCATCGTCTTGTGAACTGCGCGCATTGGCATTCGGGCTCCGTGGGTCGTGGAAGGTTGCCGTGGAAGAGCGGCCCTAGGACCGCGTCAACCACCGCTAATTAGGCCGGGCTTTAGCCCCGGCGGTTCTTGGTATATACGTGCGTCCACGACCAACTTGCGGCATCCATATTGTGGAGCGGCCTTGATTTCAAAATCGCCGCTCGCCTGCTCCTATGAAAATCGCTCTCGGCATCTCCGGAGGCATCGCCGCTTATAAGTCCGCGGAGATCGTTCGCCTTCTGCAAGACCGAGGCATTCGCGTGCAGGTCGTTATGACCCGCGCCGCCCAGGAATTTGTTCGTCCCCTCACTTTCGCCGCTCTCTCCGGAGAAAAAGTCATCATCGATCTGTTCGGCTCTGACAATTCTCAGGCCAATGTCGAATCTGCCATCGAGCACATTGCGATTGCCCAGGCCATCGATGCGCTGCTCGTAGCTCCAGCAACTGCCGATGTTCTCGCCAAATTCGCGCAGGGCATTGCCAACGATTTTCTCTCGACTCTCTACCTGGCGACCCCGGCCCCCGTTGTTGTCGCTCCTGCGATGAACGTCAACATGTGGAATCACCCCGCCACGCAAGGGAATCTCGAAATTCTTCGCAAGCGCGGTGTCCGCATCGTCGATCCCGGCAGCGGCTACCTGGCCTGCGGAATGACCGGACCCGGTCGTCTCGCGGAACTTGAAACGATTGTTGCCGCCGTGATGGATACCCTGGGCGCCTCGCAGGATCTGGCTGGAGAAACGGTTCTGATTACCGCAGGTCCCACACGCGAGAAAATCGATCCCGTCCGCTATCTGACAAATCGCTCCAGCGGTCGCATGGGTTACGCAATGGCTGAAGCTGCCTTGCGCCGCGGCGCCCGCGTTCTGCTGATCAGTGGCCCGACTTCCATCACCCCACCCGGGGCCGCCGAGTTAACGCGCGTCGAAACCGCCGAAGAAATGC
>JBELAC010000017.1:0-35427 GCA_049509215.1 Terriglobales bacterium
TTTGTTGTAATTTGAAAGATTCTCAATAGAGCCAAGCCGTCCCTTGTCTGGGCGGCTTTTCTTTTACATCACGGTTGAAGTGGTTGCGCGGTAACTTCTGTTATCAGGCGTTCTCGCAAGCGTGCGCTGTTTGTTCGCCATTTTCAGGGTCAAAGAGTTCTATAAAAAGGGATGTCAAGAAAAAAGCTCCGCCTCGACTGGAGGAGAAGATTTTTTGTCTCGAGATCCAGCCCACTGTCTGTAAGTGCCCCCTCGATTGCGGTCGAGAGGTTTTGCTCTGGCTTGTTTTTCCTTCCCATGGGGTTTCATCTTCCGGTGGTGACGACGCCAATCGAGTCTTGAAACTTGGCAAGCGGACCTGGTTTTGGAGTGTCAACCATGGTTCTATCGGAGGCTCGTGGCCTATCGCTATTTCTGGTTATCCGAGGAGGCATAACGTGAAATGGGTGACTCGGTGCCGAAGCACACAGGGCCGATCTCATTGACTGATACTCACCTCGAACCGAGCGTCTCAAGAACCGACCGACCACCACCAGAGAATCGCCGGAGATGGAAAGGCCTGTTACCAGAGACGCTCAAGCGGCTTGCCGATGCAATTGTTTGGCGTCGAAACTTACTCCTTTCTTCCAAATGGTTAACGTAATGGCGGCAATCTTTCGTGCCAAGGTCAGACGGGCCATCGTCGGCCGCATTCCTTTTTCAACCAGAGCCGTATAGAAATCGCGCAGCGGCCCCGGCTGAGTGCTGGCCGAAAGAGCAGCGCCTTTGAACAGATTCTTCAGATCGTGATTATGGCTATCGTTCAGACCGCGTACCGTGATGCGCTCCCGGTTTCGTTGGATCTTCCCTCGGACATAGCGATACTCGCCGCTGTCGTGCGTCTCGATGGCGAAACCACTGTACGCCCACAGCTGGCGCTTGGTGCGGAAACGGTGCGGTGTCTGCAGCAGGGCCACCAGCAAGGCGGCACGAATCGGACCGATCGCAGGAATCTGCCGCAGCCTTTGCACGGCCTCATGTTTGCGGCTCTCGCGCAGCAGGTCGCCTCGCGCTTCCTGGCGCACCGGTTGCAGGAGATCCAGTTGCTGATACAACCGCTCCGCCCGCAGACGGACTCCGGGTTGCGGAATCTTCGCCAACCACTCGGCGCGATGCCGCGGGGCATACACCGTGGTTCCGCTGCAAGGAATAGCCCAGCTGCGATACAGCGCTTTGATCCGACTCATCACGCGTGTGACGTCTTTCGTGAGAGTCTGGTAGCTGCGACCCAACTCCTTTAAAGTACGCACCCCGCGCTCTCCGTGGTACACCGCATGGAGCTGGTTGCCGCGTAACAACTCGGCCAGTTTGCGCGCATCGATCCGGTCACTCTTGCTGCCATCTTTCAGCAGCGCGTTCTTTCGCGGATCGCAGACCACCAGATGGGCAACGTGCGGCTTCATCAGGTCATGTAACCAGGCAGCCGAAGTTCCCTCTTCAAAGGTTACCGATACAGTTCCGCGTAGCCCATGGAGGAACTCCAGAATCGTGTCTGCCTTCGTCTCCAGGATGCATTCCATGATCAGCTTGCCCTTGCCATCCATGACCGCGACCGAGATCGTTGCCTGGTGAACGTCCATACCGATATACTTTTCTTGCTTCATAACGGCGCTCCTTTGAGTAAGTGGTGATCCGAACAATCACACCCTACCTCAAAGTGGGCGCCTTTTATATTGCGTGTAATGGGATTGTTCAATAAATGGCTCACAACTGTTCCAGTGGATTACGTTCATAAGTATCATGATGTCCCTCGGCGGAGGAGCCACACTTGAGAACAGTAGCGTGGGTGCACCATGTCTCGTGATTTCCGAGACATGGGTATCCCGACCGTGAGCCTCCAAGGGTTGCGGATTCGATTCCCGTTTCCCACCCGCATCCTCTCGGGCACCCGGCAGATGGCTCTCACTCGGGGAAATCCTCGACAGTCGGTATCGAGTGGGTTAGCGCCCATGAACTTGGAAAGCTGTGAGCGCCTCTTCGGCCGTCCGGTAGCTCCCATCCAACTCGACAGTCCCGCCCCCGCAGAAGGCTGAGGGCTTCCATCTCACGTCCGGATGCCGCCTATCCCGGTCGGCAGTGATGAAGCCGATCACGTTGCCATGGTCCTGAACTTCGTAACGGAAAGCGTGTTGCTCGTCGTGCTGCAGTTGACCCCCGTCATGGGTCCACATCACGGGTTCACGGGTAAGGCCTCGTTTACTCATACTGGTTTAATGTTAGGCGAAGAAAACACGAAGTCAAGACTATTATTCTTTCAATTCCGACAAACGGTGGCACCGAGACGATCTGCCCGACTCAAGCCGAACTAGGCTTGGGAACCCGTCTCAGTGATTGTTTTCGGGCACGTGCGAGGTACGATAAATCTACCATGCGCTTCATCTTCGTGTTACTCCTGCTCCCGTCTGCGCTTTGCGCACAAACCCAAACCAGGATTCACGTCGAACACCAGGGCGATGACAGCGTTGGCATTCGATTTGCTTTCGCGTTCAAGGAGGCGGTGCGGAAGTCGACGTCTTTCGTCCTGGTGGATGAGCGCAAGAACGCGCTCAACGTGGACATCGCGACGGAAGATGCTTGGGTAGAAGGCGTCAAACTCCAGTCACCGAAGGGCTCGGCATCCTACTTATCTGTAGCGATCTTCATAAATGCGCCTGCCGCTGACTGCTCGAATGCCCCGCAGGAAGTGTTTGTCGAACACAAGCTCAGCATGGCAGGATCGGGACGGGTCGACGATGCAGCAGCGGGTCTACTCGCCCACGTTGACGGCATCATGGGTGCTTTAAGGAAGCTACCTGCCCAAGGGAGTTCCGCGAGCCCGCACTGATTCCGATAACCCGCGTTCCTTAATTCTGTGCCGGGTGCCCCAGTCATTCGCGTACTTTGCGAATGACTGGGCTCTCGACCCCGGCAAAACTCTCGACCGGACGGCGCTTAACTTTCAGTGCCCACCCATTTCCTCGTCACCCCAGTGTCATCCTGAGCGATGTGAGGTGAGTCGAAGCGAGCCGAACGAGTCGAAGGACCCCTACTCGTTATGCACTACCGCTGTGGTTGCGAGGCATTCTCCCTGTGATCCCGGAAGCAACGCTTCTGCGAATCCGCTTCTCGAAAACCGCGAGAAGCGGAACGTCCACGAATTAGATCCGGGCCACCCGCTAGTGCGTGAGTTTCGGTAGGTGCGGGATTTTGGGTGGCGCAGCGCTTGAGCGCTGCGGTACGGGCGTTGCTTCGCCGGACGGCTTCAGCCGCCGAGGTTAATCAGCCGTGCTCTCGAACCCAGCAAAACTCTCGACACGACGGTGCCCACCCCTGAACTTTCACCCTACCGCTACGGTCTCGCCAACCATTGAGAGCGTGACGGTGGTTCTGATACAGCCCGGCTGTGACGAACCCACACATCGCAGAGTGTGCGACGTCCGGGGCACCCGCATTGTCTCGGGCACCCGGCTGTCGATTTCAGGGAAAGCCGAGGGAACCGGGTCAGGTGAGTGGGAAACATACATGGTTGAAGTAATAATGATGCCATGAAAAATTGTATACTATTGACAAATAGGTATTTACACTTTCCATATATAAAAATAGTTACACTATGGTGACATCAGAGTATAGTTCATGACCGCTAAGGAGGTAGGCCGATGCACATCGACGGAAAAAACCAACCTTACATAACGGTGGACAACTTGAGGGTCACAAGGGTAAGGAAGACCGGGGACAAAGATTGGGCCGAGATCGGCAACTACCTCAGTTTCCGGGCGACGATGAGGGACGGCAACCGGGTGATGATGGGACCCGAGATGCCCGTCCGCAAGGACAACGTGGCAGAGCTCATCCGGGCCATCCGCAAACTCAGCAAATAGACCTATAAGCATCGAGTCACGGCAGAGCGCGGGGCGCATCACAGCCTCTCGACCATGTAGGGGAGTAAATAGACAGGGAAAGAAGGTGCTTAATGGACGCGGATTTCCTAGTCAGTCCGCTGCGGGATCGGTCGGGGATCGCCATTCTTACTTGCGTTCTTCTAGCCTGTTGTTGCTGTGAGAACCCAAACGAAGTTCAGTCTCCCGCCCCCGTCGCAAAGGGTCCTCTCTACAACGAACCGGCGCAGCAAACAAAGTCCTTCAAGGTTTCTTCCTCTGGGTTTCTTCCAACTCGTTTGCAGGGGTTCCAACTGGGCATGACAATCTCTGACGCCAGAAATAGAATGCCAAGCTTAAAAAGCGATCCAGCGCAGAAGTCGATGCGTCTGTATGGTGAAACACCTGGAGGTTTCTCTGTCCTCCTAGACTTTTCAGGGAACAGGCTATACAGCATCGAGAGTGAACTCATACGGATTAGCCCACGGGACGCCGATGCCTTCGACCGAAGCACGATAATGCAACTCGGAAAGCCGCACGTGAGCCTCTACAAGGGTCCAGATTCACGGTGCTGGCTTTGGATAGACGGGGATGTGCGAGTACGGTATGAGGATGGGGAATTATCTGACCGCGTCTCGCGTGTGCTTAAGCTTGAAATCGTTGACTACCCAGCGATGCTGTCTGCCCTAGACGCCCCACAAGCGGGCGGGGATGGATCCATTTTCAAGTCAGACCCCATAAAGGATATAAAGGCTGAATGGGAAGAACCGTCCGAACCCGTCATGCTTAGGCCATTACCCAAGGAGGTCGATGGTTTGCGCCTCGGCATGGAGCCATGGGAGGTGAGAAAGGCCGTGCCGGGCATCGAGATAACCTCTGTGTCCGAGCACGAAGCCACCGGAACGCTCATTCAGGGAAGGAATTCACTTACTGCCGTTGGCTTCTGGGATGGAAGGCTTTACATCTTCAACCGCTTCCATGAGAATATCCCCGCCGCCCAATTCGCGTCCCTGTTGAGGCGTATTGCTCCTGCGCTCGGCACGCCAATACTACAGATCGAAAGCCCGACACTGGTATGGTTTGAGTGGCAGGATGAAACGACAGCGATCGGTTGCATGTGGAGCGACCCGAAGAACAACATAGCTCCAAACTATTCTGTCCACGCGGAAAACAAGAAAACAGCACGCTTTGTCAATTCGACAGCTAAACTGCCCAAGTTCGACGAGGCGCCGCAGGCGAGGTCATTCTTCTAGAAACCGGCGGCTCCTGGCCGGTGGCCCATCCAAGCCTTCTTTTGGCTTGAGTGTGGAAGTTCTAAAGAGGACCTTCTGTGGCAAAACTGCCCTCTCGCCTATGCGGTGCCGACTTCTTCCTTTTCTCTCGCCGCGTAGTGCGACTCGACGTAGTCATCCAGAATCTTGATGAACTCGGCGACAATCTTGTCGCCTTTAAGTGTCGTGAAGAGCCGTCCATCCACATACACCGGAGCTTTCGGTTCTTCGAACGTTCCCGGCAGTGAAATTCCCAGGCTTGCGTGCTTGGATTCGCCGGGGCCGTTGACCACGCATCCCATCACGGCAACCTTCATCTCTTCGACGCCGGTATGGGTCTTCTTCCAGACCGGCATCTGCTCGCGCAGGTAGGTCTGAATCTGTTCGGCCATTTCCTGGAAGAACGTGCTGGTCGTGCGTCCGCAGCCCGGACACGCCGTCACTTGCGGCGTAAAGCTGCGAATTCCCATGGACTGCAAAATCTGCTGCGCCACGCGCACCTCTTCGGTGCGGTCGCCTCCGGGTGCAGGCGTGAGGGACACGCGAATCGTGTCGCCGATGCCCTCCTGCAGCAGCACAGCCATCGCCGCGCTTGAGGCCACAATGCCCTTCGCTCCCATGCCCGCCTCGGTCAGTCCCAGATGCAGCGGATATTGGCAGCGCGCCGCCAGCCGGCGATACACGTCGATCAGGTCCTGCACGCCGCTGACTTTCGCGCTCAGGATGATCTGCTCCGGGCGCATTCCATACTGCTCGGCCAGCTTCGCCGAGTTGATCGCGCTCACCACGATCGCTTCCATCGTGACTTCGCGCGCATCTTTCGGCTCCGCCAGCCGCGAATTCTCGTCCATCATCTTGGTCAGCAGCGACTGGTCGAGCGATCCCCAGTTCACGCCGATGCGCACCGCCTTCTGATACTTCACCGCAACTTCGATCATGGTGCGGAAGTTGTCGTCGTTCTTGCGCCCAACGCTGACGTTGCCGGGATTAATCCGGTATTTCGCCAGTCCCTCAGCGCACTCGGGATACTTGATGAGAAGTTGATGCCCGTTGTAATGAAAATCGCCCACGATGGGGACGCGAACGCCCTGCTTTTCAAGCCCTTCGTTGATGTGGGGGATCGCCTTCGCCGCATCGTCATTGTTGACCGTTACGCGGACAACCTCGCTGCCCGCACGCGCCAGGGCAGCGACTTGCTTGATAGTTCCCGGAATATCCGCGGTATCGGTGTTGGTCATGGATTGCACCATAACCGGCGCATCGCTGCCCACCCGAACCCCGCCAATCGATGCCGTAAACGTTTTTCTACGAATAATCTCAGCCATAGGAATCTTTATTTTAACAGGTTGTTGTGAGGCAGGTCACAGGCACCGGGTCACAGGTAGTGGGGCTACTCTGAATAGGGCGGCCGAGGTCTAGGCTTGAGGTTGCCCCACGTCTCGCGTTTTTCGAGACGTGGGCGACCACACCGCCGGCACAATGAGATTCCTTACGGCGAGTGGCCGACGTCCCGACGTAGGGCGCCCTCATTTTTCTAACCCAATGTTCGCCCGTGATTCTCGGCGGGGACTCGGGCCACCCCGCCTTCATGGCCGGAGATATTGCCGAAACCAATCAGTTACCAGCATATTCGATTGAATTCGCGTCGAGGTCTTTCTCCAGCCATGTCCTTCGTCGGGGAATAGTACATAATTCACTGGCGCGCCATTTCTCTTAAGCGCATCGACCACCTGTTCGGCCTCGTTGACGGGGACATTCGTGTCATTGGCGCCATGCAGCACTAGCATCGCCGCCTTCACGCGATCCAGTTTGTGAACGGGAGAGAGCGCGCGGAGCATCTCGCTCTGGGTCTTAGGATCACCGTATTCCAAAGTTGAGATGGCAGCCATCCATTGCTCTGTGTGTTGGAAGAAGGTCTCGAAATTCACGATACCGTAGAGGTCGGCACCGGCAGCGAACAGGTCCGGATATTCGGTGACGCCCGCCATCGTCATATATCCACCATACGAACCGCCCATGATGCCAAGGCGTTTTGGATCGGCCAGCTTCTGCTCCAAAAGATAGTCTGCGGAGCTTTTTATGTCGCGGATCGCATTCACTCGCAACGGACCGTTATCAAGATTGACGAATTTCTTTCCAAATCCCGCCGAGCCTCGCACGTTGGGAGCGAACACGCCAATGCCACTGGCCAGCAGGGCCTGATAGTCGGAATGGAAGGAGGGCACCTCCTGTGCCTCAGGTCCGCCATGGAAAGTCAAAACGAATGGATATGGCTTCTTTCCATTTTTGGGCAAGT
Organism: Terriglobales bacterium; assembly: GCA_049509215.1. Taxonomy (GTDB): domain Bacteria; phylum Acidobacteriota; class Terriglobia; order Terriglobales; family Acidobacteriaceae; genus Acidiflorens. The sequence goes on from JBELAC010000017.1 coordinate 7,461, forward strand.
ACAGCCAACCGCTCAGCGGCAGACCGTCTTCGGCTTTGTATCTCACGAGTGTCGGCCGGACAAGTTGCGACAAATCTATGCCCGGATGGTTGCTGTCCGTCACTTGACGCAACCGATTCGTCTTAAGATCCAGAATCCACACGTTCGACGGCGCGGCCGATCCGTAAATCGTCAGCGCCAGGGATTCGCCATCCGGCGAAAAAGTCAAATCATCAGCGTCCGCAATTTCCGCGGGAAGTATTGGACCCGCACTCAGTTTGCCAGTCCTCGGGTCGAAAAAGGCCAGTTCCGTCCGGCCCGCAACATTCCAGACCAGGACAACCCGACTCCCCTGGCGATTGACTTTCGCGTTTTGCAGTTCGCCATCGTCCCGGCTCGCCAGCAACTCGATAGCTCCGGGTTTGCCATCGGCTCCGATCCGGATTCGACCGAATGCGGCCTGATCGCGATCCTTGTCGAACTCGAGATACACCGTGCGCCCATCGAGCGCAAGGTGCCCCGAGAACTGCGCCAGCCTGTCGTGCGGAGTCAGCAAGATCTCCTTGTGCTCACGAAGGTCGACCAGGTAAAGATCATTATTGCCGCGATTGTAAACGCGCCGTAGCAGGGCGAACCGTCCATCGGCGGAAATGTCGTAGTAGTCCCCAGCGCCCTCATTTGTGCTCGTCAGCTGAAAGGTCTTGTGAAAAGGATCCACCACATAATCGTCCATGCCAGGGGCGCCGCGGCGATTGGAGGCGATCATCAGGGTCTTTCCATCAGGACTCCAGCCATCCAGCCAATTGTCTTCTTTCCCTCCGTCCGTGATGCGCTGCATGTTCGTCCCGTCCGGGTGGATCAAGAATGTCTGCTCGTTTAATCCGCCTCCGGGCGCTGCCGAAACTGCCAGCCAATCGCTGGTCGGGGACCAGTCAACGGCCGTGACTGGATTCGGCATCTCCGTTACCAGACTGGGACAGCCTCCATCGGCGCTTACCGTCCACACCTCGGGCGTTCCGGTCAGATCACAGATCACGGCCAAACGTTTGCCATCCGGCGAAAACGTCGGGTTCCCGCAGCGGCTGATGCGCGACATGTTGGTCACGAACGCCGTAAGATCGTCGTTCAACGCTTGTCCCACAACTGCCGTCGAAATAGCCAGAATGCAAGCAGCGATCCGAAGTGGCTGGCTCCATGGAGTTGGTCGCAGTCCAAGCATTATGAATTGACGGTCCTGTATGGCTTTTCGTTAGCAGGCGGGTGGCCCAGGTCTAGACCTGAGGTGCCCCACGTCTCGCGTTTTTCGAGACGTGGGCGACCACACCGCCGGCACAATGAAACCTGCGCCAACGAAGTCCCAGTCCTCAAGAACATCAAGACCATTGCGGAGCTTCGACGTAACGAGCTTGTTCGCGTGACTGAACAATTCCAGCACCTCTTATCACATTCGTCGGCCTGATCCGACACCTCCAGCAGAATTATATTTCCAGCGGATTCATTCACTTATCCATATCCGTGTAATTCCTTCCCATTGACACACTATTCCCGACAAATTGAGTATAAGTAATTGATTCTAAATAGATTGTTGGATGGCGTGTGTGGATACTGAAGAGTAATCTAACGAGAACAACATTAACCGTCAGGTATATACAGCCATCGTTAACCAGTCAGTATATGTTTGTTGGTCAGTAACCAGACGCACCACGCCGCAACAATCATGGCATCCTTGCCAGGCTGGGTAACTGCTTGACGATGTCGTTGTAGATCACCGTCACCGCAAAGAGCACCAGGAACACAAACGCGGCCTGGTAGATACGTTCCTTGATCGGGAGGCTGATTTCCTTTTGCATCAGGCTTTCGATGAACAGAAGCAGGATCACGCCGCCGTCGAGGATGGGGATGGGCAGCAGGTTCATCACGCCGAGGTTGAGGCTGATGATCGCGCTCACCAGCAGCAGCGGTGTCCAGCCTTCTTCACGGGCGGCGCTGCCAACAGCGCTGCCGATGCCGATGGGGCCATCCACCTGCTTCAGGGAAACTTTGCGCTCGATCATTTTGCGCAGCAATTCCATGATCAGGGATGAATTCTTGACGCATTCGCCGGCCGACTTGCTGACGGCTTGCGCAAAGGGAAGGCTCACAACTTTCGTCGGCATGCTGGCGAGCCCGATGCGATAACGCATTTCTCCTGCCGGATGGCCGGCCGAGAGCGTGGGCTTGACCTTGAAGTCAAGTTTCTGACCGTTGCGGAGAACGACGATGTCCAAAGGCTGATCTTTGGTGCGGGCAAGCATATCGACCAGCGCTTCGAGCGCGGGGATCTCCTGGCCATCGACCGTCAGAATCTGGTCGCCGACTTTGAGGCCGGCTTTTTCGGCGGGCATGTCGGGTTCAATCATGGTGGCGATAAAGGCCGGCTCTTTAGGGACCAAACCGACGTCGCCAGACTCATTGCGGCCCATTGGCTGCGGCACGAGCGTGTAGTCGGAGATGACGCCCTGGCGCAGCATTTCAAACTTCAAAGGCTGGTTGGGACTAAGCGCTTCCTTGTAGAACACCTGCTCCCAGTTGGGGTGCTCAACGTCGTCGACTTTAACGATCTGGTCGCCGATCTGCATCCCAGCGGCGGCGGCCGGCGTGTTGGGTATGATCCATCCCACAACGGCCGGGCCATCGATCACGGCCGGATATTCGTAGTGCACCATGAAAACCCCCGTCCACAAGCCAAAGGCGAGCAGAACGTTCATGGCGGGGCCGGCAATGGCGATCACGAAACGCTGCCAGCGCGGATGATTCAGGAACTCGCCCGGGTCGTCAGAGCGGGAGTCCATTGGGTTCTCGCCCGACATCTTGACGTAGCCGCCGAGCGGCAGGATGTTGATGCGATAGTCGGTTTCGCCCTTCCGGAAGCCGGTCACGCGCTTGCCGAAACCGATGGCAAATTGCTCGACACGAACACCGAAATACTTGGCTGCAGCGTAGTGTCCGAACTCATGAATCAGGATCATGAATCCGAGCACGATCCCCATGACAAAAATAGTATGAAGAATGGATAAAAGCTGGGGCATAGATACCACATTACTCCGAAATGACAGTTAAGAAATGGCCCTGATGGGCGATCCCGCACGCCTGTGCTGTCTTACGATTTCGCTTGCCAGGCCACGGGCTTCCGTATCAGAGTCCAATACCTCTTTAATAGATTCCAAATCCGCCGGTGGCGTTGCAGTTAATACGTCTTCGATGATACGGGGGATATCGTCAAAGCCGATCCGTTCGTCCAGAAACGCCGCCACCGCCACCTCGTCAGCCGCATTGAGCGCGATGGTTTTTGTGCCTCCCGCCGCAGCCGCCTCGTAAGCCAAACGCAGACAAGGAAATTTGACCATATCCGGGGGGCAGAAATCGAGATGCCGCAGGTCCATGACCGGGAAGCGCAGCTCGGAAGTGATTCGATCCGGGTAGGTTAGCGCATACAGGATGGGCAGCCGCATATCCGTCACGGAAATCTGCGCCAGGATGCTGCCATCCACGAATTCGACCATGGAATGAATGGTGGACTGGGGATGCACGATGACCTGAACCTGTTCAGGTGGGACGTGAAAGAGCCGGCAGGCTTCGATCACCTCAAATCCTTTGTTCATCAGCGTGGCGGAGTCGATGGTGATGCGTTTGCCCATTTTCCAGGTGGGATGGTTCAGGGCCTGTTCGACCGTGATGCTGGCGAAATCTTCTTTGGGCGTTCGGAGGAACGGTCCACCGGAGGCGGTCAACCAGACGCGTTCGACCTCGTGCATGCGGCCGCCGCGGAGGCATTGATGGACGGCGTTGTGCTCGCTGTCGATGGGCAGAAGCGGCTTGCCCTGGCGGCGAGCCTCGGCCGTGATGAGCTCTCCGGCAACCACCAGGCATTCCTTGTTGGCCAAGCCGACGGACTTGCCGGATTTGACGGCTTCGTAGGTGGCTTCCAGTCCGGAAACTCCCACGATGGCGCTGACTACAAAATCGACATCGGGATGCGTGGCGACGCGGACGGTGCCAGCGGAACCGTGGACGACTTCAATATCGAAAAGCCCGGCGACGGCGAGCTTCTTACGCAGGGAGTCGGCATCGCGCTCTTTGGCGAGCGAGACTACACGCGGTTTCCAGCGCAGCGCTTGCTCATAAACGGCATCGACATTGTTGCCGGCGGCTAGCGTGGCGACCTGGAAGCGGTCGGGATAGCTTTCGACAATGCTGAGGGTGCTGCGGCCGATCGAGCCGGTCGAACCGAGGATGGCGATGCGCTTCATGCGGACTTCTTATTGTAAGGGAGAAAACGCGCGTAGGGGTGGGGGCAATGGCCCAGGAGTGCCGGGCCATCCGGAACAAAGAGCCATTCCTGCGAATGGTGCCAGACCGTATCCTCGAAAAACGCCGACTTCTCCTCCGGCAACATCTCGTTGGTGCCAATCTTAGGAGGACTATGTCTCGGATAAGCGTTCCCGCATGTGTGATTCTTCTCGGGGTCTTCACCACACTTTTGCTGTCCACTGCGGCTTGGGGAACTGCGACCGAGGTCGTTCTGTACAATTTTTGTCAGACGGGCGGTTGGTACTGTACCGATGGGAGCATGCCCAATGGCGAGCTGATTTTCGATGCCGCCGGCAACCTTTACGGCACCACTACCTCCGGTGGCGCTAATGGCGGCGGCGTTGTTTTTGAGCTGAGCCCCTCGCAAGATGGCTGGACGGAAACTGTGTTGTACAGCTTTTGCGCACAGGCGAGTTGCACGGATGGCGAACTCCCCGAAGGTGCTCTCATTTTCGACTCGCTCGGCAATCTTTATGGCACGACTTCCGGCGGCGGCCTCTACGAACATGGTACGGTTTTTGAGCTGAGCCCCTCACAGAGTGGTTGGACGGAAACTGTGCTCTACAGCTTTTGTCCTGAAGGCGGAACTTGTGGTACGGGTTATTTCGGATACTTCGATACCACCCCGCTTGCTGGCGTCGTGATGGACAAAGCGGGCAATCTGTTTGGCCCGACATATTACGATGGCATCTTCGAACTGAGTCCGTCGGGCGGAGGTTGGACTGAAAGCCGCCTTTATGAAGTAGGCTGGAACGATCCTGCGGGAGTGACTCTGGACGCTGCCGGAAATGTTTACGGCGTGGCGGAACAGGGCGGCCTTCAACCCAACCCTGGTGGTTATGTCTTCGAGCTATCCAAATCCAGCGGATGGAGCGCGAGCATCCTGTTTGGATTGCCTATAAACGCCCAGGGAAAATATGCGGACGGATACAACGTCAACAGCACGCCAGTATTCGACCAGGCCGGCGCTCTCTATAGCACGACTCAGTACAACGGAATTCAGGTCAACGGTGGCAATCTCGTTGGAGGCACCGCTTTCAAACTGACGCCCAGCCGTGCGGGCTGGAAGTTCAAGAAGCTCCATACTTTTAACGGCAAGAAAAAAGATGGCGCTCAGCCACTTGGTCCCCTGGCGGTCGATTCCTCTGGAAACGTCTACGGCACCACCTATGCGGGTGGAACAGGAGCCTGCCAGGGCCTAGCGAGTTATTGCGGCACCGTCTTCAAGATCACCCGGAATGGCACCGCTTACACTGAAACTGTTCTTTGGAGCTTTGGCGGCAACAACGACGGGTGGCACCCGACGGCTGGCGTGATCCTCGACAAGGCTGGGAACCTATATGGCACAGCCGAATACGGCGGCACCAGCACATGGTCCAGCGGGGTTGTGTTTAAAGTGATCCCGTAGCTTGGGAAAAGACTGCCTCGCGGCAAGCAACGTCGTGACCGCCTGTTGCAGGGATAACATCGGAAGCCCCTACTGCATCAGCTGCCATGCGAGGTAGGCCCAGACCACGGGGACGGCGAAGAGCATGGCATCGATGCGGTCGAGCATGCCTCCGTGGCCGGGCTTTCGATAATGCTGAGGGTGCTGCGGCCGATCGAGCCGGTGGAACCGAGGATGGCGATGCGCTTCATGCGTCGGGCAAAAGTCTATTCTACGGGATGGGTCGCCTCTCGGATACCGCGCCGCAGTTTGCCCAGGTTTCGCCAAAAGCGCGAGCACAAACCCGCGGCACGCGCGCTTTACTGTATCCCAACCATCCAGTCACATCGAGATGTGACCCACTGCACTGACAAGACGTGCGCGTTCGTGTCCTATTACTGATGGCGTTACCTTGTTGCGCCTCCCGAAGAGCACTTCCCCCGAACGACCTGCACACCCCTTGAGGCGAGAGCGCTGTCGGGCCCCTTTTTCAGTCTGTGTTAGTTACGGTTCCCAGGTTTGGGTCGGGCGTTTCGAGATCAGAACGCTGGTAGCGGAATTGATGGACCTCGAGCACGGCCCCCGCTTCACCCTTGAAGGAGGACTTGTATGACGCGCAAGCTTCGTCGGAATTATTCTCTCAGTGTCGTTGCTCCTTTCATTGCAATTCTGATTCTGTTGATCGCGGCCGCTGTGCTGGCGCAAACGTCCGGCGCAGGTCAGAGGTCCGAGAAGGCAAACGCCGGGTTGGCTCCGGCGGAAGCTTCCGCGCCCGCACAAGCGGAGCGTCCGCTATCACCATGGGCCGGTGGTGGCGGATCTCCTGTGAGCCGCTCGCATTCGAAACGGCACGGCGCGCGCCCACTGGATGGGAACCCGCTTTTCCTGCCGGCGGTGTCCTACGACTCGGGTGGGACCAATTCAAGCGCGGACTTTAGGTCGGTAGCGGTCGCCGATGTGAACGGCGACGGCAAGCCGGACATTTTGGTAGCCAACTACAACTCCAACACGGTGGGCGTGCTGCTGGGCAACGGTGATGGAACCTTCCAGCCGGCCGTGACGTACAGCCTGGGCAGCCAGTCTCCGTCTGGGATAGCAATTGCAGATTTGAACGGTGACGGCAAGCCCGACCTAGTAGCGGGGATTTATTATCCCGGTGCCGTAGCCGTGCTACTGGGCAATGGCGACGGGACCTTCCAGCCGGCAGTGACCTATAGTTCCGGCGGCTACGAATCCGCTGATGTAGCAGTTGCCGATCTGAATCACGATGGCAAACCCGACCTGATTGTGGCGAACTACAGTGGCGAGTTGGGAGTTCTCCTGGGCAACGGGGACGGTACCTTCCAGCCAGTGGTAACCTATGCCGGCGGCAGCGGTCCTTGGTCTGTGGCAGTCGCAGATGTGAACGGCGACGGGAACCCGGACCTGCTCGTTGCAAACTACCCGGACAGCACGGTGGCCGCCTTGTTAGGCAACGGCGACGGCACCTTCCAGGCGGCCGTGACCTACGGCTCGGGCGGGGCTGAGCCCTTGTCTATAGCGGTCGCCGACGTGAACGGCGATGGCAGACCCGACTTGGCGGTGGCGAACGCGTGCGGATACTGTGAGGGGTCAGTGGGAGTGTTGCTGGGCAACGGGGACGGCACCTTCCAGCCGGCGGTAACCTACGACTCGGGCGGATACACTTCCAGGTCGGTTGCAATTGCGGACGTGAACGGCGACGGCAAGCCGGACTTGTTGACGGCGAACCTTTTCAGCGGCAACGTAGGCGCACTGCTCGGTAATGGGGATGGCACCTTCCAGCCGCCTCTGACCTACTACTCGGGCGGGTCTTTCACCGAATCGATCGCAGTGGCGGATGTGAACGGGGATGGCATGCCGGACTTAGTGGCCGGAAACTGGTATGCAGTTTATGGTGGTGACGGCGCAGTGGGTGTGCTGCTCCACACCACCCCTACCACGACCACGTTAGTCTCCGCGCCGAACCCATCCGCCTATGGGCAGGTCGTTACGTTCACGGCTGCGGTGAGCGCGGCTTCGGGAAAACCAACCGGAACCGTTATTTTCTACGACGGCTCAAACGCACTCGGTAGCGCGTCGCTGGCAAACGGCAGCGCGTCGCTGTCCACGTCATCTCTGGCGATAGGCTCGCACCCGATTACCGCCGCGTATCAGGGATTCAGCGGCTTCCTGCCCAGTACGTCAGCCGTCCTCGTTCAGGTCGTGAATCTGGCAACCACCACGACCACGCTGGCCTCCTCGCTGAACCCGTCCGGCTATGGGCAGTCTGTTACGTTCATGGCGACAGTGAGCGCGGGTTCGGCGACGCCAACCGGAACGGTTGTCTTTTACGACGGCTCAACTGCGATCGGTAGCGTGACGCTGGCAAACGGCAGCGCATCGCTGTCCACGTCATCTTTGGCGGCGGGCTCGCACTCGATTACTGCCGTGTATCAGGGCTCGGGCAACTTCGCGCCCAGCACGTCAGCCGTGCTCATTCAGGTCGTGAACGGCTCCACTACCACGACCACTCTAGTCTCCTCGCCCGACCCCTCCGTCTACGGCCAGACTGTCACATTCACGGCCGCTGTGAACTCGGCATCGGGAACGCCAACGGGAACGGTCATTTTCTACGACGGCTCCAACCAAATCGGAAGTGCGACGCTGGCAAACGGCAGCGCGTCGCTGCCTACGTCATCGCTAGCAGCGGGTTCGCAGTCGATCACGGCTGCATATCAGGGCGCCGGTACCTTTCTGCCCAGCACGTCAGCGCCACTGAATCAGATCGTGAACACGGCCACTACCAGCACCTCGCTGGTTTCATCGGTCAACCCGGCGCGCCCCAGGCAGAGCGTCACCTACACTGCGACCGTGACCAGCCAGTACGGTGGAGCGGCGACCGGTACAGTCACGTTTCAGGACAACGGCGTGACGATCGCGACTGCAGTGCTGTCGGGCAATCAGGCGGCCTACAGCACAACCTATAAGAAAGGCGGCTCGCACCCGATCACGGCCGCTTACTCCGGTGATGCTAACAATCTGGGTAGCACATCCGTGACGCTCACCGAGTTCATTGAGACCGTTGTGACCAAGACGGCCGTGACCACCTCGGGATCGCCCTCCGTTGTCTTACAGCCAGTGACCTTTACCGCAACTGTCACGTCTGCACATGGAGCCATCCCGGATGGCGAACTGGTAACGTTCTACGACGGTACGACCGCGATTGGAACAGGTGCCACCGCGAGTGGCGCAGCAACGTTTACGACCTCCTCGCTGACGGCAAAGACGCACACCATCAAGGCAACCTATGCCGGGGATGACACGTTTGAACCGAGTACGGGGTCGGTGGAGCAGGTAGTGGACAAGGACCCGACAACTACGTCGCTGAGTTCGAGTCCGAATCCTTCACAATCAGGGCAGGCCGTGACCTTCACGGCAACCGTCACATCAGAGGGACCGACGCCCACCGGCAAAGTGACCTTTAAGGATGGAACAAAGACGCTACACACGGTGATGCTGAGCGGCGGTGTCGCCACTCTCACCACGTCCAAACTGGCGGTGGGCACGCACGCGATTACTGCGCAATATTTGGGCGATGCCGACAACGCTGGGAGCACATCGCCCGTTCTGGAGCAGGTCGTGCAATAACGGCTTGGTCTGTGTTTGCACCGGGCGCGGTTGGCGCGGCGCCCGGTCTGCTTGGAATTCGGTAGGAGAGCATCATGAAACGCATGACAGTTGCGGTGCTGCTGGTTTGGGCGCTGCTGTCGAGCGTGGCCTGGGCGGGTGACTGTCAGAATGAGCACGGCACCGTTTCGATCTCTGACGCGGGCATTGCAACCACCGGTTCCGAACTGGTCGACTATAACAAGTTTGGCGCGCCTAAGGGCCATTCCCTCGGCTCGGTTATTTTCTGGACTGGAGTCCTGGTCAACGGGAGCGTGCAATCGGGCGGGACATTTTCGGCCACCGGTTCGAGTCTTACGGTAATCGGCAACGGCGACTATGGCGTGCCCAAAGGAGTGATTTTCTCGGGGAGCTTTGAAGGCCCGGTCACCTGGACGCTGGTCAGCCAGACTCATTCGAAACTCGTTTTCGTTCTGGCTGGACATGTCATCGGGATCAACCGCAAGGGGAGAAAAGTCGGGGCCAATACGACCCAGACGATCGTTACCACGAAGGGACAGCTTGCCCAGGGCGTCGGACACATTATGTACGGCGTGTTGGTCCCTGACACTTAAGCCGGCAGCTTTGGATGGACGGGACGAAAAACCAAGCGGTGATTGGCGGAGGCTGGAAATTGCGCTCAGAACGCGGTCCGTGAGCGAATCGGGAATTCGCCAGGAGGGCATGATGAAACGAATAATGATGGTTCTGGCGGTGCTGGCTTGTGCGCTGCTGTCGAGTGTGGCATGGGCGGACAGCATCGATCTCTTTAACGGGATCGCTCTCATCAACAAATACGGTACCGTTTCGATCTCTAACGACGGCATCTCAACCACCGGTTCCGAAATGGTCGAGTTCGACGGGATTGTTGCGCCGAAGGGCCATTCGCTCGGCTCGGTCATTTTTTCAACCGGCGCCCTGATGACGGGGAGCCTGCAAGGTGGCGGGACGTTTTCGAGCGTCGGCTCCATTTTCCAAGTGATCGGCAAGGGCCACTATGGCCAGCCGACGGGAACAATCTTCTCGGGGAGCTTCCTCGGCCCGATCGAATGGACGCTGATCAGCGAGAAGGGTGCGAATCTCACCTTCTTGCTCAGCGGTCTTCTAGAGGGTCAGGTCTATACAGGAAGAATGATTTTCATGAAAACGAACCAGACGATCGTCACGACGAAAGGACAGCTCGCCCATGGCATCGGACATATCTTGAGCGGCACGACGAGCACGCACGGTCTGAATCCGGAGCCGGGCAGTTTTGTATTGATTGGAACCGGGCTGGCGGGAATCTTCGGCGTGGCCCGGCGCAGGCTTACGGGTCGGTGAAGGATTACTGCATCAGCTGCCACGCGAGGTAGGCCCAGACCACCGGCACGGCGAACAACATGGCGTCGATGCGGTCGAGCATGCCTCCGTGGCCGGGCAGGATCGTGCCGGAGTCTTTGACTCCTGCGCCGCGCTTGATAAGAGACTCGACCAGGTCTCCGAGCTGGGCCGCGACGTTGACGATGGCCGATAGCACAATGATCGGCCAGAGATGCGGTTGCTCGTGGCCGAACATGCCGCTTCGGCGATCAATCAGGCCCACGCTCAGAAAAAATGAGCTGACCTGCGAGGCGTGTTGAAACCACAACGTGCCGATGATGACGCTTGCCAGGATTGATGCGATCGCACCTTCCCAGGTTTTTTTCGGGCTGATGCGCGGCGACATACGATTCCGGCCGAGCGCCTTGCCGACGAAGTACGCAAAGATGTCTCCTGCCCAGACGGCCAGCAGAGTGTAAATGACCCAGATGGCTCCGGCAGGCTGGCGGCGGATTTCGATCAGCAGCGCCATCGGGATGGCGATGTAGGCGAAGGCGAATGCGGACGCGGCGGCGGCTGGATAGCCGGTGCTCAGGTCGGCGCGGCGCATGGCTACGCTTAGGAAAATGAAGGGAGCAAGCGCGGCCGCGAGGACGATCCCGTAGAGCATGGCCGCGGCTTCCATCAAGGGCGTGCCATTTGCCGTGGCGGCGATCACAAACGCAAAGAAGAGCGCAACGTAGGCGTATGTAAGTTGCGAAAGCGGCTGGACACCGTAGTGCGTGGTCAGCTTTAAGAACTCGGCGATGGCCAACAGTGCGACCGCTCCGGAGACGACCACGAGGATGTAGCTGGGGGCCTTCAGGACCAAAAGCAGAACTAAGGGGATGAGAACGACAGCGGTCGCGATGCGCTTAATCATGGATGGGATACGCCGAGAGAGCCGCGAAAAAACCTTAAACCACAGAGGTCACAGAGGATTACCGGGAACGTCTTGAAGATCTGGGTCCTCAGGGCTTTATCTCCGCATGGGCGAGAGGTTTTGCATGTTCCCGGGCGTGGCCGGGATCGTGGCCCAATCCTCCGTAGCGGCGTTCGCGCTTTTGATATTCTTCGATCCCTTCCAGAAGCTGAAGTCCGCGGAAATCAGGCCATAGAGTTTGGGTGACGTAGATTTCCGCATACGCGAGCTGCCAGAGCAGGAAGTTGCTGAGACGCATTTCTCCACTGGTGCGGACGACCAGGTCGGGATCAGGCAGCCCGCGCGTGTAGAGGTTTTCGCTGATCAGCTGTTCGTTGACTTCGAGGTGATCGAACCCCCCATTGCGCGCCGCGGCCTCCGCGAGGGAGCGGAATGCGTCCACGATTTCGCTGCGGGCGCTGTAGTTGAGCGCGAGCGTGAGGATCATGCCAGTGTTGCAGGCGGTGGCGTCGCTGGCTTCGGCCATTTCGCGCTGCACGACTTCCGGCAGCTCGTGCTTGCGACCGATGTAGCGCAGGCGGATGTTGTTATCGTTGAGCGTGCGAAGCTCTGCTTTGAGATAGCGGCAGAGCAGGCGCATCAGGAAATCTACTTCGGTCTTGGGACGTTTCTTCCAGTTTTCCTCGGAGAAGGCATAAAGCGTCAGCGCCGGGATGCCGATGCGAGCGGCGGTCTCGACGGTTGAGCGCACGGCGGCGACTCCGGCGCGGTGTCCGGCCACGCGCGGCAGATGACGGCGGCGCGCCCAGCGGCCGTTGCCGTCCATGATGATCGCGATGTGCCTGGGAAGTTGCGCTGGGTCGAGCCGCAGGTAAGCTTCGCTTTCCTTGCGGTCCATGCCAGCCGGAACCTTGTGTCGCAAGCAAACCTCTCCGAAGTCGAAGCTAACACAGGGATTGCGGGAAGAGCAATGAGCCAGCACCGAATAGCTGTGGGCTTCCACCTTCTAGCAACCATGCTTTGCCTGGCGAGCTTCTCGGGCAGGATTGGCGAATGCAGCATCTCGGTGTGGCGAATCAGTGACAAGCATGCGGGTGAAACGTTCGACCATGCGTTCCAATAGGTAGTGGCTCAATTTGAATCTGTTTTGAAAGGGCACGGCTTCAGCCGTGCCGTAAATACAACAAAATCGTTGTGGCTTTAGCCGCTGAGGCAATGTGTCCACGCAAATACCACTACCTCCAACACACTAATCTCGTGTTACACGAGACTCGTGTTACAATGAACGTCATGAAAACCCGGCTTCGGAACGTTACTGTGACGATGGAGGAGGGGGTCGCCCGATGGGCTCGGATTGAAGCGGCTCGGGCCGAGATGAGCGTTTCGCGCTTCTTGGCCACCATTCTGCAGGAGCGTATGGCCGCTCAGGACGGTTACGCCTCGGCGATGCGACGGTCTCTGGCCCGTAAACCATTTCTGAAGACGGACGGGCGATACCTGTCCCGCGAGGAAGTCCATGACCGCTCCCGTCTTCGTTGACACCAACGTTCTGATTTATGCCGTCGACACTTTTGACCGGCAAAAACACGAAGCTGCGCGCCTTTGGCGGGCGGAACTGTGGAAAAGCAATCGCGGTCGAATCAGTTTTCAGGTGCTTCAGGAGTTCTATGCCAAGGTGGCCCAGAAGTGGCCTGCCGCCAGCGATCACGCGCGCGCCGAGGTGCGGGATCTGCTCAAGTGGAAGCCGGTTGCTATCGACGATGTGGTTCTTGAGCGCGGCTGGAAAATTCAGGATCGGTACAAGCTGGGTTTTTGGGACTCGCTCATCGTGGCGGCCGCTCGAATCTCATTGTGCGGATATCTGCTGACCGAAGATCTTCAATCGGGACAGGAGATTGACGGAGTGGTAGTCGTGAATCCGTTCGGCGCCCAGCTCGATACCCTTTCTTAACGAACGACCGCATCGCCAAAATCAAACTTCACGCCAGCAGCGAATCATTCCCGCTGCCATCTTCGATCTCGGAAATTTCCTTCAATTCTGGATAGTGCTTCACCAGCGTGTCCGGCGCTCGCACTTTTTTCCCCTCTAGCAGGTGCCGCAACTCCAGCGCATTCACCGGGGCTTTAGCGTTGTAGTGATTGTTCGCGATCACATACGTCGACCGGGCCTTACTCGCGATGATCTCGATCTTCTCTTTCCACTTCTCCAACTCGGCTGGCTTGTAGAGATAGTTGTAGCGGTCGTCGCGGTTGTTGCCATCCGGCGCGCTCTCGAACCAATGCTCATAGTTGCGGCCATGCAGGCGGACGTATCCGATGCCCGAGGTGACGTGCTCGGTCGGCGCGAGCGAGCGGCCCAGCAGCGGCTGATCGATGTTGCAGAAGCCCACGTTGTGCCGCATGAACTCACCGATCGTCTCGGGATTGTTCCAGCTCTCGTGGCGAACCTCGACCACACGCGGATACTCGATAAATTGCCGCAGCAACTGCTCCAGGTATTCGCGGTTCAAGCTGGTGTTCTTGAACGACACGGGAAACTGGATGAGGAGTGCGCCCAGCATGTTTTCGCTAGCGAGCGATTCAAGGCCCTCACGCGCCAGGCGTTCGTCCTCATCGTTGGGACGGATGCTGGCGGCTGAAGTGGGCTCCATGACGGCGAGCGGCGAATGCGTGAATGAGCGATGCAGCTTGGCTGTAAAACGGAAGTCAGGATTCACACCGGCCGCGCGCTTGCACCACAGACGTCCCCACTCCGGACGAATGTGTCCGTAGAACGATGTGTTGATCTCGATCACGTCGAAGAAGCGCGCCAGGAATTCGACGGGATGGATTTTCTTGCGGGTGACTTCAGGCGGGTATAGAACTCCATCCCAATCTTTATAAGACCAGCCAGCCGTGCCGATGCGAATTCGCGGGGCTTCTTCCATACAGGCAGGCCAGATGAACGCAGGTTAGCACGTATCTGGGTGGAGTGCTTTGCGGTGGGAGGGTCGCACGCTGGTGGGGGACGCTCGCGTGCCTGGAATCTCACGGCAGCGATGTTTGCGTCACTACCGGCACGCGATGCGCAAAATCCTGCACGACGTAGAGCCTCCGGTCGCTCCAGAAGGCGGCGAAGCCAGCGCTGTTGTAATCCGGATTGAGCAGGTTGCGCCGGTGCAAGGGAGATTCCATCAGGGCGTCAAAGGCTTTTTCAGCGCTCGAGTTGAAGGCGACATTTTCCCCTACGTGATCGAGCCGCAGCCCGGTCTGAAGCAGGCGCGGCATCAGTGTCGGCTCGTCGTCGAAATGATGCGAGAGCTGTTGCCGCTTGACCATCAGGCGAGCGTGAGCGCGGGCGGCGTCGGTCAGGGCGGGCTCCAAGCGCAAGGGCGGAGCACCCGCTTCACTGCGGCGCATATTCGCGAGTTCTAGAAGCGTGCGTTCGGCGGCCAAGTCTTCTGAGGGAGCGGGGGAGGGTTCGGCCGAAACAGTTTGGGGAATTGGTTGAGCTTGCGGCTGGTTTGATTGGCGATCATTGACGGCCAGCGGGACTTGCTGTCCCAGGCACAAACCGAAGTTGATTACAAAGATCGCGAGCGTCGCAAACACGGCTCTGGGCATGGCGTTTGGCTCGAATGCAAGAACCGGGGAAAGTTCTGCTTTCCATCTCTGACGCTAGCCTCTAGAATTCGGTTAAGCCACTTACCATGGAGACCATACTGGTAGTTACCGTTGCCGTCGGAACCCTTGTCCAGCTTGGGTTTTGGGCCATTGTCTTGCGTCGTCTTGCAGCCTCCGCGCAAGTGGATGTAAAGGCGGAAGTTGCGGGCGCGCTCGAAAGGCTCGATCAGACCCTTGGCCAGAAGATCAGTATCAGCACTGCCGATATGGCCAGTCGCCTGGAGCAGACTAAAGGGGACCTGCGCCAGCAGGTCACAGACCGCATCCAGCAAGGCTTTTCAGAGATTCGCAGCTCCGTCGAACAGCAACTCGCCACGGGCAGGGAAGAGCAAAACCGGAGTCTTGCCGACGGGCGCAGCGAAATGACATCGTCCTTGCTGCTGACAACTCAACAACTGAAGGTGGAATTTCAGAGCTTGAATCAGCAGACCGCCCAGAGCCTGGAGGCGATTCGCGATCGCGTAGACGCGAAGCTGATGGCGATCACCGAGCAAGTGCAGGAGAAGCTCGATCAAAATATTAAAGAAGGTTTCGCGCAGTTCGAAAAAGTTCAGCAGCATCTGAAGGCCGCAGAAGAGCAACTCCGGGAAGTGGGCGCACTGGGGCACTCGATTAACGATCTGAATAATCTGCTGAAGCTGCCGCACCTGCGCGGGCAGTTTGGCGAGGCAAGCCTGGAAAGGCTGCTCTCCGATTTTCTGCCGGCGAATATGTTTGCGCTGCAGACCTCGGTGGGTGAAGGCGGCGGGCGCGCGGATGCGGTGATTTACTTTCCCGACCGCACGCTCCCGATTGACGCGAAATTTCCACGCGAGCAGGTGATCGCGCTCTTTGAGAACAGCGACAAGGCCGAGATCGAAGCGGCGCGCGTTGCCCTGATCCGCGTCATGAAGGCCGAGGGAAAGCGCATCCAGCAATATATCCAGCCCGAAAATGGCACTACCGATATTGCGCTCATGTATCTGCCGAGCGAGACGCTGTATATGGAAGTGGTCCGCAACCGTGAGATCGGCGATGCTTTGAACGCCCTGCGTGTTTTTCCAGTCTCACCCAACACACTGATGATGACCCTGCAAACCATCGCCCTGGTCCATAAGTGGTATGAAGTCGCGAGCCGGTTCGAAAAAAGCCGGGCAGAACTGGCGAAAGCGCAAAAGTCGTTCGACTTTTTCCAGAACCAGTTCGAGAACGTCGGCAAGAATCTGAACAAAGCGCAGGAGGCGTTTGAGACGGCTCAGCGCCACTTGAAGAATTATCGCGGCAAAGTGACGGCGCTCAGCGGACAGGAACAACTGGAACTGGAATCGGCGCCGGATGCCAAGCCGCTCCCGCTGATCGATAAGGCAAGCGCGTAAGACAATTGCAGAAGTCAGAGGTCAAATTTCAGAAACGATTGCAGAAGTAAGAGGTCAAATTGCAGAAACGATTGCAGAAGTAAGAGGTCAGATTGCAGAAGTAAATCCAAAACTCAGCCGCTTGGGTTCTTACCTCTGCAATCTGACCTCTAACCTCTGACCTTTCTCTACGCTACTTCTTCCTTATTTCCTGCGCCCACCGCCTGATTCACTTCCCACACGCCGTCGAATTTCACAAAATATGGCTCGACTGAGATGCCGGGGAAATTCTTGATCAGCAAATCTCCTGCGCGCAGAAGCTCGGTGCGGTGATGTGCGGCTTCGGCATCGCGGTCTCCTTTGAAGTGGGCGAGGCCGCCGTAGGTAGCGCAATCGGGATGGCTCATCACGAGCACACGTTTTGCCTGGTGCAGCCGGATCGACATGCGTACTTGCTCAAGAATGAAATCCTGTTCGAAGTCGTTGCGCGGCGAGGCGAGGGTTTTGGCGCCTCCGGCGACAACGATCATGTCGGGACGTTCGATGCCTTGCTTCTTCAGAAATTTTCGCACGGCTTGGTTGATGCGGTAGTCGAAGCAGCACAACACCGCAGCGTCGGCCACGTAAGGTTCGGGCGGAGAGTCGAAATGGAAGACCTTGCGCATGGGAATCTCGGTTTCGATTGTACTGTGCTCCAGAATACCGTGGGGCTGGCAGGCTCTTCCATCACCCGCCGCCAATAAAGCGCGGCTTATTAGTCGAGGAAGGTTGCAATCGAAGCGCATCCTCTCCCGCCCGCGGAGACGATCAAGGCCGAGTCGTTCATGGATTGAAAGTTTATTCGATTCGCCTCGCGGCGTGATCGCCACCCTGGTGCAGAATCAACCCCGTGACTCTTCCCTGGCCATCGGTTTCAAATGTGATCTGGGCATCGACGGCCTTGAGAAAGAAATCACGTTCGCTCTCCGGAAAAATTTCGACCTTCGGTTGCCCGGTGGCTTGGGTGAAGAAGTGATCACCTTCCCGCGTGACCGTAAGGATGAAACTCGGCGCAAGTTCGTACTGGCCGACATATCGATCGAATATCTTGGGATCGACGGCGATTTCCTTGCGCTCCTTCGAGGGTGGGGCATCTCCCTCGATCCGCTTCGCCGGCTGGTTCATGCCGTTCTGGTGCAGGACTAGACTGGTGGCCTTGCCCTGTTCGTCGACTTCGAATGTGATCTGGGCATCGACAATTTTGTAGAAATAGTCATGCGCGCTCTGCGGGAAAACCTCCGCTTTCCCTTGGCCGCTGGCTTGCACGAAAAGGTGATTGCCCTCCCGGGTAACAGTCAGAATGAAGTTAGGCGCCAGTTCATACCTGCCAACATATCCATCAAACATTCTTGGGTCGACTGCGACCTCTTTTCGCTCGGCCGGTAGCTGATACAAAGGTGCGCTGGTGTTGAGCAGGTGCTGACCAATGTCATCGACACCTACCGTGGTTTCTGTGTTCGACAAGACGGCGACCCCTACGCGGCGCTTCAAGTCGTAGGCAACGAATGTGCGGTATCCGCCTGTCCCTCCGTTATGCCAGACGATTTCATTGCCATCGCGCGTCAAGATATGCCAGCCGAGTCCGATCTCCAGTCCCTGCACCCCGGTCGGGCGGCGCACCGTGAGCATCGCCGCCATTGCAGGAGCGATTGGCGATTTCGTGTAGCCCAGATTCGCTGCCAGGAATGTAAGCAGATCATTGGCCGTCGACCGCAACGCTCCCGCCCCGGCTAGCGTCGGTAAGTCCCAATTCGGGACCGGTTTCAATTCTGGATCGTGTCCAACGGCAAGTCGAGATTTCAAATCCGCGGAAAGCGTGATGGCGGTGCTCTTCATCCCGAGCGGCCCGCAAATGCGGGTTTGTACCAGTTCCTCGTAACTCATTCCGGCGCGTCTAGCCAACACATGCCCTAGTAGTCCGCCGCCCAGGTTCGAGTACTCATATTTCGAACCGATATCGCGAGTCAGTTGGTAGCTGGATAAGAACTGGTAGAGCTGTTCAACTGAATAGTCGGCATACGGATTCGTCGCGTCCTTTGAAGCGAGGTTCGATGGTAGTCGCGGTAAGCCGGAAGTGTGGTTTGCCAGATCCTGTAAGGTAATCTCCCGCCCTCCGCGCTGTGGCATCTTGACCTCTGGGGGAAGATACTTGGCTACCGGGTCGGTCAAGGCAACCTCTCCCCGCTGCACCATGTCGGCCAGCAGCAAAGAAGTGAATACCTTGGTGACTGAGCCGATCTCGAACACCGTATCGCCGTCCAGCGGCCGCTTGTCGCCCTGAGTCAGGCTTCCATAAGAAATTACTCTTCGACCCGCTGGCTCGATCACACCAACCACGATGCCCACGCTCTGGTGCTGTTTGTCGATTCTATCGACCAAGATCTTGCGAATTTCCGCATCCGGCAGAAGTGGAGAATCTGCGGACGATTGAGAAAGGACGAATTGACTAAGCATTGAAATTCCAAGCACCAACAAAAAGGATGCGCGTTTCACAGTCTTTTCCCTCCAATAGGTGGCCGATTTGTGCGTCGGGGATCCTCGGTGCCCAAGAGCGGACTTTTGCTATGCCGGCCTGACTAGGGCATCCGCTGCCTGGCTTCGATCACGCACCCCGCTTTGTCTTCAGCTCCGTCAGCAACTGCTCGATCCGGTCTTCTTTTTCGAGCGCTGCCAGGCGGTCTTCGACGTCATCAGCGAGCAGCTCGGCCTTGGCCTGGCCGACGGCTTCCTCGCGAGCAACTTTGTGTTTCATGCGGTCGAACGAGGCCGAGTTAGAATTCGCACTCATGCCGGAGTGCGCATCGCCGGCTTTATTGGCGGCCCGGGCACGCCGATGCTGCGCGATCAGCAAGTCGGCCTTGGTGTTCGCCTCGGCCATCTTTTGCTCGAGCTTGCGCAGAGCAGACTTCAGGTTTTCGACCTGCGCTTTCTGGTCTTCGACCTGCTGCGTGAAGCCGGCGCTCATTTCGCGATAGCTTTCCACGCGGAGCAGCGCGGCGCGCGCGAGATCATCCTGCTTCTTGTCGACGGCAAGTTCCGCCTTGCGCATCCACTCGGTCACTTTGTCATCGTTCTCCAGCTTCTTTTTTTCGAGCAAGTGCTGGTCGGCGATGGCGATCGCGACCTGCGTTTTGACCTGCAGAAGCTGGTTCTGCATGTCGAGGATTACCTGCTTGATCATCTTTTCGGGCTCCTCGGCCTTGTCGATCAGGTCGTTGAGGTTCGCCCGCACTAATGTTGAAACACGCTCCAGTAATGCCATGGTGGACTCCTCTAAGACATCGTGTGTGCTCGACTCACCGGGCGGTCTTTCCGTTTTCGCCGGACGAGCTCGCTCTTATTCACCGGCCGAGGTGGGAAGCTTGCAGCTCGCCCCTCGCCGTCTGCTTGCGATTGCGTTCCCAATTACAATCGCGATCACGGCAACTCCTATGGCGACATAGAGGTTGGTATGCGCGAGCACCACTGTCATTGCCACGCCGACTGCTACGCCGATCGCGATTGAAATCCCAATGGTTCGATACATAAAATCAGCTCCATTCATGCGCTTGCTAGTTCCCGTTTGCTTTCCAGGTGCCGCCCACGATCGTGATCGCGATGTAGACTGCGATGCCAGCGGCGACCCAGACGCCCATATGTCCTGTGGCCGCGCCGATGGCCGCGCCCATCGCGCCTCCAAGGGCAACGGACAGGCCTAACGATCTTGCGTGATGAACTTCGTCTTGCACGGCTACCTCCTCAATCTGTCTCCGTCCTCGGTCGTCGGTCGCCCGCGAACATTTCCCGGATGACCGACGACTCCCGACTGTCGACCTGCTACTTCGCACCATTGCCCGGCTCAATTGCCTTCGGAGCTTTATCCCCAATCTGCCGCACTTTGCCCAGCAGTTCTCCCAGCGGCATGCCGCTGAGCGTTTCGAACAGCGCCGGAACCTGCGCCGCCATCTTCGTGATGTCGCCAGTGATCTTGTTCAACCCGGCGGTGTCCCCATTGCCTGTCGAGACGATCGTGATCTTGTCGACATTCGATAGCGGACTCGCCAGCGCCCTCACGATTTCCGGCATGCTCGCGAACAGTTTGTCGATCACGGCTGCCTGGTTGTACTCCTGGTAGGCCGTTGCCTTCACGTTCATTGCTTTGGCTTCGGCTTCGCCTTTCTTGAAGATGATTTCGGCTTCGGCTTCGCCCTGCTGGCGGATTGACGACGCATGGCCCTCGGCTTCGGCCATCAGGCGCGCCTTTTCGGCGTTGGCCAGGGTTTCGATGCGTTGACGCTCGATCTCGGCCTGCTTCAGCACAGTTGCAATCAACTCTTTTTCGCGGCGGTTGATTTCCGCTTCCTGTACCTTGACCTGTCCTTCTTTTTCCACTTGCTGCACCCGCACGGTTTCGGTCGTCACCTGCTGTTGCATGATGGCGGTTTGAATGTCATACGCCTTGTCAGCCTGCGCTTGCTGTTTCTTCGTGACTTCGAGGTATTGCGCTTTCTTGATTTCAAGATCACGCGTGGATTCCGCCTGCTTGGCTTGTGAGAGCGTCTCGGCGAGCACGCGCTCCTGATCGGCTTGCGCCTTCGCAACGGCCGCTTCTCGCGTAGCCATGGCGCGCTTGATGGCCGTGTCGCGCTCGGCTTCGGCGGTGGCCACGTCCGCGTCGCGCTTGATGCGCGCGACGTCCGGCTTGCCCATGTTGGTGATGTATTCGTTCTTGTCGCGGACCTCTTTAATCGTGAACGAGATGACTTCCAAGCCCATCTTGTTCATGTCATCGGCGCAGGTCCCGCGCATGCGGTCGCCGACCATCTCGGGCTGCTTCACGATTTCTTCCACCGTGAGTTGTCCAATGATGCCGCGCAGGTGCCCTTCCATCACCAGCCGGATCAGGCTTTCGCGCTCCTGGTCGGTTTTGGTCAGGAATTGCTCGGCTGCGGTCAGAATCGACTCCTTGTCCGACTTCACCTTGATCTGCGCCACCGCTTCGACCGTGACGGCAACGCCCTGTTTCGTGTAGAGATCCTGTTGCGGCGCCACGTCGAATGACATCAGTTCGAGCGAGAGATCGCGGCAGTTTTCGACCATCGGAAAGATGACCGTGCCGTGCCCCTGAACCACGCGCGTGCCGCGAAAGCCGTAAACGATCAGCGCTTCATGTGGGCCCGCCTTGCGGTAAAGACGAGCGAGTGAGCTTACCAGAAACAGGACCACCAGAACCGCGAGTCCCGCGAAGATCCAGATTTCTACTGCAATGCCTAACACCATACCGCCTCCTAGAATTGCCGTGAGCTATAACCTGCTGGCATTCAACCCTGTGTCACGAAACTCATTACCCGGTCCAGATCGCGAACGATGCGCTCCGGATCGTTGTGTCCCAGATAAACTTCTCCATTCGTCGTCTTGATGTGCACCACCTTGTTGCACCAGACATAAGCGCGCGTACTTCCGATGCCGCGAATTCCGTAGCCGCGGATGAAGGCCCAGGGCTCGACGGAATAGCTCACGATGGCCGACCGCGGAATCGACCGCAACCGGAACCCCAACATGCGGACCTCGACGCCGTGCTGCAGAAAGCAGTACTGAAAGCCGCTCCACGCCATGACGATTGCACCGAGTCCAATCGTCCCTATCACCATCATCGGCACACGAATGTCTGCGTTGGTCGCGATGGAGACAGCGACCAGCGGGGCGAACATCACGACCAGGATGGCGATACCCCACCCGCGCCCCGCATGCGTCTCGACGGCAAGCGTTTCTCCACTGGGTAAAGGCGCGTGCCGATGCGAGGCCAGATAGATCACCAGCAACGCGACGGCCGCAACCGCCAGCACCACAATCATTCGCTCCGCATCTATCGGTGTGGCGTGCAAGTTGTAATTCAGCAGCGCCTGGTTGACGGTCACGAGGAATCCGATCGCCAGCGCGAAAAATCCAAGCAGAGCCCAAGTGAAGGCTTCGACCGTTCGCCACGAGACCGCAAGCAGGATCACTGTGCTGACCGTCAGCACGATGCCCAGCATTCGCAGAATGAAAGTCAGCGATTCCTCGCGCGACATCCAGCCGTTCGCCTGGTGCGCAGCGTTGAAATGAGTAGCCACGTGCACGGGCAATTGGTCCCACACTTGCCGGTATTCGAGCGCGACGATTGGCAGTGCCAGCCACAGCAGAATGATCGCGAATTGGAAGAGTCTACGATTCATAAAACCAGATCTCAGCCTCTAGTTTCTAGCCACCAGCTCCTGCAAATCGTTGCCGATTGAACGGAGCCTCATTGCTCCCCGCTCATTTCTTCCCACAGCCGCACATACGCGATGCCTTTCTCGTAACGCGTCACCACAACCTCCGCGCCCTTTTCAATCGCGCAGCCGTTTTCTGACCGGGCGCCGCACGTCCGGCGCGTTCCGGCTTGCGAATAAATAATTTCGCCCGTCCCGTCTGCCCGGATCGGCAGCGAGGTTCTTCCCAGCACGCCGGCCATCTCGTAGTCGGCGGCGTCCATGTTCTCGTCGGGCGAGATCAACACGCGCGTAAGAAACATAAACACGATGCCCGCTCCCACCAGGCCCGCGGCAATCGAGATCAGCAGGCCAAGCGCGAACCAGACGCTGGAGTAGCGCGTAATCAGAAATCCGGTGCCGCCAAACCACGCGAGAAACGCCGTCAGCGTGATGAAGTTGAAAGGCGAGACGTCCGGACCGCTCCCAGCCTTCGTCCCAGACCCCGTTCCATGGCCGCCAGCGGTCGGAACATGCCCCACGGGAATGTGTCCCACATGGACGCCCGGAAAGTGCGGCAGATGCACATGCCAGTGCAAACCGCCGGCGATAAACGAAATCGCGCTGAGTAAGAATCCGATGGCGAAACAGATCAGATAAAAATCCGCCCAAGTCATTGGTTTCGCCTCCTTCGAGCTAAGAGCCTTTGCTACGAGCCAGAACTTCTGTTGTCTCTCCAGGCTCTAATCACTAATCACAAATCACTAATCACAAATCACGAACTAACATCACGTCCGCCTCTGCCGCGACGGCGCAGCCGGTGGCCCCGGGCTCAGCGCTTCGAACAACCGATCCGCCAGCCCTGGAGTATTCAAAATTTCGCCCAGCAACAGAATCGCCCGCCGCGTGTCCTTTTCTCTCGCCGCCTTGATGAGCGCCTCGCTCACCGCAGGGTCGGTGGCAAATTTCTCCGAGCCCTGTAGCAGCCAGACATCGAGTTGCCCTTCGGTCGTCCGCAAGTCGGACGTCAGTTCCGCGTGGTATCCCTCCGGATCGTCGACCAGAAATCCCGGATGCACCTTGAAGAATCGCGCCAACAGCGTGCGCGTCGATTGCGTCATGTGCGGACGCTTGCCGCTTTCGATCTGCGACAGGTACGACTGGCTGATCGCCTTGCCGGTCTCTTTCCGAATCGACTTCATCAGTTCCTGTTGCGTCATCGGACGGCCCAGTCCACGCAAGGAGCCCTCAACCTCGCGCAGGTACCGGATTTTCTCGCCGAGTGTCATATGCCAAATCGCAATAATAATATCGCAATACATAATATTGTCAAGCAGTGGATCTCCCGCGCTTTGAATAGTTTACGAACCCGTGGAAAAAGCGGCGAATTGCAGTGGCGGCGCCTGCCTTCGGTTGAGGGACAAGCCTGGGCATGAAAAAGCCCCCGCAAATGCGGAGGCTTTTCCGGAAAAAACGCCCCGATCTATCTGACGATCAGAGTCAAGATCGCGTTGTGAGAAGCGGTCGTTCCTGACGACCCAACGACGGTGATAATGTAGGTTCCGGCCGCCGTGCCTCCTTGCTGCGTTACGGGGGTGCTCCCACCGCTACAGGAGGGCAGCATCAGGATCAATCCCGCCAGCAGGACCAGCAGGCTTCCAACCAACAAGCGGCGCCGCTTACGGCCTGCGCCGATCCCCAATCCAATCAGGCTCAAGCCTCCAATTGGCAGCCAGGTCGCATAGAACGAAGTGCGGTGCAGCAAGCTGCCGGTGGTAATGGGGCGCGCCACGGTTTGAATATTCAGCACGGTCGTGCCCTGTGAAGTTCCGGAGAGCACAACGGGGTTCACACTGAAGGTCGGAGCCGGATTCGTGATGATCGTCGGAGAAGTCGTTTCGCTCATCGTGATGCTGGCGTTATAGCCCAGCGGCCCCGGCGTGAGAGCGATTGCGAAGCTGGCAAGATCGCCATTGGTAACGTACTGGCTCGAGGGAGTGCCGGTGATTGCGAAGTCAGTAATGGTGTCCTGTTGGCCGACAGCCTGCCCATAGGCGCTGCCATTCGCCGATGCCGCTCCCGTGACAGAGACTTGCGGATTCAGCGGGTTCACCGGGATGGCCGGCGTCACATAGACGTTCACGGTCGCGACGGCATTCACGGCCAGCGTGCCAAGGTTGCAAATGATAACGCCGTTCTCAGCCTGATTGCAGGTTCCACCGCCGCTGCTGACGGTCGCAGTCGGGAAGCTTGAGATGCCGGTCGTAGGAACGTCGGCCTGGAAGTTCACGTTGGTAGCTGGGTCTGGCCCGGTGTTGGTCAGATTGAATGTGAATGTCACCTGCGTGCCCGCAGGTACCGGGTTGGGCGACGGGCTGCCCGTTCCAGCCGCCACCGTAATTTTGCTGGAAGAGCCAATCTTGGTCACGAAGGCGTTCTGCGTGCCATTCAGCGTCCCCTGTCCGGATAACGGGTTGTAGGTGGGGAAGTTGGTAGACGTTGTCGTGCCCACCACATAGGCGGTGTTGTTGAGGTCAAGAGCAATACCAGTGCCCTGGTCCGTGCCGCTCCCGCCCAGATAAGTAATGTAATTGCCGGTGTTGATGGTCGTGGTGGAAACCAGGGCGACGAAAGCGTCGCTGGCTCCGCCGCCGTACACGCCGCCGTTGTAGGAACTGGTCTTGGTTGGCTGGATTGGATTCACCACCGGCAGATTGGACGAGGCGGTAGTGCCCGCCACGTGGGCGGTCCCGATCGAATCAACCTGGATCGACTGGCCGGTGTCCGGCGAGCTCGCGCTCGATCGCGCAGCGCCAGAACCGCCCAGGAAGGTGAAATAGTTCAAAGGGAAGATCGAGTTGGCTTGCGTCTGATTTCCGATCTTGGCGATGAAAGCGTTGTTGTTGCCGCCGCCAAGATAGCTATAAGGCCCAACGATGCAAGGAGCGACGCAATTCCAATCGACCGTCCCGGATGTTGGCGAATTGGTCGAGCCGGTCACGTAGATATTGCTCGAGGTATCCACGGCGACGCCGATGCCTGCGTCGTTTTGTGTGCCGCCCATATACGTAGAGAACACCGGAGGCGCCTGCGGCTGGGTCGGGCTGGGATTGATCTTTACAAGAATCGCGTCCATGTTTGTGGTCGGGGAGCACGCACTGTCGACGAGCGGCGCATTATTCAGGCAGCCCTGATACGCATTGTAGAGAGGGAAGTTCTGCATGTTCGTCGAGCCCGTGAAGTACAGGTTGACGCTGCCGTTCGCGCCCACGGGATCAACCGCGATGCCGCCGCCAGTGACGCTTGCCGCCGCCGGGGTTGAGCCTCCGAAGAACGTCGAGTAGATCATGCTCTGCGGGCCGAGGTTGGAGCCGCTGGTGGCGAGCATGCTCGCGAAGAACTGGTCGTTCCCGGGCGAGGCGGACACGGTTTGATAGCCGATCGTGTTAGCCGGGAACCCATTGCTCGCAGGGTTCGTCGAGTTGGTGACGCCCGTGACGTAAGCGTTCTGCAAGCCATCGACTGCCAGGCCTGAGACGGTGTCAGTTCCATTTCCTGCCAGATAGGTTGAATACTGCAATTGGGTCGTGGCTGCGGGGTTCAGCTTGGCGAGGAATCCATGCGTTCCCGTAGCCGACTGTAGAAATGCGTTCGTTGTCGTGGGAAAGTCTGCGGAAGTGGTGGTGCCGGCAACGTAAATGTTCGGCACGCTGTTATTCGGATCGATTGCGATCCCAGCCAGGCTGTCGGCCCCAGTGCCGCCCAGGTAGGTCGCGTACAGAATCGCCGGCGCGGTGGGATCGATCTTGGCAATAAAAATATTCGGATTCCCGGTCAGAGTGCCTTGGTCGGCGGTCGACGTGACAGGAAAGTTGTTCGAAGTGGTCGAACCGGCAACGTAAATCAGTTCGCTGATATCGACGGCCACTTGCGTCAGTGATTCAGTTCCACTCCCGCCGAGATAGCTGGAGAAGTTCAGGGCTGGATCAATGACCAGTTCGCGGGAATGATCGTAGGGGCCAACGCTGAATCCCACTTTGTTGTCGGCAATCTGGCGGAAGCTGCCCGTAATTTCAGCGTTCGAGCCGGGCTGATAGATATGCGGCGCGTGAAAGCGAACGTCTCCCGCAGAAGTCGCAAGGACGAGATCGCCCGATTCGATGCGCGTGGACGCGCCTTCAAAGCTGACCGCAATCTGGCTGGCGTCGGCGCCCGGAGCAACGCGGAAGTCGTATTCAAGCTGCTGCTGATGTCCGTAGTAGACCAGGTCGACGCCGGGATAAACGCCTTGATATTCGACGCGGCCGAACTGAGGAATGTTCTGGCGCCATTTAGAAGGATCGTTGCCGATGAAATAATTGCTCTTGCCCGGAAGAAGCTGCGCGCCGCGGATGGTCGCCGCGCGGGCTCCGTCGAGATGCATGACGATCGCGTGGGTCGTGGCCGGTTGCCCTTTGGCAGTGTGCTGCAGTGAGAGCACGGCCTCGCGAGAGGTCAGGAATAGTCCATAGCCCGCGCCATGTGCCAGAAATCTGACGCGGCGGTCGGTCTGGCCCTGGTTTGGCTCGAAGAACAGAGGCAGCGAGAGCGAACTGGAGGAGGGCGCGGGATGCGCGGCGGGAAATAGGCCGCTGGTCTCAAGGCTGGAGGCGGGCGATGCCGGTCCCGAGCTTGCAAAATGGAAAATGATCCCCGCTGTTGCGAACACAAATACGGCCAGCAACGCCGCTTTCATGGCCCAGAACCTGCTTAACCCTGGTTTCGAATTTCTCACCGAACCTCCTACCGACGCATGGTAATTCCGATTCACGCAAACTCCTCCGCTATTCCCAATTTTGTGCTGCATCTCGTGGCCGAATCTCGTGGAATGACAAAAAGAAAAAGCACACCAGCACCGCTGTGGCTTGACGCCACCGAGCGGATGCGCACCCGTCACCAAGAACTGGGATTAAAGCAAGTAAATACTTTTACATCCAAGAGATACGCTGTCAAGCCGACCGGGCACTTTACACCGCGTTAATGAGAAGCCTTGGACGGGGAGAATGGTTGTAAGGAATTGCGATCGCAGTTGCGGGGTCGC
>JBELAC010000170.1:0-10805 GCA_049509215.1 Terriglobales bacterium
ATCCCGTACCTTGGCAACCTGTTCAAACACCGGACGGTCCAGACTTCGACGCAGGAGCTGATTTTCTTCATCACTCCGCGCATCGTTCAGACATAGGTTGTTCAGACGCGGGCTGGCCAGAATTTAGTTAGAGGTTGAAGCAAAGCAATAGCCGCCGTAGTTCCCGGAGAAACCGCCGGGAGCCCGGCGGTTTCGCTTTTGGGCCGCTCGCACGAGACGCGAGAGGAATGCCCAGTGCCCCAGGTTCGCGCCCAAAGCCGGGGCGCGAACCTGGGGCACCCGGTTGTGATTCCATTTTCTAAGTTATTGAGAAATAAATACTTTGTGAGTAAGTCCTTATTTTTCAAAAGACCAGTTTCCAAGTTCACTAAGTCCTTGATTCTAAATGATAGGATAACTCCTTATTCCTCAAAGACCTGGCGGGAAATTCCCTCTAAGTCCCTGATTTTGAAAGATCTGTTACTACATGGTACACAGCGCCGACATTCCCCCCGCTGCTACACTTCTGGCATGAATCACCTCGCCCGCTTGCGGCGCCTGCAGCGCGATCTCCCCGAAAACAAGCTTGATCTTCTCCTCGTCACCCATCTCCCGAACGTCCGCTACGTCAGCGGATTTACGGGGAGCGCAGCGGCGCTGCTGGTCGGCGAACGCGGCACAACTCTGTTCACCGACGGACGCTACATCGCCCAGGCCAAAGAAGAGGTCAAAGGCGCAAAGGTTGTGATCGCCAGCAAGTCTCCGTCGATCGCGGCAGCGGAGTGGTTGGCCGCGCAGCGCAAGAAGTCCGGAACACTGTGGTTGGGCATTGAGGCCGAATCCCTGAGCGTAGGCCTGCGGGATCGATTGGCATCGGGGCTGCGAGGAAAAGCACGACTGCGATCTGCGCCTCCGCTGGTAGAACGAGCGCGCATGGTGAAGGATGCGGACGAGATCCGGCGCATCCGCCATGCGGTCACACTGGGAGCGAGCCTGTTTCGGGTTGCGTGCGAAACCATCAAACCGGGCGTGCGCGAAGTCGAGGTAGCGGCTGCAATGGAATACGAGGCTCGCCGCCAGGGCGCGGAAGGGATGTCGTTCGGGACGATTCTGGCCGCAGGAGCGCGCTCGGCGGTGGTGCACGGACGCGCGTCGTCCGCGCGCATTCCGCGCCGCGGGTTCGTGGTGTGCGACTTTGGTGTTATACTCGCGGGTTATTGCTCGGATCGCACGCGGACCGTGCACGTGGGAAAACCCACGAGGGAAGCGCGCCAGATGTACGAGGCGGTACTGGAGGCGCAGCAGTCGGCAATCGCCGCGGTGCGGCCCGGAGTCACAGCCGCCGAAGTCGATGAGGCCGCGCGCAGCGCCCTGCGGAAGCGGAGGTTGGCAGAATACTTCACGCATTCGACTGGGCACGGGCTTGGGCTGGAGATCCACGAAGCGCCCCGGCTGGCCGCCGGGCAGGCACAGAAGTTGGAGCCCGGCATGGTCATTACGGTCGAGCCGGGTGCCTATATCCCCGGCAGGTGGGGAGTGCGCATCGAAGACGTGATGGTCGTGACGCCTTCGGGCTGCGATGTGCTGGCGCCCGAAGACAAGGAACTGGTGGTCATTTAGCAGGATGATTTCTTAAGGCTACGCGGCTTGAAACTTCCGCGGCAGCAGAATGAGACGCAGCAAGCTGCGTCTCTACAATTGAACTTAAATTGACCGAAACGGAACCCGCCTTAATCCATGAATCAAAAAGAGCTGAAAGAGCTGATCGAGTTTCTGATCGAAAAAGATATCGCCGAGTTTGAGCTGGAACGCGGCGATGTGAAGGTCAAAATCAAGCGCGGAGCCATTATTCCCGCGACGGCCGCAATTCCCGAAGCACGCTACATAACGGCTCTCGCGGCAGAACCTGCCAGGGGCCCGGCGCCGATTTCGGTGCCTCGCTCAGTGGACATGGCAGCAGCTGCCGCTGCGGCCGAGCCGGAAGAAAATCTGCATATTGTGAAATCGCCAATTGTGGGGACGTTTTACGAGTCGCCTTCGCCCGGGTCTCCTCCGTTCGTCAAAGTGGGCGACAAACTCGAAGTGGGGCAGGTGCTGTGCATTGTCGAAGCGATGAAGCTCATGAACGAAATCGAATGTGACGCGACCGGCGAACTGGTGAAGAAGCTCGTCACCAACGGCCAGCCGATCGAATACGGACAGGAATTGTTTGCGCTCCGGTTGGGGAAATAAGCTCTCAGCTCTTAGCTCTCGCTCCCAGGAAAGAACTCGCTCTCGCGAGCCGATGGAATTTCTTGAGAGCTGAGAACTGATAGCTGAGAGCTTTTATTATGTTCAAAAAGATTCTGGTAGCCAATCGCGGCGAGATCGCGCTGCGCGTCATCTGCGCGTGCAAGGAACTCGGAGTGCGCGCAGTGGCGATTTATAGCGAGGCCGATCGGAACTCGCTGCACGTGCGTTTTGCGGACGAGGCAATTTGTATCGGGCCGCCGCAACTGGCGCAGAGTTATCTGAATATTCCGGCCGTCATTAGCGCCGCCGAGATCGCGAACGTGGACGCGATCCATCCCGGCTACGGGCTGCTTTCCGAAAACGCGAACTTCGCGGAAGTCTGCGAGGCGTGCCACATCAAGTTCATTGGGCCTCCGCCGGATGTGATCCGGTTGATGGGCGAGAAAGAAAAAGCGCGCGCCGCCATGAAGAAACATGGAGTGCCGATTCTGCCGGGATCGGATGGCGTGGTCGGCTCGGCTGAGGAAGCCATCGAGTGGGCGCGGGAGGTGGGATTCCCGGTGATCGTCAAAGCGACGGCGGGCGGAGGCGGCCGCGGAATGCGGATCGTACGCAATCAAGATGAGTTGCCCGCGCTTTTTCGTCAGGCAACATCGGAGGCTGCGGCTGCATTTGGCAACGGCGATCTCTACATGGAGAAGTATGTCGAGAACCCGCGGCATATCGAATTTCAAGTGCTGGCTGACGAGCATGGGAATGTGGTCAGTCTGGGCGAGCGCGAGTGCTCGATCCAGCGGCGGCATCAGAAGTTACTGGAAGAGTCTCCGTCGGTGATGGTGACGCCGGAGCTGCGCGCGGAAATCGGCGGGATTCTGAGCAAGACGCTGAGCGCAGTCGGATATCAGAATGCCGGGACCATCGAATTTCTGATGGGCGCCGATCGGAAGCTGCACTTCATCGAGATGAATACTCGCATTCAGGTGGAGCATCCGGTGACGGAGATGGTCACGGATGTGGACCTGGTGAAAAGCCAGCTTATGATCGCGGCCGGGGAAAAGCTGGCGGATGTTCTGCACGGCCCGATCGTGCATCGCGGGCACGCGATTGAGTGCCGTATCAACGCCGAGCATCCGGAAAAGTTCACGCCGTCGGCAGGGAAGATCACAACGTTTAATCCTCCGGGAGGGACGGGGGTGCGCATCGATACGGCCGCGTATGCTGAGGGAACGATTCCTCCTTATTATGATTCGCTGATTGCCAAGCTGGTCGTTCGCGGCAAGGACCGTAACGAAGCCATCTCACGCATGAGCCGCGCTCTGGAGATGTTTATTGTCGAGGGAATTTATACGACGATCCCGCTGCACCGACGGATTCTGGCCGATCCGGATTTTCGCGCGGGGAAGATCGACACGGGATTTATTGAGAGGTTTCTGGCGAAGGGGAAGTAAGTTATTGGTGAAACGGCGATCCTACGCCAGTTGATGAATGCCGCAGCCTCTCCCCGCGATGGTTGTCTCATGCGGCTATACTTTCCAGCTAAGGCATCCTCCGGTATGATTTCTCGGCATGGCAGACGCAGATTCTGAACGAGAACTGGTGACGATCCAGAGCTTCCGCGAGCTCCCCGAAGCCATGCTTGCGAAGGGCATGCTAAATTCGGCCGGCATCGAATGTTTCCTGGCGGACGATAACACAGGCCGTTTGCTCGGGTTCATTTCAAACGTAATTGGCGGTATTAGGATTAAGGTAAATAGGGCGGATGCCGAGGCGGCGATAGCACTCCTTGAGCAGCAAATTCCGGAGGGTGTTGGCCCCTCAGATCAGGGAAACGAGCAGCCAACTCGCTGTCCAAAGTGCTACTCCGCGGATATTGCCTTCCGCGAAATCGACCAACCTATGTCTACTGGTGCGTGGCTCAGCGCACCTCTTTCTGTTCACGAGAAAATATGTGAATGCAAGTCGTGCGGTTATCGGTGGGATGACGAGGACAACGCTCTAGACGGTTGTTGAAACCAGCGATCACATCAATTACCTCAGTTCCTCTTATATGTTCCTTCCTCGCCTATATCCCATTCTCGACGCCGCCTGTTTCCCCAACGCTGCTGCCTTGTTTGCCGCGGCCGAGGAACTTGCCGCTGCTGGCTGCACCCTGCTGCAGTATCGCAACAAGTCCGGAAACGCTCGACACATGACCGATGAAGCTCGGGAACTCAGGGCGCGTCTCAGACCGAACGTAATTCTCATCATGAACGACCGGGCCGATCTGTGCCTGGCGGCCGGTTTCGATGGGCTGCATGTTGGGCAGGATGATCTTTCTCCCGAGGCGGCTCGGTTGATCATTGGATCAGCTCGCTGGCTCGGAGTATCCACGCACAATCCTGAACAACTCGCCGAAGCCGACAAGACTTCCGCCAACTACCTTGCCATTGGCCCTGTCTTTGCGACTGCCAGCAAGGCCAATCCGGATCCGGTTGTAGGACTCGAAGGCGTTCGCCGGGCGAGGGAACTGACGCGCAAGCCGCTGGTTGCGATTGGCGGGATTACTCGTTCAAATGCGCGGTCGGTGATCGAGGCGGGAGCCGACGCGGTGGCAGTGATATCTGACTTGATACGGGATCCACGCAAATCAGCAGAGGAATTCTTGCGGATATTGGGATAAAGTTGGAAAGCTTGATACCGTCAGGCGGGCGAGGCGCCCGCCCCACATAATCCCAGGAGCTTCGTGAGAACTGACGTTCAACATCCTCCACAACCATCCGGCGCCAGCGATTGGGAGCGGCACACTCATCAGGATACAGAGCTAGTCAAAGGTCTCGGCCTGACCAGTGCAACCATGCTGGTGATGGGCTCGATGATTGGTTCAGGCATCTTTATTGTCTCGGCGGAAATCTCCCGCGAGGTGCAATCGCCGGCGCTGCTGATCGGTGCGTGGCTGATTACGGGCTTTCTGACCATCGTCGGCGCGCTCAGCTATGGAGAACTGGCGGCGATGATGCCGCGGGCGGGCGGGCAGTATGTTTATCTGCGCGAGTCGCTCGGGCCGCTCTGGGGATTTCTTTACGGCTGGACATTATTTCTCGTGATTCAGACGGGGACGATTGCCGCCGTGGGCGTGGCGTTCGGCAAGTTTCTCGGAATATTCTGGCCGTCCATTTCCTCCGGCAACTGGATTTTGCACCTGTGGAAGGTGCCGAAATTTGCGATTGGCCCGATGATGCTCGGCGGGATGGACGTCGGGCTGAACACACAAAATCTGGTGGCGATCCTGGTGGTGATCGTGCTCTCCGTCATCAACATTTTTGGCGTGAAGACGGGCGCCCTGATTCAGAACATTTTCACGACCGCCAAAGTTTCGGCGCTGCTGGGACTGGTGCTGTTCGGAATTTTTCTGGGACGCAACGCGCAGGCGGTGGCTGCGAATTTTAGCGCGAACTTCTGGAACAACGCTGGCCTCGGGACTCTGCACGATGTTGGCGGAGGAGTTCTGGTTTCGACGCTTACGGCGCTGGCGATCGCGCAAGTCGGGTCGCTGTTTTCCGCCGATGCCTGGAACAACGTGACGTTCACCGCTGGCGAGGTAAAAAATCCCAACCGGAATTTGCCCTTGTCATTGGCGCTGGGAACCGGCGTCGTGATCGCTCTCTACATCGGATGCAACTTCATTTATCTGGGAGCGTTGCCGCTGGTGGGCAGTCCGGCGGGAACAAGCCTGTTCGCGCGCGGAATTCAATACGCCCGCGAAGACCGTGTAGCCACCGCCGTCATGACGCAAATGTTCGGGTCGGCCGGCGGAGGATTGATGGCGATTGCCATCATGATCTCGGGCTTCGGGTGCTGCAACGGTTTGATTCTCTCCGGCGCTCGCGTTTACTACGCGATGGCGAAGGATGGACTGTTCTTCGGCAGCGTGGCGCGGCTGCATCCGGAATACAAAACTCCGGTCGTCTCGCTGATGGTGCAGATGGTGTGGACGTGCGTGCTCTGCATCTCGGGCAGTTACGGTCAGCTTCTCGACTACATTATTTTTGCGGTGCTGGTGTTTTATATCCTCACGATTTTCGGATTGTTTGTGCTGCGTCGAACGCATCCGGATGCCGAGCGGCCGTACAGGGCCGTTGGATACCCAGTGCTCCCCGTGATTTATATCGTGATGGCTTTGTTTATCGATGTTGTACTGTTACGCTACAAGCCACAATACACATGGCCGGGATTGTTCATCGTGTTGCTGGGAATTCCTGTCTATTATTTGTGGTCGCTGCAAGCGAAGAGCACTTCAGTTGAACCCTAGGAGAAACGCAATTCATGACTGACCTTTTAGCGAAGAAGCCACTTGCGCAACTACTGGCGGAGGCGGGCGAGACGGGCGAACACAGCCTGAAACGAACGCTGGGCGTTTTTCAGCTCACGGCGTTGGGCGTAGGTGCGGTCATTGGCGCGGGTATCTTTGTGCTCTCCGGGTTGGGTGCTCATTACGCGGGGCCGGGGTTGATGCTTTCTTTCGTACTCTCGGGATTGGGGTGTGCGTTTGCGGCGCTTTGCTACGCCGAATTTGCGGCCATGATTCCGCTGGCGGGCAGCGCTTACACCTATGCGTACGCCACGCTGGGCGAGATTTTTGCATGGATCATCGGCTGGGACCTGACGCTCGAGTATGCGATGGGCGCAAGCACGGTGTCGTCGGGCTGGTCGAACCACTTCATCGAACTGCTGGATATCCTGCACATCAAGATGCCGTTGTGGCTGGCGTACGATCACTGGACTGGGCTTAATGAAGCGGAAAAGATTGTTGCGCGGCAAATGACGATCGCGTCGGATTCGACACTCGTGCCGGGCACGCAGGCTTATCTGGCCAGGCTGACTGACATCATGGCGGCACAATCGCCGGAGTTGATCCGGAGAGGCCACGACCTGCTCGCTGCGCCTCATTTGTTTGGCTATGAGATTGGAGTCAACGTGCCCGCGTTTGTGATCGCGCTGGTGATTACGGCGATTCTGGCTATCGGCATCAAAGAGAGCGCGCGCTTCAACGCCACCATCGTGACCATCAAAGTTGCGGTCGTCATTTTTGTAATTGGACTGGGCTTCCGCTACGTGACTGCCAGTAACTGGGGAACCGACTGGCACAGCTTCGCGCCGTTTGGATTTTCAGGAATCGGGGCTGGAGCGGCCTACATCTTTTTTGCATACATCGGATTTGACGCCGTATCGACCACGGCGCAAGAGGCAAAGAACCCGCAGCGCGATCTGCCGATTGGAATTATCGCTTCGCTGCTGGTCTGCACGGTTTTGTATATCGCGGTAGCGGCGGTTTTGACGGGCATGGTGCCCTGGCGCGAAGTGAACATTGAGGCGCCGATTGCGCGCGCCTTCCTGGATCGAGGCCTGACCGGGGCTTCGCACATTATCACTCTTGGAGCATTGGCAGGCCTTACCAGCGTGATGCTGGTGATGTTGCTGGGGCAGACACGTGTTCTTTATTCCATGGCAAACGACGGGCTCCTGCCCAAGAAATTCTTTGCCGACATACATCCACGTTTCCGGACGCCCTGGAAGAACACAATTCTCGTCGGATTGCTGGCTGCGATTGTCGGCAGCCTGACGCCCATTGACGACATCGGGAAAATGGTCAACATCGGAACGCTGCTGGCATTCGTGATCGTCTGTATCGCGGTCATGGTGCTGCGAAATACGAATCCGGGACAGGCTCGTCCATTCCGCACGCCGTGGGTTCCGTTCGTGCCCGTCATGGGAATTTTGTTTAACGGCTACATGATGTACAAGCTTGGATGGATCAACTGGGCGCGATTGTTTATCTGGCTGATTATCGGCTTGTTTGTTTATTTCTTCTATGGGCGGCACCACAGCCGCGTGCAAGCAGCGCTAAAAGGACACGAGACAACATAGATCAGGGGAGAGGCGAAAATGCGAAATTGTCGAGTGGCTCTTGTGCCGGGCGTGGCGATGTTTGTGTTGGCCGCGGCGTCCGCTATTTCAAACGCTGAGACCAAGGCTCAAGCTTCAGAAGACGAACAGGCGGTCTGGCGTCTTGAGCGCTCCTATTGGGGCTACGTTCAGGATAATGATTTGACCGCTTATCGTGGCCTGTGGCACAAGGACTTTCTGGGTTGGCCTTCGGTCAGCGCGTCGCCCGTCGGCAAAGATCACATCACGGACTGGATCACCTCACAAACATCGAAGGGTCTGGTTTTCAGGTCCATGGAATTCAAGCCTGCCGGGATTCATTTCACCGGCAATATGGCGGTAGCGTATTACCGGATCACGACGAAGTGGCAGGACAAGGATGGCAAGGGAGACGCGCGCACACTCCGCATCACGCATACCTGGCTCAAGGACGGGAAAGACTGGCGCATCATCGGCGGGATGTCGATGGTGGAACCCGCGCCTCAGAACTTGCGTTAAAGGCCGAGTAGTGTCGGTCGCTTCAGACTTATCATTCTTCCTGAATTTTTCTCGCGATGGCTGTTGCGAGCCGGCGCGGTGAGATGCGCACGGACTGCGCGACCAGCCAGTTTTTGAATCCCGAAATCACGACCGGCTTTCCTGCCATCAACGCGCGATAACCATCTTCGGCTACGGTGTGCGCGTCCATCGATCCCATCTTGAGAAGGCGCTGGCCGGTTGCTTTGGCGCGCTTGTGGAATTCGGTGGTCGTGGCTCCGGGACAAAGGCAGGTCACGGTGACGCCGGTGCCGTCGAGTTCGTTGGACAAGGCTTCCGAGAAATGCAGCACGTACGCTTTGGTGGCGAAGTAGACGGCCATGAGGGGTCCCGGCAGAAATGCGGCGGTGGAAGCAACATTCAGGATGCGACCGGGCGTTTTCTCGGTCCTGGCTCGCTCGATCATATCGGGCAGGTAAAGACGCGTGAGGTGAGTGAGTGTCGTGACATTGAGCTGGATCTGGCGGAGACATTCTTCGAGATCGTTATCAGCAAAGAAACCATATTGGCCGAATCCGGCATTGTTGACCAGAATATCGACCGCGATTTGAGCGCGGGTGGTTTGGTCAAGGACATAGGCAGCGGCTCCGGGATCGGAAAGGTCGGTTGCCAACACGAGGGAGCGAGTGCTGTGGTTTTTCTGGAGTTCCGAAGCCAACTGGCGAAGTTTGTCGGCCGTGCGCGCGACGAGCACGAGGTTGTGTCCCTCGCGAGCAAAGATACGGGCCAGTTCGAGTCCGATGCCGAAGGAGGCGCCGGTGATGAGGGCGGTTTTGCGATCAGGCATGGCGTTTCCAGTTTATGACAAAAGAAAGGCGGGTCCGAGGACCCGCCTAAATGAAAAGGTCAGAACGACTAGACGTGCGCCAGCGCCGGCTCGATGCCGTAGATCGAATGCCACGAGGTGGCGGCTTTCAGTTTGCTGTTGACGTTGTTGATGTTCTTCACGCCTTCGGTTTCAAGCCATTTGCGGAAGGCATCGGCGCCGTGTTTCGCGTAGATGGGAATACCGTCTTTCCATGTCGCGCGTCCGCAGAGCACGCCGTTGAACTTGACTCCAGACTCGCCGGCCAGTTCGAGCGTCTCGCTGAATTCGGCGTTGCTGACTCCGGCCGAAAGATAGATGAACGGCTTGGTGGCTACGTTAGCGGCTTTGTGAAAGAGGTCGATGGCTTCTTTCTTTGTGTACGCCTTCTCTCCACCAAACGACTTCGTGCCTTCCACGCACTTCATGTTCACAGGCACTTCGACCTTGAGGACGTCCACGCCATAGCGGTCTTTGCTGAACTCGCGCATGCTCTCGGTGACGATGTGCGGTTTTTTCTGCGCGTATTCGATGCCCTTTTCGTCAGCGCCTTCTTCGTAGCCGACGAATTCGAGGAAGAACGGAATATCGTTGGCGCGGCATTCGTCGCCGATGCGCTCCACCCAGGCGTGCTTCCGCTCGTTGACGTCTTTGGGATCGTAGGGAGTGTAGTAGAGAAGAATCTTGACGCAATCGGCGCCGGCTTCTTTCAAACGGCGGGCGGACCAGTGGTCGAGCAGGTCGGGCAGGCGGCCGGGACCGGTCTTGTCATAGCCGGTCTTTTCGTAGGCCAGCAGCAGGCCGGCATTCTTGGCGCGCTTCCTGGAAGCAGGCAGTCCCCACTCGGGGTCGAGAAGAATCGCGCTGGCGTGCGGCGTGAGAACCTCAGTGACGAGCGTTTTGAACTCTTCCATCATCGCGTCGGAAACCGAAGAGCCTTTTTCTTTCGCGAGAGACTTCTGCAGAGAGCCGCGCTGGTCCATGGCGGCGGCGGCGATGACTCCATGCGCATTCGATACTGCTTTCAGACCGGCCAGTTTGCCGGGGGTCAGCTTCATAAAACCTCCCATCGCTAGTTGGTATGTTTAAAAATCCAGTACAGCAAAGGAAATGATTCGCCCATCCGGACGCATCTTTGGAAAATGATACGCCATCGTGTGATGTACGTCACCAGACGCGGGCTCGAAGCACTTTACACTGAAATTGGGAACATCGATATCCAAGACCTCGATTTCATTCGACAGGAGAAGCAATCATGCCATTAGTTTCGATGAGGCAACTGCTGGACGAAGCGGCCAAAGGTGGCTACGGCGTTGGAGCATTCAACGTC
>JBELAC010000171.1:0-10784 GCA_049509215.1 Terriglobales bacterium
GGCAGCGTAGGACATGCTGGGAGCACAGGTGGCAGTCACGCGGGAACTCCCGGAGGTAATCGTGGAGAGGCCGGCGGCGCCGCACGCGGAGGTAGCGTCGGAGGAAACCGCGGCGAAGCAGGCGGCAATCGCGGCGGGAATGTTGGCGGCAACCGTGGAAGCGTCGGCGGGAATCGCGGGAATGTTGGCGGGAACCGTGGCGGCATGGCGGGGAATCGCGCCGGAGCAGGGAATCGCGCTCCCGGGCGCACGGTCGCTCTGAAGGGCGGCGGATCGGCGAGCATACGTCCGAATGGACAGATTCGCTCGATCAACCGCGGCGGAATGCACATCTCGAACAACCTGCATGGCGGGCGCACGATCGTAGGCATGCATAACGGAGCGCGCGTGGTGAACTACGGCCATGGCGGATATGTGCAGCATTCGTATGGGACATATGGCGGCCATCAGTTCTATTCCCGTACGTACTTCGGGGGCGGCGGTTACCACGTCGGGCTTTATCGCGGCTACTTCTGGGGCGGCCGTCCTTACTACGGCTGGTATCCCGGATTCTGGTATCACCCAGGCTTCTATGGATGGGGAATCCATCCCTGGGGCGTGGCATTGGCCTGGGGCATAGGCCCTGGCTACTGGGGATGGTCAGGATCGCCGTGGTGGGGCTACTACGGCGGATGGTGGAATCCTTATCCCGTGTATCCATCGGCAGCATTCTGGCTCACGGATTATCTGATCGCTGCGCAATTGCAATCTGCTTACGCGGCTCAGTCTGACCTGGCTGCCAGTGCTGGAGGCGGCGGTGGCGGAGGGGGATATGCTGACAATGGGGGCGGTCAACCGGCGAATGCGCAGGTGACGCTGACTCCGGAAGTGAAGCAGGCGATCCAGGAAGAGGTGCAGGCGCAACTGGCTCAGCAACAGCAGCAGGCTGGGCAACAGAACGGTGGAGATGCGCAGAGTGGTCCGGCGCCAGCGAATGGCGAAGCGCCGCCAGCGCTTGATCCGGCACGGCGGACTTTCGTGGTCGATAACGCCATTACGGTGGTGAGTAACGGACAAGAATGTGAACTCACCGGCGGTGACGTCATCACCCGGCTCTCGGATACTCCGGACGGCACCCAGCACGTGACGGCCAGTGTTTCTGCCAGCAAGAAGAACGATTGCGCCGCGGGTGCTCAGGTGGCGGTGACGGTCGACGACTTGCAGGAGATGCACAATCACTTCGAGGAGCAGCTCAACAACGGCCTGAAGGAACTGGCGGCGAAGCAGGGTACGAATGGAATGCCGAAGGCTCCGGATGCGAGCACGGTAGCTTCCAGCGTGCCGGCTCCGCAACCGGACGAGAACGCTTCCAAGGAACTGGCCGATCAACAGGCGCAAGCCGACGAAACCGAGCAGCAGGTCAAGGCTGAAGCTGCTTCGGGCGGCGGGCAATAGAAGCGGGCAATCGGTAACGGTGAATCGCGGATGCGGGAGCGCGGTATGCTCCCGCATTCGTGTTTATGGCTAAAGCCTGTCCTGGCTGGAGGTCTCAGTCTACGGGGACACAAAGTATTTCAACATTGAGAAACGGGGGAAGTCAGGCTGGTTTCTTGAAGTTAGGCCAGTTTCTTGAGCAGACGCCCCACACGCACTACGCGGTAGAGCGGAAACAAAGCTGATGGAAGCTCGATGGCAGCCACTTCTCCCGGACCTGGGGTCGAGAGGAGGCGCCAGAGGTATCGTCGCCGGTCGCTGGGGCGCTCGCGCAATTTCAGAAACTGGCGGAAATATTGGGTGGAGTCAAAATCGTAGGTCGCAGCGGCGGCCAGCCGCGCGGAACATTCTTTCCCTAATACGGGAACCGCCGAGTCGCTACTTGCCAACGCGTGTGCGGCCGTTGGAATGGACGCGCCGAGCAGGTGTTCCGCGAGCCAGAAACTGACCCCTGCGATTCGGGCGACTCCGAGGGTTCGAGCGCGATGTACGACCGAGTCCAGGTCGATCCCCGGCGTGCGTAGGGTTTGGGCGATATCGGCAATCCAGATCAGACGGGTCCAAAGATGCTTGGCGGCATGGATGCAAAGGACCAGCAAGGAATCTTCGGGCGAGAGACACGGGATATCGGCTTTGCTATCGGCTCCTGATTCCACTGCACCAAGTGCAATGCGGCTGGAGCGAGCCCACAACCCTTCAAATCGGAAATCGGCGGGTCCCTGATCAATCGCGTAGAAGTAGGGAAGCAGGTTCCATTGCAATTCGACCATGTGTTTCCCAGCTGCGCCATCAAACGAGCGCTCGTAGCCCGTGCGCAGCCAGAGCCGCTCGACTGCCGGAAGAAGCTCCTGTGAGGGGTGGTAACCGAGTTCGGCGAGGACCTGTTTGGCGGGAGCAAAATCAGCCGGAGAAATCAGCAGGTCGAGATCGAAGAAACTGCGGAGGCCGAGGTCGCCATAAGCGGACTGTGCCAGCACCGGGCCTTTGTAGGGAAGGGCGCGCAATCTCTTTTGATCAAAGTGCTGTGTAATCCGCAACAGCTCTGCAGCGAACCACATGTTGCGGCGAAGGTTGGCGGCATAAGCGGACTGCAGCGACTGCACGATCTCCGGAGGAAGGTCGCGGGCATAGGTGGTGAGGTTACGCGCGAGGAGCGCGAGAACGCCGTGATGCTCGGCCAGTTGGAGAAATTCTTGCCAGTCAAATTCAGGGACATGCCAGTCTTGGTTGACGATGCGGGCAATCTGTTCCGGGGCGGGATTCGCGGTCGCGCAGGCGCATAAAAGGTCAAACCCACTCCCTTGGTTCAGAGTGGTCGGGGCGCACGATAAGAGCGAGGTTTCGGTCATGGCCGCGAATTGAAAAATCCGCCTCGGATGCGAACTATAATACGAATCTCCAGAGCACAGTGTCTCAGGAAGCATGGCTTCCGTGCGCACCATTTTCGCAGCCGGCCGCAATTTATGGATCAGGTTGTATTCGAATCCGTCAGCAAGGTATTCCGCCACCGTCCGGCGCTTTTCAACTGGGTGGGACGAGAGCGTACGGGCGAAACACTCGCGCTGCATGACGTTTCTTTTTCGGTAGCGAATGCAGAAGTGGTGGCATTGCTGGGACCGAATGGCAGCGGAAAGACGACCACTCTCAAACTGATCTCGACCATGTTGCTGCCTGATGCGGGCTCGGTGCGGGCGGGTGGATTCGACGCCCGGCACGATCCGAGCATGGTCCGGCGGCAGGTGGGTATCGCGGTGGCCACGGAGCGCTCGTTCTTTCCTCGACTTTCCTCGCGCGAAAATCTCGAGTTCTTTGCCGCGCTTGATGAGGTTCCGCGCGGCGAGCGCCACGGCCGAATCGAAGAAGTGCTGCGCGAAACCGGATTGGAAGAACAGGCTGACACGCTTGTCATGAAATTTTCGAGCGGCATGTATCAGCGATTGGGGCTGGCGCGCGCACTGGTCAAGCGGCCGAGGGTGCTTTTGCTGGATGAGCCGACGCGCAGCCTCGATGCGGCGGCCACCGCGCAGTCTTGGGCGACGATTGGCGCCTTAGCCCGGCAGAACGCCACGATTTTTCTGGCCACGCACAACTTCGCCGAAGCGGCAGCGGTGGCGAACCGAGTCTTGCTGCTGCATCGCGGAAAACTGCTCACGGATCGAGTAATCGCGGACGGTGAAAGTGCTGAAAAGTTGCGGGCGCTTTACTTTCGGCTGACCGGCGAACCTGTCGTCGGCGAGGCGCAAGAAGCAGACCTCATTCACCGCGCAGGAGCCGTGACGTGAACTCGACTCTCGACAAGCTTTACGCGATCCTGCGGCGCGACGTTCTGACCGCGATTCGCCATCGCAGCGGTTTTGTAGTGACGCTGGTGGGAGTCTTCACGGAACTGACGGCTTTTTATTATCTTTCACGGGCCATTGGACCAGGTTTTCGTCCGGATGGCGTCGCGTATTTTCCCTTCCTGCTGGTGGGCACAGGTCTTTACACGTTTTTTGTGATGAGTGCCCAGGCATTTCTGAGTGCTGTGCAGGACGCTCAGCAGACGGGTACGCTCGAAGTGCTCATGACGACGTCGACGGCTCCCGCGGAGATTATTATCCTGAGTGCGATTTCTGCGTTTGCCGGAAGCCTGACGAACCTGCTGGTCTATATTTTCGCTGGTGTGGCCGTTTTCCGGGCGGCGATCCATCCCAATTACTTGAGCTGCCTGGTGGTTCTGCTTCTTTCGCTGGTAGTCGCGTTGGCGGTGGGAATTTTCGCGGCTACCGTTCAGATCATGTTTCAAAAGGGCGCGGCCTTGTTGTGGCTGCTTGGCTCAGGACTATGGCTTTTGAGCGGAGCCACGTTTCCGCTTCACAGTTTGCCGCAGCCGCTTGGAATTCTGGCCCGGGCGATCCCGTTTGCATACGCCATTGAGGGAATGCGCGGGGCGCTGCTGGATGGAAAATCGATGGGCGCGATGGGACCCACCGTCTTACCTCTGGCCATGTTCGGGTTGGTTCTGCTACCGATCGCTCTGGCTGGATTGTCACTGAG
This sequence comes from Terriglobales bacterium, assembly GCA_049509215.1. GTDB lineage: Bacteria > Acidobacteriota > Terriglobia > Terriglobales > Acidobacteriaceae > Acidiflorens. The sequence goes on from JBELAC010000171.1 coordinate 4,510, forward strand.
TTTGCGGCGCGCCCGCCAAAGTGGGACCCTATCGTTCTATTAAATGGGAGCGGCTCCAGCGCTTGTTACAATTTCCGAACAAATTCAAACTGCCTGGCGAGCGAAGACTAACGGATATTGGCACCGGGAAAGCCGTGTAGTACACTGCGCTTACACTTTTCAAAAAATTGGGGGATGAGCCGAACCTCGAAGGCTCGACCGACTATGATGGAGAACCCGACCTCTCACGACAAGCAAAAGCGAATTGCCAAGGGCGTGGAAGGCAAGAAGCCTTATCAAAAGCCTGCATTCCGCTGCGAGCGAGTGTTCGAGACGTCTGCTCTGGCTTGCGGCAAGATCGCTGGTACTTCTGCGATATGCAATTCTGCGCGAAAGACCTCATAACATTGAACAGCGCGCTGAATAATTCCTCCCAGGACTGGGAGGCTGAGGTTTTAGCGCTGGCGGCACAGAGCTTGCGCGAAAGCGGGCGCTTGCAGCTGCAGGTGCGCGGCGAAAGCATGTTGCCAACGCTTTGGCCGGGGGATGTGGTCGAAATCTCAAAGTGCCGGGTTGAGGATGTGCGCCCGGGCGAAATCGTGTTGGCGCTGCGCGATGGCCGATTCTTTCTCCATCGCTTCGTGGCCCGCTTGCACCCGGAAGGGTTCCGCTTGCGAGGCGATTCCATGCCTGCTCCCGACCCTGGATTTCCAAAGGAAGCATTGCTTGGGCGGTTGGCAGGTTATGCGGGTCGCGGCGAAAAGCGGATCGGCAACAGCAAGGGAGCCCAGTCACTATTCCCGCTGCGTCCCTGCTGGTGGGCAATCGGCCAATTGTGCTGTTACTGCGGACCAGTACGTCGCCTGGCGCTTGAGCTTCACTCCCGCAAACGGAACGCACGCGAGGCGCGAAGGCTCGCCGATGCTGAAATGAAACTCGGAACAGCCGGCCGGGGTGCCTCGTGATGTCCGCGTCCGAGAGAACGGCCTGCGTGGAGATCGGCGGGATCCCGATTTCTTTGTCCACCACCCACGATCTTTTTTTCGATCTGCTGTGCGCGCGGTATGAGGGCTTCCTGAGCGCGCGGCAACCGGAGTTTGCGCTTCAATTCGATATCGTCGAAGGCGGCTCGCCGTCGGACGATGACGCGCACGTGAGCCGGGACGGTGCCGAATGGCTGTTGCATCGGGGAGATTTTCTGGCTCGATGGGATCCGCGAACAGGAACCGGCCGGGTCCGTCAGAACGCGAATCCTTATTCCCTCGATTCCGTATTGCGCGTCCTGCACAGCCTGATTCTCGCCGAGCGCGGGGGCTTTCTGTTGCATGCGGCCAGCGCAATCTGTGAGGGCCGGGCCTGCCTCTTTTCGGGCGTTTCCGGAGCCGGAAAGACCACGATGACGCGCCTGGCGCCTGCGAATGTCACGCTGCTTACGGACGAGATTTCTTACGTCCGCCCGGCTATTGCGGATTCATATTGCGCCTTCGGCACGCCTTTTGCCGGAGAACTTGCCAAGGCCGGCGAAAACTGCAAGGCCGCAATTGCGGGTTTGTTTTTCCTGGAGAAAGGTCCAGAAACCCGCATCGAGGAGTTGTCGTCCACGGAGGCGATGCGCCGGCTGATGCGGAATATTTTGTTCTTCGCCGAGGACGCGGCTCTGGTTGAGAGGTTGCTCGCGACCGCCTGTGATTTTGTTGCGAGGGTTCCCATCCGCCGCCTGACGTTCTATCCTGATGGCAACGTGTGGGAAGAAGTTCGCCACTTTGTGGGGGAGCCCGCGAATGTCTGAGACGTACATTGCCCGCAGTTCCGGGATCGCCGCGCGCATGCTGGCCGGCGAGATGATGGTGATGAACTCAATGGATTCGACGTTCTTCACGCTCAATGAGGTAGGGACAGCGATCTGGCAGGCAGCGGACGGCCGCACGCCGCTGCGCGAAATCGTTCGCGCTCGTATCTGCGAGCAATTCGACATCAATGCCGAGGAAGCGCAGGCCGATGCCGACCGGTTTGTAACTGAGCTTTCAAGCCACGGAATCCTGCTGGTATCGGATCATCCGTTTGCCGAGGAGTCCGCCCGATGACTTTGATGGCAGAAATGGGGCAGAGAGCGTTTAACCTGGGCGTCCCTCTCGCCATCCACCTGGATGTCACGTATCGCTGCAACGAACGCTGCGTGCATTGCTACCTCGATCATGACGATCATGGCGAAATGACCACTGCCGAGATCAAAGGCGTGCTCGAGCAACTGGCGGAAGCGGGCGTTTTTTTTCTGACCTTCAGCGGCGGCGAGGTGTTCATGCGCCGCGACTTTCTCGAACTTGTCGAGTACGCGCGGCGGCTGCTTTTCGTGGTGAAGATTAAGACCAATGGCGTCATGATCGGGGAAGCGGAAGCGCAGCGCATTCGAGAACTCGCGGTGGATACAGTCCAAATCAGCGTTTATTCGCACCGGCCGGAAATCCATGACGCGATCACCAAACTGCCCCATTCTTTCGAACGCACGATTAAGGCGATACGCTTCTTGCGCGACCAGGGATTGCGCGTCACCATCGCCAATGTGCTGATGACGCCGAACCTTTCTGATCAGGATGGAGTGCAGAAACTGGCCGCTGAACTTGGAGTTCACTACACGCTCGACCCCACGATTACTCCCATGATGGACGGCGACACTTCGGTCCTCGCGCTCCGCATACCGGGAGAAGAGCTGAAGGGCGTTTTCGAAAACCCCGCGCTGGTGCCCAATCAGGAAGAGTTCTGCGCGCCTCCGCCTCCACCCACGGCGGAAGACCTGGAGGGTTATTCGTGCAGTGCTGGGCATTCCTTCTGTTACATCTCGCCCTATGGGGATGTTTTCCCGTGCGTGCAGTTTCCGCTGCCCACCGGGAATGTTCGCCAGCAGAAGTTTCTGGATATCTGGAATCTGTCGCCGCAAATGAACGAGGTGCGGGCAATCCAAGCCAAGGATCTGACGACGTGCTCGTCATGCTCGCACGTCAGCAGTTGTACGCGTTGTCCGGGCTTGGCGTATGTGGAGGGAAGTATGCGCGGTCCTTCCACGGCGGATTGCGAGAAATCGTTCTACCGGACCGGAGTGCCGACTGCGAATATGCTGCAGCAGGGTCTATCCAAGCCGCGCGGTTTTTCAGGGAATCCGGTGCCGCTGATCCAGATTCGTCCGATGCCTGCTCTGGCTTAGGACGGGATTCGCGGAAGGTGTTTCCAGCTACAGGATGGCGGCGGATGCACTCTGGCTGCGCTTACGATCGACAGCCGCCTCGGCGTTGGATAACTTTTCCAGAATGCGTTGCAGAGCCGTGCGAATCTCGTGCGTCGTCTCATTGAACTTGACAGCGGCTCCAATACCCATGTCCATGCGCATGACTTCGCTCTGGATCGCAACGGTAATTTGCTCAAAGGAGAAAGTCAGCTTTAGCCGGGAGCCGGAAAGCAGCATAGAGCCGCTCTCGATATAACAGCCGCCCATACTCAAGTTCGTGATAATGCCAAGAACAACACGTTCCTGGCCCTCAAGCACGATTTCCGTGGTAATCCGGCCGCGAACGCGCGGATAGAGCCGGCGGTTGCTGCGAGAAGGCTGGGTCTGTTTCTGGAGATACATCCGCTTGTCGGCTATGGAAAGAAGTTTTTCGGCATCCAGCCCATCTTCGGGATAAATGGCCCTGCCAACGCTTAACGACAGAATGTCCTCGTTGCAGACCTCTCGGCCCGCCCGTTGAGCGAGTTCACGCATCTGTTCAGCTTTGCGCGCTGCTGCTTCCGCAGTGATGCCGGGAGCGATCACGACAAATTCGTCGCCGCCCATACGCGCGACATAGTCGTATTCGCGGCTGGTTTCCTTGAGGGAGTGTGCGAAAAGCTGCAGGACGCGGTTGCCTTCGAGGTGTCCGAAACGATCGTTGATCTGCTTGAAGCCGTCCATGTCACTAACCATGACGGACAAGGAAGTGTTATCGCGCTTGCATCGGGCCATCTCCCGATCCAGCTGCAAGAACAGCGATCGAGCGTTGGGGAGGCCTGTGAGGTAATCGGTGACCGCGAAAGTCTCCGCCTGCTCATACTTGAGAGCGTTTTCGATGGCGAGGGCCATCTTGGAACTCACCGCCAGTAAAATGCGCAGCTGATCGGAAGTGAAGAAGTCTTTCTCCGCGTGGTAAAGAGCGACCACTCCGACGACACCTTGCAGGCCCTCCAAGGGAACCGCCAGCGCAGAGGTCAGCGTGCTGTACTTCGAAGAATCGTTCAAATAACCAGGCTCGACGGACGGGTTGCCGTTCAGAATGGGCTTGAGATTCTGAGCAACCCATCCGGAAAGGCCCTGGCCCATGGGAATGCGCAACGAGGCGAATAAACGGAAGTTGTCGCCGTTTACGTACTCCGGTACAAGTTCATCTCCATGCCGCACGTAGATGGCGATCGCGTCGTAGGTCATCGCGTGGCGAAGCTTCACAGCGAAAACAGAAAGCGTTTCACCGAGGCTCAGCGAGGCACCCAGATTCTGGCTGAGTTCGAACAGGGTCTGGGCCTCTTGCCGGGCGGCTGCGATTGAAGTCAGGAAACTGCGGTCCTCGGACTGAGCTTTGCCTTGCTTGGCAAATCCCGCGGCCGGTTCGATCGCCCGGTTTGGAGGCGCTTCAACAATCGCGTCCTCCGGTTCGGCCGACACCTTCGGTTTTTCGACCCTATTTGTGCGCGCGTGGACCAGTTTCTCAAGTTCGACGTATCGCCGCTCGAGCACCTTCACGACCTGTGGATCAAACGATTTTCCCGACTCCCGCGAAAGTTGTGCCATTGCCTCATCCAGAGGAAGGGCTCGCCGATACTGGCGGTCGGAGGTGAGGGCATCCAGAAAATCAACCGCAGCCAGGATGCGCGCGCCGATTGGGATGTCGTCGCCGCGCAGACCAAATGGATAGCCGGACCCGTCGAACTTCTCGTGATGCGCCCGTACGATAGGCACTACCGGGTATGGGAACTTGACCCGTTCCAGGATTTCCGCGCCGACGCGGGGGTGAATTTTCATCTTCTCGAATTCTTCCGGCGTCAGTCGGCCGGGTTTCGAGACGATGTGCTCTGGAATGGCGAGCTTCCCGATGTCGTGCAGCAACGCTGCAGCCTGCAGGGCCGCCATGCCGTCCGGGTCGATGTTAAGGTCTTTGGCAACTTCGAGGGCGTAAACGCGGACTCGTTGCAGGTGATCGTGGGTGGTCTGATCCTTTGCTTCGATGGCGAGAGCAAGCGCTTCGATCGTGCGCATGTGCAAGTTGGCCATCTCTTCCACGTGGTGCTTTTCGTCCTCGAGCTTGCCGAGGTACAAACGGTAAGACCGGTAAATCAGGTAAACGACGGGAAGAGTCAACAGTGAGGTCTGCCAGTCGGCAAAGTGTCGGAGCCAACTCATCATGCCAACCACGCCGGCGCCGACCAGATAGTACGGGAAACTCCAGAAGTAGCAATCCGACCAGATTTTGCGCAGGGAACGCCGCTCGGTGAGCGAAATGATGGCCGCCACCGGCAGAGTATTCGAAACGAAGTAAACGCAGGCCGCCAGAAAAAGTAAAGTGGCCGGATTATGGACCGCTGTGTGAATCAGCGAATAACGATACGTAAAGAACGTGGCAGCAATGGCCGCGGCGGTCGAGCACACATTAAATACGACCTGCAACGGAACGGGACGTTCATAGCCAAGACACTGCACAACCACCGCCGCGCAACCGATGGCCATCGTTTCCGATAGGCTCAACTCGATTACGCCCAGCAGCACGAACAGGAAATTCACTGACATGGTTCCAGTAATGCTGGGCAGATTCACCTTGAGGCGGGAAGCTGCCAGCGCTATCACCATGTAACAGAAGAATTTGACGGCGTTCTGGGTTCGGCCGTGCAAGAGCGTATAGGTGAGCACACTCATGCCGCACAGCACGACGACCCCGATGAACGCGCGTGGAGCGGCGCTCATCTCCTTCCAGGATTGCGGCCGGCTTGTCACTTCTTGACCAAACTCCTCTGTAAAGTCCTAAGCGCAACGTACGGGAACAAACACACAAAATTAAGTAATAGCAGGCACCGGAAGGCCAAGAAAGCCTTTGCACGTTTAGATATAAACTTACGTAATGGGGAACGCCGTTGCTGCTGATGTAGACCGCAAGAATCCAAAGGTTTAGCAGTGAGTTTGCGGAAAACCGGCGTGTATGCATGAGCGTTGATTGATTGAGAACTGCGACCTGAAACTCGCACAAAAGGCCACCGCCCGGTTCGCGTCCGGGCGGTGGGAG
>JBELAC010000172.1:0-10762 GCA_049509215.1 Terriglobales bacterium
CCTTGAACTTGTCCAGGTCGATCAGCACGACCGAGAAGGGACGGCCGGAGCGCGACGCGCGCTTCCACTCGGAGCTAAGCGCTTCCCAGAAGAAGCGGCGGGTCTTGATTCCGGTCAAGCCGTCGGTGATCGACTGCTGCTGCAGACGCTGGAAAACGAAAGAATTGTGCAACGCCGTCGCCAGCAGATCCGCGAGCGTATTCAGGATCAACACGTCCTGAGGAGCAAATGCGTTTTCGTCACGGCTCTCTACATTGAGCACGCCCAGCAAAGATTCTCCGTAGGTGATGGGCAGGCAGAGAACGGCGCGCGACTCCGGCAAAACGCCCGCTAGTTGGCCGGGCCCAGCGTTTTGTACGAGGGCGCTTACGCCGGTGCGAGCAACTTTGCCAAGCACGCCAGTTCCTACTGCGATCCGGCGGCCCAACGCCTGCGATGTGGATCCGGCTTCGGCCTTGATCTCGATATCTTTCGTGGCGTAGTCGAGGATGCCGATGCCGATGTGGTCGTAGTGGAAGTTTTTCTGAATCTCGCGCACGATATCGGCCATCATCTGCTCGGCGTCTTGGCTGGAGATTGCCATCTTCGAAATCGTATTCAGGAACGCCAGGTGGCGGGCGCGTCTCTGCTCTTCGGTGAACAGACGAGCGTTCTCGATGGCCACACCAAGTTGGCCGGCCGCGGTCTGCATGAGCTCGAGATCTCGTTCCTGGAACTGAAATTCGCGCTCGGTGCTGAGCGCCGCCATCACGCCTGCAGGTTTGCCGCCCAAGAAAATCGGCACTGCACAGAACGATCGCGCCGGCCGGGGAGGAACGAAATCGAGACCTAGTTTCGCGCGGGTCTTTTCCAGATCGCACGGAATCAGCAACGGCTGCCCCGTTCTGAGGATGTGTTCCGTCAATCCGTTTCTGACTTTGCGGGAGCGCTTGGAGAGGACGTTCCCATCTTCGAGCTCCAGCTCAAATTGAATTTCGTCTTCTTCCTGAAAGGCAATGTAGAAAGTACTCGTGTCAAAAATCTGGCCCAGTTCCTCCTGTACGGTGCGCAAAACTTCATCCTGGTTGAGGTGAGAGCTGATGGCCTGTCCGATTTCGGTGAGCAGCTCATACTCCTTGGTCCTGCGCTGCGCTTCGTGCATAACGACGTAATTTTCGAGCGTCAGGGCGATCTGAAGGGCCAGACCAATCAGCAGACGAAGATTGGACGAGCCGAACATCCGCCGTTCCGCGTGCGGAAACAAAATCACGCCGAAATTGTGCTCGCGAGTCTGGAGGCTAACGGCCATCAGGTCTTTGATGCCCTCAGAACCCAGCGCTTGCCGGAAGGCTTCAAACCTGCCAGTCGAGAGTGCGGGCAAAGGTTCTTCCAGTTCGGCGAGATTGCGGAACGTGACGACGCCTCCGCGCCGGTACGCAAGTTCGCAGATGTAATCGCCGGCCTGGGTTTTCTGCATCTTCTCCAGGAAGCCCGAAGAAAAGCCCTTTTGGACCGGGGGAATAGTGGCGCGCCATTGTTCGGAAATAAGAACGGCCGCGCGCCGCGAAACGAGCGGCGCCACCAACCGGTCCACGAATGCCTGCAAACTGGGAACAAGGTCGGCCGACACGAGCAACCGGCGCGGATCGATGCCCAGCGTCGAGAATGCCAGAGCATTTTCCTGCACCGCATTGCGCTCGTTTTCAAACAGCACCATCACCATCGCGATGGCCAGCAACATTTGCGGGATTGGACCCAGGAAGCCACCGAGCCGCCCGACAGTTTCGAGGAAGGTCTGGCGGAACTGGCCCGCGCCCATCAATGCTGCCCATAAAGCGAGCGAGAAGGCGAGCGCGCGGAACGCAACCGAGTTCCGGCGGAACGCATAGCGGTAGTAATGGAATGAGGCATACAGCAGCATGGCCGCCAGGCCGGTTTCCAGACGGAGATAGACCGGCACGGGCGCAGCGTTCTCACTGAAGATGCCGGCCGACATGTGTGCTCGCAGTCCTACATAGGCTAGAAATATCCCGGCCACGCTGATCGCCACGTCATACCACTGCAACTGAAACGATTCCTTCATGAGGCGGGTCGAGACGAAGATGCAAATCGCCATCCCGACAAGCGTTAGTGAGCTGATGAAGAACAGTACGGCGGATGGGCCTTCAAAGTAGATCAAGGCCTCGACGACGTAGTGCAACGAATATGCGGCCCAAGCCAGTTGCCAGGCGCGAAAATAGCTGTGGCGGTTTTGCTCGTACAGGTAGGTGAACACAAGCAGCACCAAAAGCGCTACGGCGCCGGGGCGAAGCACCAGACCTGTGACCACGCTATTCATCGGTTCTCAAAACCTTGATTATCACGCCCCGGATGGAGCCGCCAGATCATCTATCGTGACATGCCAGACAGACCAAAACAACATGTGTCTTCTGGCAGCTTCTGCCCTGGGAACGCTTGTTTAACAGTATCTTCTTATAAGATGCTGAGCTGCCAGCGCGTTCTTCGGGGCTGGAGTTACCTTGGTAATACCTAAGTAACCTGACGCCCGCGCTAGGGCGGCATCTCGCGGCCCGCGAGCCGGATGCCCAAAACCTATATACTCAAACGTTATGCTTCGTGTTCGATTCGCCCCCTCTCCTACCGGTTTTCTGCACGTCGGCAGCGCCCGCACGTTTATTTTTAACTGGCTCTACGCCCGCCACAACGGGGGAACGATGGTTCTCCGGCTCGACGACACGGACGTGGAGCGCAACACCGACGCCAGCGTGAATTCGATTTTCGACGGCCTGCGCTGGCTCGATCTGGGCTGGGATGAAGAGTACAAGCAGTCTGAACGGGTGGCGCTCCACCGCCAAGTGGCCGAGGCCATCTTTCAAAAAGAACTGGCCTATCGCGACTTCACCCCCGCTCACACCGGGGACAGCGAAAAGTCCGGCGCCAATCAAACCTGGCTCTTCAACCCCGGCATGCGCGAGCTGTCCCGGGAGGAAAGCAACCGCCGGGCCTCTGCTGGTGAGACTTTCGCTCTGCGTTTTCGCGTGCCGCGTGGTTCCGGAGAACAAATTCGTTTTACCGACGCCGTTTACGGGCACCAGGCTAAAGCGGCGGACGATATTGAGGATTTTGCTTTGTTGCGGAGCGATGGCATGCCGACGTATCACCTGGCATCGTGCGCCGACGATATCGATCTGAAAATCAGCCACATCATTCGTGGCCAGGACCATCTGTCCAATACGTACAAGCACGTGTTGATCTTCGAAGCTGCCGGCAGCGGTGCACCGCAGTTTGCCCATCTGCCGCTGCTGGTTGCGCCTGACGGATCGAAGCTTTCAAAGCGCCGTCACGGGCCGGTGGTCAGTGTCACCACATATCGCGACGCGGGATTTCTCTCTGCGGCCTTTATTAATTTTCTCTGTTTGCTGGGTTGGTCGCCGAAGAACGACCGCGAACACATGACAATTGCGGAATTGACGGAGGCGTTTTCTCTCGAGGGAATCAATCGCGCCAACGCCGTCGTCAATTTCAAGGAACCGGCGGCTACGTCCGAAGAGATGTTCGATCCGAAAGCGGTGTGGCTGAATGCCGAACATATTCGAGCGCTTCCGGTCGAAGATCTCAGCGCGCGGTTGCTGCCGATTGTGCGGGAAGCCGGATTCCAGGTCAAGCCGGAAAAGATGCTGGCGATTACGCCGCTGATCCGCGAGCGCATCAAGTTGCTGCGCGATGTACTCACGGCCGCTGACTTCTTCTTTGTGGACCGTTTGCCGCCCTATGACACGGCGGAACTGATCCCGCAAAAGGGCGACGCGGCGATGGCGCTGAAAGTTCTGACCCGAGCGCACGAAGTGCTTGCACAAACCGAATTCAAGCACGATCCGCTGGATCAAGCCTTGCGTGCCGCAGCTGGCGAGTTGGGACTAAAGGCTGGCCAGATGTTCCAACCTGTGCGGGTAGCTGTTTGCGGGCGCAAGAACGCTCCGCCGCTTTTCGAGACACTCCAGGTCCTGGGCAAGGACACGGTGTTGAAGAGGATTGAAGAGGCGATTCAGAAGAACCCGTCACCCTAGGGCGCTCTCAAGAGTCGTCACCGATAGCCCGCGATCTATCGTCGTGATGGGGATGCGAAGCCCCCCGCCCACGGGGCCTCATCGCGCAGTATGATGTCCGTTATGAAGAGACACGTAGCGGTGCTGTTCTTTTTGCATTTCTGTCTTATAGTCGCCGTTTTTGCGCAGCCCCCCCAAGGAAATTCGCCTGCTGATCCCTACCAGCCAGCGCTGGACCGTCTTCAGTCGCTGGTTACGACTCCATTGCCAGAGTGGCATTTTCATGCCGATGTGCCGCATCCGGAAGACGCCACGCTGAACGATGCGGACTGGCAGATCGTGAAAGTGCGCGATGACTGGGAGACGGGGCCGCGCGTGGTGCGGCGGTGGATCGAGATTCCTGAGAAGATCAACGGCTATGCGACGCAGGGAGCGCGCATCGACCTGAATCTGGTAATCCGCAGCGATGACGCGTTGATGATGACGGTCTTTTCGAACGGCGGGATTGTCTATCGTGGCGACGAAGATATGGAGGAACCGATCCCGCTGACACCCAACGCGCAGCCGGGACAGAAATTTCTGGTGGCAGTGCGCATTAACTGCTCGAATGCGAAGACCGGGATATCTGAGAGTGAACTGGTGATTCGACCTGCGGCGAACCGGCCGGATCCTGCGCTGCTGCGCATGGAGATGTTATCGGCGCTGCCTGTGATCGGCGCTTATGAGGACGGGAAGGCGGAGCGGCAACAGCAATTTGCGGCGGCGGTTGCGGCGATTGATTTTGCTCCGCTGGAGCGCGGTGATCAGGCGGGGTTTGACCGCTCTTTGAATAATGCGCAGGAGAAACTGGCGGTGCTCAAGCCCTGGCTGCAGCAATTCAAGATTCACGCGGTTGGGAATTCGCATATCGACATGGCGTGGCTCTGGCCGTGGACTGAAACGGTTGAGGTGGTACGCAATACGTTCCAAAGCGTGCTCGATTTGATGCGGGAGTATCCGGATTTCACATTCACGATGTCGTCGGCGCGGACGTATGAGTGGATCGAAGAAAAATATCCGGGCATGTTCCAGCAGATCACGGAGCGCGTTCGCGAGGGGCGTTGGGAAGTGATTGGCGGGATGTGGGTCGAACCGGACTTAAACATGCCGGACGGGGAATCGCTGACGCGGCAGATTCTGGTGGGCAAGGGATATTTTCAGAGCCGGTTTGGCGTGGATGTAAAGATCGGGTGGAATCCGGATTCGTTCGGGTATAACGCGCAACTGCCGCAGATTTACAGCAAGTCGGGAATGAATTATTTCGTGACGCAAAAGTTGCTGTGGGCTCACGAATTCACGACGTTCCCATACAAGCTGTTCTGGTGGCAGGCACCGGATGGAAGCAGGCTGCTGACTTATTTCCCGCGCGATTATGCGGGCGGGATCGAAGGGCCGGGGATAGGGAAAGATTTGTCGGTGTGGGCGCCGTCGATTTACGGGCCGAAGGTGAGTGACACGCCGGAGATGATGCATCTTTACGGGGTGGGCGATCATGGCGGCGGCCCGACTCGAATGATGCTGGATAGCGCGCAGGAGTTGATGGGGCCTGCCGTTGTATATCCGCGGTTTGAAATGGGGACCGCAACGGCTTTCTTTCATGAACTCGACAAAAAACTGCCTGTGCTGAATGTGCCGACCTGGAATGGAGAACTTTATTTTCAATATCACCGGGGCGTGTTCACGACGCAGGCCGAGACCAAGCAGCGAATTCGGCGCAGTGAAGAGGTGATGCTGAACGCGGAGAAATTCGCGTCGCTGGCGATGCTGGATGGACGGGCCTATCCGCAGGAGGAGATGAATCGCGCGTGGAAGCGGCTGCTGTTCGATGATTTCCACGACATCATGCCAGGATCGGGCATCGGTGTGAACTATCTGGATGCGCGGCGGAACTTGCAGGATGTTCGGCTGGCTGGAAGTACAGCGATCGAGAACTCGCTGAAGGAGATTGCCGCGCACGTCAATACGCAGACCGCGAACGCGCTGGGCGCCGGTGTGCCGGTTCTTGTTTTCAATTCGCTCGGATGGACGCGGACGGGGATGGTGGAAGTGGAGGCGCAACTGCCAGGTCCAGCGCAACATATTTCGGTGACCGACTCTGCCGGCAAGATCGCGGAATCGCAGTTGCTTAGCGTCGATCCGCCGACACACCGGGCGCGCTTCTTGCTGCTGGCCAGCGTTCCTTCGGTTGGCTACAAGACTTACTTTGTGCGCGGAGCGACTGCCGGGCTCGCGACTCGTTCTACGCTGAAAGCGACGGGAGACACACTTGAGAATGAGTTGGTCCGGGTGAAGATCGATTCCCGCACCGGATGCATGACGAGTTTGTTCGACAAGCGCGGCAAACAGGAAGCGCTGGCTCCCTCGGAAACGGACACGGGCGGACCGAAAGACAAGATCTGCGGCAATCTGCTGCAAACGTTTGTTGACAAGCCGAAGCGGTGGGACGCGTGGAACATTGACGCCGATTTTGAGAAGCAGCATTGGGATCTCGATCAGGCTGACGAGGTCAAGCTGATTGAGAACGGGCCGCTGCGGGCGGTCATTCGTATCAAGAAACATTTTCAGAATTCCACCTTTGTTCAGGATGTGACACTCTACGCGTCCAGTCCGCGCGTGGATGTCAATATGCAGGTGGAGTGGCACGAGAAGCACATTCTGCTGAAAGTGGCGTTTCCGGTCAGTGCACACAGCGAGAAAGCGACATTTGAAATTCCTTATGGGTCGGTGGAGCGGCCGACCACACGCAATACTCCTGCAGAGAAGGCGCAGTTCGAGGTTCCGGCGATGCGCTGGGCTGACATCTCAGACGATAAGCATGGGCTTAGCCTGCTGAACAATTGCAAGTATGGATATGACGCGAAGGGGAACGTGCTGCGGCTGTCGCTGCTGAGGTCTCCGGAATGGCCTGATCCGCACGCCGATGAGGGACATCATGAATTTACGTACTCGCTTTATCCGCATGCTGGTGGATGGCGGGAGGCGCTAACAATGCGGCAGGGCTACGAACTGAATTACAAACTGCTGGCGATGCAGACCGGGAAGCATGAAGGAACATTGCCGGCGGAGCATGGGTTCGTCGAAGTGGACGCGGACAATGTCGTGCTGACGGCGGTCAAGAAAGCTGAGGAGAACGATGATCTGATTTTCCGGTTCTACGAATGGGCGGGGAAAGAGACGGACGTGAAGATAGGGTTGCCGCCGGGAGCACAGAGAGCGCGGGATGCGGATTTAATGGAACGAGGTATCGGTGCGCTTCCCTTGAAGGCTGGAGTCGTAACGGTGCACACGAAGCCATATGAGATCAAGACGGTGAAGGTGCAATTCGCACTTCCGCATATTGCACAGGAGGTGCAGATCGCGAAGTAAGCGAGGAAGTTTATCTCAATCGAAGCGGGATTTTTGGTGGTTGCTAAGAGCTAGCGGCTTCCGGCTTCGGTCAACAGGAGATCAGCATTTGCTTCCCGCATGCGCTCCACTTCGGCAGCTATGGCGAACTTCAGCTTGTCGATGCCTTCGCCGGTAACAGCCGAGATTGGGTAGAGCTTCAATTTCTTGCGGGTGCACCACTGTTTCAGCTTCTTCAGCCGATCCGGGTTCGCGATATCGATCTTGGAGGCGACCATGATTATGGGCTTTGTTTCCAGACCGGCACCGAAATTTTTGAGTTCTCCGACGATGACTTCGACGTCCTTTACCACGTCGGGCCGCCCGCTTGCGTCCGACACATCGACGAGGTGAACGAGAAGACGGGTGCGTTCGATGTGGCGGAGAAACTGGATTCCGAGGCCAGCGCCGATGTGGGCGCCTTCGATCAGGCCGGGGATGTCGGCTACGACGAAGCTGACTTCGTGCTTCCTGTCGCCGGCTACGACAACGCCGAGGTTCGGTTCGAGCGTCGTGAAAGGATAGTCGGCAACTTTGGGGCGCGCGGCGGAGATGCGTGAGATGAGCGTCGATTTGCCGACGTTCGGATAGCCGAGCAGGCCGACGTCAGCGAGGAGTTTGAGTTCGAGACGGAAGGTGCGTTCTTCGCCTTCGCGTCCTTCTTCATGTTCGCGGGGAGCCTGGTGCGTGGACGTGGCGAACTGGGCATTACCGCGGCCGCCGCGGCCGCCACGCGCGATGACGACGCGTTCGTCGGGGCGGGAGAAGTCGTGAACCTTCTCACCAGTTTCTTCGTCGTAGACGATCGTCCCCACCGGAACCTTCAGGACAATACCTTCGCCGTCGCGTCCGGTTTTCTTTGCGCCTTCGCCGTGGCGGCCGCGCTCGGCTTTGTATTCGGGATTGAAGCGGAAATGGACGAGCGTGTTGTGGCGTTCGCTGGATTCCATCCAGACGTCGCCGCCCTTGCCGCCATCGCCACCCGAGGGGCCACCTCGCGGGATAAATTTTTCGCGGCGGAAGGCCATACAGCCATTGCCGCCGTTCCCGGCTTTGACTCGGATTGTGGCTTCATCAATGAACATCAGTCGCTCGTCGTTGGTCGTTTCGCGTAAAGGAAAAAGCCTCGACGCGAACGGCGAGGCTCGTGGCTAAATCAGGGACAGGCGAGGGGGCAGGCCCGTCGTCGTCTTACTTATTCGGCTTCGATCGGCTCGGGCTCGACCATGACAAATTTGCCCATCGAACCTTTGTCGAGGAACTTGATGCGGCCGGTAATCTTGGCGAAGAGCGTGTCGTCTTTGCCGCGGCCGACGTTGAGGCCAGGCTTCACGCGCGTGCCGCGCTGGCGGACGATGATGGTGCCGCCGGGGACGAGTTGTCCGCCGAAGGCCTTGAAGCCAAGCCGCTGGGCGTTGGAATCGCGCCCGTTTCGTGATGTTCCTTGTCCTTTTTTATGCGCCATAAATCAATTCTCGTTGGCTGGTTGCCAGAAACCCAGTTGTCAGCTATCCGTGGTCAGCAAAGCTGACCACGTTTACTTCTTTTTCGTTGTCGATTTCTTCGCGGCGGCCTTTTTGGCGGCCGCTTTTTTCTTTGCCGGTTTGCTGCCAGACGCCTTTGCTTCGTGAGTTTCCTCGTGGGCTTCGGGCGCTTTCTTTACCTTCTTTTCCTTCTTCGGAAGCTCGGGCGCCTTGAAGGACTGGCCGTCGAAGGCGATCTCGGTGATGCGGACGGCGCTGTAATCCTGACGGTGTCCCCGCAGCTTCTTGTATTGCTTCTTTTTCTTGTAGTGGAAGACGATGACCTTGGCACCGCGTCCCTGCTCGACGACTTCGCCGGTGACGAGGGCTTCTGAGCCTGGGCGCACGACGCTGCCCGCTTCGGCAGAGACGGCCAGCACATCGTTGAACTTAACCGGACCATTAGCGCCGTCGACTGTCTCGACCCGGATGACATCTCCGGGGGCGACCTTATACTGCTTACCACCTGCGCGGATCACCGCGTACATAAGTCCTCCAGAACTCTCGCAGGGCAGGACGATTCCGTCCGCCTGCGCGGAGACGAACTCCGCTGAAATTCGTTTGTGCTTGCTGTTTTCCCGCTCTACCCCGTCACGCAAAACCCGCGTGCCGGGGACCCCGGCGCTGCGGCTTCTGACCGGAAACGCGGCGCGGGCCCAGAACGGGTCCGCAAGTACAGGCAAACTCCACTATTCTATCGTGCGCTGTGGAAAACGGTCAAACGAAACGGCTTGGCAGGGCCGGACTATCTCGACTTTCTTGAATCTAAAGGGATGGCTAGAGCAGCAATCGTGGCGCACGCCAGCTCAATATCGCGGGTCATCGTCCGGCGGGAGTAGAAATCAAAGGCCAGGCTGATGGCGGAGATCGTAAAGAAAAAAACGCTAAGCCGCTTTATGCCGCCCCTCCCTTTCTCCGGGACTCGACTCCGCCGGTTGGCGCCTTCGGCGCGACACTACCGCTCCACCCGCCATACCTCCCACGATCTTGAGTCCGTGGGCGATCTTGTACAAAAGCGGTTCCGGCTCGCGCCATGACAAACCCATGTAGATGAGCGCCGCGACGACACCGACAAGCGCTCCGTGGAGCACGAAGCGTGACTCGATGTGCCGGCCCACCCAAATCGCGAAGAGAAATGGCAGCAGCGCCGAGGCAATCAGGATGGAGGCCAGAAAGGCTCGCTGACCAAATAAGGAGCGCACGGGAAAGACAATCAGGAATACGCAGAGCTCCGCCAGAAACCCGCCCACTAATATGCGAACCCAATGAATTTGTGCGGAGTCCGGCATAGTCCTTAGATCCCGCTTCGACGTTGAGCGCGGCGGCTGGGGCCGCGCTCAATGTCATCTACCCGTCTGCCGATTTAGCCCTCGACGTCGAAATAAATCTTGGCAGTGGCGCGATAGTGGACGACTTTGCCGCCGTCGAGCAGCAGGTCGAACGAGTCGACATGAGCCCATTTGATGTTGCGGACGGTTTTAGCGGCTTCTTTGACGGCTGCTTCCGCAGCCTTTGCGAAACTAGCGGTAGAAGTGCCGACTACTTCAATGATCTTCTGAGTCAATGGTTCCTCCTATTGGTGCAACTGGGGATTGTACTCCGGAGGCGTGAGTTGGGGCGAGTGGAGGCATGGACAATAGAAAAAACCCACCCTTCGCAAGAAGAAGCGCGAAGATTCTCTCTTTCCAGTCAAGCAGTTTTTTTCTCTCTGGAGAGGTGCAGGAGAACCTCTCTCTATTTAAGCGGCCGCAGCGAGTTCAATCGCGGGGAACAAGCGGGAGCCGTCATAGC
>JBELAC010000173.1:0-10749 GCA_049509215.1 Terriglobales bacterium
CGGCCACTCCACCGAGCACGCTGGCGTTTTCGTCCTGCACTTCGCCCTGCATGATTCTTCCGCGGAATGTGCTCCCTGTTGGAGTGGTAATGAGACTGACCGTCTCGCGGCCCGCGCCACACTTTCCTGCGGCAGATTCGTCGGCGGTGGGCGGGATGCTTTCCCGCAACGTCTTCGCCGGATTGAAAGTTGTGTGCGACATGGCGAGTGGGCCAAAGATCTCGCGCTGGCAGAAGGAGTCGAGCGATTCATCGGCGAGGCGCTCGAGCGCAAGGCCCAGGATGATGAATCCGATGTCGCTGTATTCGGCGTGCGTGCAGGGATCGGCGGTGAGTTCCGTGATGACGGCGGCGCGCTGCAGTTCTTCGCGAGTCTTAGCGCGCAAAAAGAGTTTCTCGTACGCCGGCAGGCCGGAACTGTGCGCCAGCAGCATGCGAAGCGTAACTTGGGAGCGACGGGGATCGTCGGAAGCGAACTCGGGTACCACCGCTGTGACAGGCATCTCCAGGTCGAGGATGCCTCGCTCATACAGGAGCATGGCCATCGCGGTGGTGGCGACAACTTTCGTTAGCGAGGCCAGGTCGAAGACGCTGGCGCTCGACGCCGCCGGTGAGGTTGGGTCGTATGTGAAGCCGCCCAGCGCCTTGTGGGCAACGAATTCTCCTCGATACGTTACGGCTACCGAACTGGCAGGAAACGCCCGGTCTGCGATGGCGTGGGTCAGAATGTCGAAGGCGCGGCGGAAGCGGTCATCCTGGACGGCAGTGTTGCGCACCAGGAAGGTAAAGCCGGGCTGTGAGTTCGAGGTAGTAGACACGAGTCAACCCCAGTGTAGCGCGGGCAGTCTGCCGAAAGAGGAGTCCGTTTGCCGGGCTGTTGTGTTTCCAGGTGCCATTCGCAAGCCATGGGCGAGTTACTAAGAGGTGCCTGGATGGCGATGCTGCTTGAGAGCCGTCTCGCACGTCGTGTAGAGTCACAGCAATCGTGAAATTCATCGCCACACTGCTCGTTGTTTTTCTTCTTTCGGCTGCGACCTTCGCGCAGGCGCCGCTCGACGCCCGCCTCGCCGTCCTTGATCCCGTCATCAACAACGCCATCGAGCAGCAGCAGATCCCGGGCGCTGTTTTGATCGTGGGGCATAAGGGTCAGATCGTGTATCGCAAGGCTTATGGCAGCCGCAGCATTGTTCCTCGTCGAGAACCAATGACGCTCGACACCATCTTTGACTGCGCGTCGCTCACGAAGGTCGTCGCGGCCACGACGGCCCTGATGCAACTTTGGGAGCAGGGGAAGTTTCGCATGGCCGACCCTTTGGCGAAGTATTTGCCGGAGTTCGCGCAGAACGGCAAGCAGGACATCACGATTCGCCAATTGATGGTGCATTACTCGGGATTGCCCGAAGATCTCGACCTGACCAGGAAGTGGGAGGGCAAAGAGACCGGATATCGCATGGCATTCGAAGTGACACCCGATCGGCCCGCGGGTTCTGCGTTTATGTATAGCGACATAAATTTTGTCGTGCTGGGGGCGCTGGTAGAGCGGCTTTCGGGCGAGACGCTCGATGAGTATACGGCGAAGCATGTTTTTGCGCCCCTGGGGATGAAGAACACGCGTTTTCTTCCTCCCGCCGTGTGGTTGCCTCGAATCGCTCCCACCGAGGAAGACGAAAATCATCACCTGCTGCATGGGGTGGTGCATGATCCGACGGCGCGGCGCATGGGTGGAGTGGCAGGGGACGCAGGAATGTTCTCGACGGCGGACGACCTGGCTACTTTTGCGCAGGCCTTGCTCGATGGCGGGCGCGGAGTTCTGACTTCCGCCACAATTGCGAAAATGACAGCCCCGCAACAGCCGGTGAACGGAACCGTGTTGCGGGGATTCGGCTGGGACATTGACTCTCCTTTCTCTACCAACCGCGGAGAGTTGTTGCCAGTGGGCAGTTTCGGGCACACGGGATTTACGGGGACTTCGTTATGGATCGATCCGACAACCCAAACCTACATTGTGCTGCTGACAAATGCAGTGCACATAAATGCGATTCCCGGGCACGAGAAGGGAAGCGCGATCGCACTGCGGACCAAAGTCGCTACGGCGGTAGCAGCCACGCTAGCTCTTGATCCGACAGACGCGGAGAAAATGCGGGCATCGACGCTGACGGGCTACAACGAAATGCAGAGTGCCTCGCGCAAACTCGCCGTCCGCAACGGAATGGTGAAGACCGGTATTGATGTACTTGAGGGAACGCATTTCGCGGCGCTGCGGCCCACAAAGGGCGGAGGGCCGCGGAG
This sequence comes from Terriglobales bacterium, assembly GCA_049509215.1. Classification (GTDB taxonomy): domain Bacteria; phylum Acidobacteriota; class Terriglobia; order Terriglobales; family Acidobacteriaceae; genus Acidiflorens. The sequence continues at coordinate 2,289 of JBELAC010000173.1, forward strand.
CATTGGATTGCTGACGAATCAGACGGGAGTCGATGCGGAAGGGCGGCGTACGATCGATGTGCTGGCGGGCGTGCCGGGAATATCGCTCGATGCGATCTTCAGTCCGGAGCATGGGGTGACTGGCGCGCTGGATACGACCGACGTCAAGAACACCAAGGATCAGGCGACCGGCATTGACGTTTATAGCGTCTACGGAGGAAAAGAATCGGCGCGGCGTCCGCCGCTGGATGTGCTGAAGCGGCTGGACGCGGTTGTGATCGATCTGGCCGATGCAGGAGTGCGCTTTTATACCTACGAAACGACCGTAGGGTATTTTCTGGAAGCGGCAGCCAAGGCGAGCATTGAGGTGATCGTGCTGGACCGGCCGGATCCGATAACGGGTTCGTTGGTTGAGGGACCTGTTTCCGACGAAGGCCGGGAAAGTTTCACCAATTATTTCCCGGAGCCGGTGCGGCAGGGAATGACGATGGGCGAACTCGCGAAAATGTTTAATGGCGAGCGCCACATCGGAGCGCGACTGGATGTTGTCTCCATGCAGGGATGGCAGCGCGGCGATTGGTTCGATTCTACGGGCGTGGAGTGGATCAATCCGTCACCGAATTTGCGCGATCTGGTTGAGGCGACACTGTATCCCGGAGTTGGGCTCATCGAAGGCGCCTACATTTCTGTTGGGCGCGGCACCGATACGCCATTTGAAGTCGTTGGGGCGCCCTGGATCCACGGACGCGAGCTCGCCAGTTACCTGAATGCGCGCGGCATTCAGAGCGTGCGTTTCGTTCCGGTGAGCTTTACCCCAACAGCGAGTAACTTCGCCGGGCAACCTTGCGAGGGCGTTAATCTTGTCATCCTGGATCGAAATCTGCTTGACGCTACCGAGCTCGGGCTCGAATTGGCAGCGGCGTTGCACAAGCTTTATCCCAGCGACTTCAAGATTGAAAGGATGCAGGATCTACTGGTCAATCAGGCGGCCTTTGACGGCCTGATGGCTGGAGAAGATCCCCGCCGCATTGTGGAAGATTGGGAACCGCGCCTGCGGGAATTCCTGGAAGTTCGCAAGAAATATCTACTGTACTGAGCGCAACGCGGTAAGGCAGTTGCTGCATAAACCCGAGTTACTTAAGTCGGGACTCCTATTGTGATCTGCTCTGGGTCGCGAGGCTTTGCGTAAGCTGTCGTGGGCTCCTCTTTTTTTCCCCGTAAGGCACGCGCACGCCATAAGGGAGATTGTTTGCAATGCTGATTCCGATTCGCCACGAGAACATGCAAGCCCGCCGCTGGCCCGTAATCACGATCGGGCTGATCGCGCTCAACACCCTGATCTTCTTAATTACAAATTCGACCATGAGCCAGGAAGCCCCGGAATTGGGCAGCACGAAGGCTCATATCATTCTGCTGGCGGCTGCGCACCCCGAGCTCACCATGACCGACCAGGAGCAGCAACTGGTGGATGATTTCAAGAAGAATAGTCCCGACGAATGGGCGCATGTTCAGAGCCCGATGCACAACCTGGTTGATGCGTGGGATGCAAAGATGCGGCTGATGGAAAAAGTGAGCGAACTGCAAGCCGAAATGGATTCACTGGGCGTGAAGTATGCCGAGTTGCATTCGACTTCCATCCAGGAACGCTACGCTTTTACACCTGCGCATCCGAGGGCCATTACATATCTGACGGCGAATTTTCTTCATGGTGGCTGGCTGCACTTGATTGGGAACATGTGGTTCCTATGGTTGGCGGGATTTGTGCTTGAGGACGTTTGGGGTCGCCCCCTGTATTTGGCGTTCTATCTTATCGGCGGAGCTGCGGCCCTGCAGTTTCACGCCTGGACCAACCCGGGCAGCATCATTCCGTGTGTGGGCGCGTCGGGTGCGGTGGCGGCCCTGATGGGCGCATTTCTTACCCGCTTTCCGAAAATGAAAATCGAGATGGCCTGGCTGTTCTTCTTCCGCATCTATCGCTTTAAAGCCTGTGCATACTGGCTGCTGCCCATGTGGGTTCTGTCGGAAGTATTCTATGGGTCATTAGTTGGGAGAGCCGGCGGTGTTGCGCACTGGGCGCACGTTGGCGGGTTCTTGTTTGGTGCACTGGGAGCATTTGCGCTGCGCTCTACGGGGTTTGAGAACCGGGTACACGAGAAAGTCGAGAAAGAACTGACCTGGACCTGCGATCCGGAGATTGAGCGCGCTAACCAGCTGGTAGAGGCGGGGCAACTGGATGAGGCGGTGGCGGTGACACAGCAGCATTTGTCGGCAAACTCTAATTCCATCGATGGTTGGAACCTTTTGCGGCAGGTTTACTGGCGGCGGAATGAGCTATCCGCTTACCACGTGGCTACAGCTAAGTCCTGCGAGTTGCAGTTGCGCGCAAAGAATCCGGAAGGCGCATGGCAGGATTTCGAGGATTTCAAGAATTCAGGCGGAGAGAAAATGCCCATTGCGCCGTGGCTGGGGATCTGCCGCCTGCTTGAGGAGCAGGGAAATTACGACCGGGCCATGAGCGAACTGCAGAACCTGATTCAGGCTTATCCTGCGGAGCGGCAAGCATTGATGGCGCAGATGGCCGCTGCACGTATCTGCCTCAAGCGTTTGAATCGCCCAGAGGATGCGCTTAAATTTTACAAAGCAGCTGCGGAGTCGAAGGTTCCTCATCTTGATCTTGAGCCCGCGATCCTGGCGGGGCGCAAAGAAGCCACAGCTGCAGTCCAAGCTGTCGGGCAGGCAGCCGCAACTGCGGGCGGCGCTTAGATACCGCAGGCCCAAACTACTCGTGACCGCGGGCGGTTGCTCGGCTACAATTCTGAACAGAATGGTTGAGCCGATCACTTTTACTCCTACACCTTTCTTCCGATGCGCGGGTCCGAATTGCGGAGTCTTGAAGGGCGTGAGCGACCGCTGGTGGGTCATGTGGAGCTCCTTTGGGGATTATGAAACTCCAACGCTGCATCTTGCGCCTTGGGACGAGAAGCTGGCCGTTCAGGAAGGCGCGCTCCACGTGTGTGGAGAAGGGTGCGCGCAGAAGCTACAGTCGCAATTCATGGGCAATGTGCTGGCAAACCGTTCGCGCCGCAGCAATGTATGACGGCCTCATGGTGCAGTTCTTGCTCCAAGGTGGAAGCCTGGTAACGTCTGGAAGCCCGGTAGCAGGTGTGTGAATCAAACAGGTTCAGCTAACTTGGAGCCAAGGTGAACGCATCTCAAATCCTAGTTATGTTTCTCGGCCATCCCGAGAAGGCAGGTTCTGCATGAGGACTCTCTGCTTATTGTTCCTGACTGGAATCGCTCTGGCACAAACGGCAACGATGCTTGCGCCGGACGCGACCGACGCTCCGAAGGCGGTTTTGACGATTCCCGCCGGAACCCGGGTTCCGTTATCGCTGAAGCAGGCGATATCGACCAAGACGGCCCGGGAAGGCGATCCGGTCTATGCGGAGACGGCCTTTCCGTTTGTCGTCAACGACCGCGTCGTGATTCCTGCCGGCACCTACATTCAGGGCAAGATCACGCGTTCGCAACGGGGCGGGCATGTGAAAGGGCGCGCGGAATTGCTCGTGCACTTTACATCAATGATCTATCCGAACGGCTACACGGTGATACTGGGCGGATCGATTGAAAACACACCGGGCGCCGAAAAAACGTCAATGAAGGACTCCGAGGGAACGATTCAGCAGGATAGTGACGCCGGGCGGAAAGCGAAAGAAGCAGCAGACGGAGCAACGACTGGGGCGGTGATCGGTGCGATTACGGCTGGCGGCAAGGGAGCCGGCATCGGCGCCGGGATTGGAGGCGTTGGAGGGCTGGCGGTTGCGATGCTTTCCCGAGGTGCGGATGTCAGGCTCGAGCCAGGGACGTCAATCGAAATGGAAGTCCAACGGGAAGTGACAGTGGACGCCAGTCGAATCGCCTCACGGCAAGAAGTGATTGTTCGCAAAGACTAGGGTTTTAGTTTCCTTGCCATTCTTCGCGGACAGGAGTGTCCGCGCCACACGACCTACTTCAAGACAAACATAGCGTTTACGTGTGCCGTGATGGTCACGTTTTGCGGACTGAATTCTTCAGTCGGGGCCGGTTGCGCGGCGACTCCCATTGCCATGGGCGCTCGATGCATCATGGGCGCAAACATACGGATGTTTTCCTGGGTATCAACGGACGCGTACGAAAGTTCACCGAGCGTGCGCCCGCTGGCGGTTGCGAGCGACTGTGCTGAGGTTCGAGCCCGGCGATAAGCGTCGGCGACCGCTTTACTCTTGGCCTCTTCAGTGGAATCGAGCGTGTAGCTGAGCGACTGGCTCTCTCCCACGCTGGCATCGGCCAGTTGCTGGGTGATGGGGCCAATCTTGGAAAAGTCTTTGAGTTTCAGGCTGACGCTGGTCGTGACCTGGTAGCCAACCACCCGATGCTTCGGATTTTTCCAGTCATATTGGGGATTTACGGAGAAGAAGCCGATCTGGGCGGCCTTGGGATCGACTCCGTTCGCGCGCAGGACCTGCCGGGTTTGCTCCGCCTGCTTGGCGGCTTGGTCGTAGGCGTCTTTTGCGTTATCGGCCTGGGCCGTGATGTTGAACTGGATGAGCGCGGTATCCGGCGCCGTCTCGAATTTTCCGTCGGCTCCCACGTAGATCGTGTTGGGAAGGGCCGTCACCGAAGGCGTCTGAGCCCGCAAAATACTGGTCGTGGCGAGTATTGCACAGAGAGCAAGAAGCGCAGTTTTCATCGGTCTCTCCCAAACCTGAGTACTAATACTGGATGTCGAGTATTTCTTATACACCTATTGCTAGAACGCATGGAGAGAAGAGAGTTGCGTGGGAAAGTGCCGAGATCTGGAACCTGGTTAGCGCTCTAATTTGCGCGAAAATGCGGATCAGGTAGCGCTCGGGATGAAAACTGGATACCGGTCAATAGAACGAATCACACCTTCGCTGCGAACGGCGGGTTGGGGCCGCTGATGTCGCTGCGGAGACCCTCCCAGATGTTGTCGGGCATCTCCAGGTAGACCCCGACAATGGCCGGATCAAACTGCCGTCCCGCCCATTTCTGAATTTCAACACGGGCTGCTTCGAACGATTGGGCAGGCCGGTACGGGCGGTGCATGGTCATCGCGTCCAGAGTGTCGGCGATGGAGAAAATTCGCGCTCCCAGCGGAATCTGGTCCCCTTTGAGGCCACGCGGGTAGCCCGTGCCGTCGAATTTCTCCTGGTGCGCATAGACGATTTCTGCCGCCTCCGCGAGAAATGGAATTTTGCTGACAATCTTGTAGCCGAGATAGGCGTGTTCCTTCATGATCTCGGTTTCCTCGGGTGTGAGTTTGCCGGGCTTTATCAGAATCTTGTCCGGGATGGCCATCTTCCCGATGTCGTGCAGGAAAGCGCCGCGGGCGATGACGCGAATTTCCTCGTTCTGCAATCCCATTTTCTTGGCGATCGCGATCGTATATGCGGTCACGCGCCGCGAATGGCCCTCAGTTTCAGCATCTTTGAGGTCGAGCGCATCGCCCAGAGCCTCGAGCGTCACGTCGTAGGATTTCTCGAGATTCGCCAGGGCCGTTTTCCACTGCTGCGTCCGGGCCGTGACCAGCGATTCAAGATTGGTGCGATAGGCATCGTTTTCACGTTTGAGGCGACGGTGTTCGAGGGCACGGCGCACGGTGGCTAACAGTTGCTCCCTTTCAAATGGTTTCAGAAGGTAGTCGTAGGCTCCATTGCGCAAGGCCTGGAGCGCCACCGAGATGTCGTTCATGGCGGTGACCATGACGAAGGGCATATCGGGGAAAAGTTCTTTCGAGCGCTCCAAAAGGGCGATGCCATCCATCTCCGCCATCATAAGGTCAGAGAGTACGAGATCGAATTCTTCCCCTGATTCGAGAATCGCGAGCGCTTCGATGCCGCTGGCAGCCGGGCGAGAGTGAAAACTCGCCCCCTTCAACATGGAGGAAACTATCTCGCGGATTGTCTCTTCGTCATCTACGACAAGAATGCGATCGTTGGGCATGGGCTTGAATCAGTGTATCGGACATTCTAGGCCCAGCTGCCACATTCCGAAAGTAACCAGCTAAGAACAGAAATCGGATAAGCCGATAACGGCAAGCATGGATACTTAAAGAGCTTGGTATTCGTGTCTCGATTCATGAATGCTGCCGCGCTGCTCGAAAAATCGCTAGGCTCTCTGGCTGTCCCTTCAATGACGGAGCGGGAAACCGCTGCCCTGATGATTGCGGTGGCCAGTCTGCTTATTTTCAGGGTCCTCCGCGCGCATTATCTGGTGGCATGGGCATGCGGATGGCTGGCCTACGGGGCCTGTCTTTTCTCGGCGAATACGAGCGGATGGCCGCAGTCCCCGGCGAAAGCGGCCTTTACGCATGCGGATTTCGTACTGGCGATGGGACTTTTTGCCGTCACGGCATTGCTCTGCGCACAGAACCGGCGAGCGCTCGCGGCTCTGATTGGAGCATTCTGCGCGCTGCTGGTGTGCGCCGCCGTGGCGCCGCTCTACCTTCCGAACATTGCCTATCTGCAACTCGGCTTGGAAGCAGCATGCCGGATTATTGCCGCCGGCGCGGCTGTCGAACTGCTGCTATCTTCTCCGTCACCGGTGATTTGGTCGATCCTCTTTGGAGTGGGGATCGTGACCCTCAATCTTCACTGGGCCCCGCTCACGGATCGCATTTCGGCGGATGTCTACCTCATGGCGGAGGTTCTTCTTGGTGCGAGCCTGCCGCTGCTGGCGCTCCACGAGTCCAGGGTTTGGACGCGCCGGCTCGACGCGTTGCACGACCTGGCGCTCACGATTGAGCGCGGTCAGAGCCAGACCTCGATGATGCAGTCGGCGTTAGGAAAATTGAAAACTGCGACCCGGGCAAAGGCAGCCTGGTTTGATCTGATGGAAGGCGAGAACCTGGTCCCTTCGCAGCATGTCGGCTTGTCGCCAGAAATTCTCCGGGGCCTGAAACAAGCCGGAATGGACGAAACACGCGCGCGAGCGATTCGTGAGGGTCGTGCGGCTGTAGTGAACCTTGCGCAGGTGTCCTCTCTGATCGAGCAGCAACTGAAGCCCTGCGGCATTCGGAACGTGGTCGTAGTGCCCGTGCGCGGTAAGCGCTCGATGATTGGCCTGCTGTCTCTGGGCTACGCGGGCCGCCGGCCGCAGAATCAGGCGGCCTTGGACTTCCTGGAAACGGCCGTGCAGGGGCTCGGGATCGCGGCAGAAAATCTGAAGTTCTCCGAATATGCTTCGAAATCGGAACAGCAATGGATGAACACCGTCGATTCGATCCAGGACCTGATCCTGGCTCACGATGATGAGTTCCGAATCCTGAAGACCAACCATGCATTCCTGCAGCGGCTGGAAAAGCTGCCGGCGGACGTATTGGACCAGACCTGTGAAGCGGTGATGCCGCGGAATCACTCCTGGGCTGGATGTCCGTATTGCGCGCGCGGCTCAGGAGTAACCGAAGGGTTTGATCCCTGCTTTGGCGGTCAGTCGGTTGTTTCCACCTGTTCGTACACCGAGCAATGGGAACAACGGACTGGAATGATGCACGTTGTGCACGATACCAGCGACCGCAGCCAGGCCGAAGAAAAGTACCGCATGTTGTTCGAGCAGGCGCAGGAAGGCGTGTTTGTGGCGACCCCGGAAGGCGATCTGCTCGACTGCAACGATGCGTTTGTGACCATGCTCGGGTACAGCAGCCGGGACGAGCTAATGGCTCTGGACATGGCGAGCGTGCTGGCGACAGTGGGCGAGGAACGGGAGCTTTTCCTGCGGGAGATCGAGGCGCAGAACTACGTCCGCAATTTTGAAGTGACGGCGCGCCGCAAGGACGGAGCGCTGCTCGCGGTGGCAGAAAGCTGTTTTGCGACTCGCGACCCGGCCGGACGCATCCAGCGCTATCAGGGCTTTGTGCTCGACATTACGGAAAAGAAGCGCTCTGAAGATGAAATGCGGCGGCGCAACCGCGAGTTGAACGCCTTGAATGCCATGGCGGTGATCGCGACGCAGTCATTCGATCTCGACGAAATTCTGAACCTGACCCTACGCCAGGTGATCTCCTTGTTTGGAGCGGAGACTGGATCGGTTTATCTGGCCGTCGAGCCGGACGGAACTTACCGGCGGCGGGCGGGCTGGGGGCCCAGAAGCGAAGCGCGCGTGCGCATGTCCGAAGTGACTTTCCCGGATGGCTTGGGGGATCTGGTGATGCGCTCGCGAGCGGAAGTAGTCACGCAAGATTTTCTGCCGCACTTGCCGCCCGCCGTGGTCGAATTTGTTTGTGCGGACCGCTTGCCTTACTGGATCTGGGTTCTGCTCTGGAGCAAGGACAAGCCGATCGGGCTGATGGGGATCGTCAGCAAGGAAGACCGGCACTACTCCAGCAACGACGAAAATCTACTGGTGGCCATCAGCCGGCAATTGGCAACCGCGGTCGAGAAAGTTCAACTCTACGAAGAAACCTGCCAGGCTTATGACGATTTGC
>JBELAC010000174.1:0-10730 GCA_049509215.1 Terriglobales bacterium
CATCGGGTCAGCAAACGCGTCGGCCATGCTCACCGTGACCAACGCCACGATCGCAGCGATCTCCGTTACACCGGTCGGACACACCATCGCGCCCGGCTCGAATTTGCAGTTCACGGCGACCGGATCGTTCAGTGATTCGAGCACTCAGATCATTACGTCGGAGGTGACGTGGGCATCTGACAACGTAGCAGTTGCGACCGCTGCCAGCGGAGGTGTGATCACCGCGGTTGCGGCGGGCACGGCGAATGTCAGCGCCACGTTCAACGGCGTATCGGGATCGGCCCCGTTGAACGTCAGTTCGGTGACGCTCACTTCGATCGCGGTCAGCCCAGCCACGGCTTTGCTCGCGCCGGGATCCACGCTGGGATACGCCGCTACGGGAACATTCAGCGACGGCAGCACTCAGGTCATCAACACTGCGGTGACGTGGACATCCTCTGCTCCGGTCGTCGCCACCATTACCAGCTTTGGCCAGGTTACGGGGCAGGCGCCGGGAACGGCGACCATCACGGCGCAGTCAGGCACGGTGACCGGCACAGCTGTCCTGGTTGTTGCTTCTGCTCCGCTGACAGCGGTTCAGATCACACCGGCAACTGCGACGGTCGCCGAACTCACTGGCACGCAGTTCAGCGCCACCGGAACCTTCGCGGATGGCAGCACGCAAGACCTCACGAACTCAGCGCTGTGGACGTCGTCGCCAGCTACGGTCGCGACCGTGAGCGATGCAATCGGAAGCAGAGGCCTGGTAACCGGAGTCACCCCTGGAACAGCGATAATCACGGCGTTGTTTGCAGGTCAGGTGGGAACAGCCTCGCTGACTGTGACTAACGCCACTCTGACTTCATTAACGATCGCACCTGATCCCGCCAGCATCTCGCTCGGGAGTTCGCAGCAGTTCACCGCGACCGGCAATTTCAGCGATGGCACCACCGAGAACCTGACAACTCAGGTCACGTGGACATCATCCAGCGTAAACGTTGCGACGATCAGTGACAGCGGCCTGGCAGCAACCGCAGCGACCGGGACGACGACGATTACCGCCAGCATGAATGGATTGAACGGAACAGCCGTGATGACGGTTTTCTAAGTCAACTCGGACACCCATAAAAACGCCGGAAGGGCGGACCGCCTCTCTCCGCACCTTCGGCGTCAGCGTGTCGGCGACCAAATCGCGGGAACCTGTCCGCGATGCCGATCAGTTCCGGACCGCCTAGAAGCGAAGACAACAGGTTACTTCAGGCGACGACCTCACGCGTCCTGTTTCGAACACCGGACTTTAAGCATTTCTTCTAACCTGCCGATCAATCATTTACAAGGCACGCTATACGGTTGAAGTTCCGTCGGGTGCCGTTTCCAAGGAGAGACTTATGTCAACCGCCGCTGTTTCCACCACTTCCATTTACCAGGAACTGCAGGCCTACTACCAGCAGCGCAGCGCTGATGTGCAGCAGCTCGGCAAGGACCTCACTTCGGGTAATCTGGCGAACGCAGATCAGGATTTCACGACTCTTCAAACTCTGGGCCAGAGCGGGCCGTCCGCGAGTGGCGACGTATTCAATAGCAGCCAGCGCGAACAGGATTTGAACGCAGCGGGACAGGCCCTTCAGGCGGGGAACTTATCGGCCGCACAGCAGGCCTTTGCACAACTGGAGAGCACCTACCGTTACAAGAACGATCCCTCCGACTCGACATCCTCACCCGCGACCAATTCAACCTCTTCTTCGGGGGGTTCGATCTACCAGCAGTTGCAGGCGTACGACAAACAGCGCACCGCGGATGTAAAGCAGCTTTCGCAGGATCTCGCCGCAGGGAACCTGGCAAATGCGCAGCAGGACTATAACGCCCTCGAGACTTTGGGACAGAGCGGCCCATACAAAAGCGGAGGGGCGTTCAACAACGACCAGCGCGAGCAGGATTTGAACGCCGTTGGTCAGGCACTGCAGTCAGGCGATCTGGCCGGCGCACAACAGGCCTTCGCCCAACTGGAATCCACTTACGAGAGGCACCATCCGGTGGGCCCGACCGCTGCTCCGCCGACTACTTCGGGGACGACGATCCAGGAATTGGTGAATAGCGTCGATACGACGGCCTGAGCGGTCGAAGAGAACGGTTGAACTCCCACTCATCGCAAAGAACCGCGGCGCGTGGGAGGGTCATGGAGAGATTTGCCGGTGAGGTGCCGGTTTCCGTCGATGAACTGAACCTCGCTCAGCTAAACTGAGCCGCCCGCGATCGAAGGAACCAGCAGAACCTCGTCGCCTTCCTGAAACGAATAGGAAGCGCCTCCCAGAAAGCGAATGTCTTCTTCATTCACGTAAATATTCAAGAAGCGGCGCACTTCTCCGGCCTCGTCGCGCAAGTGCGACTTCAGGTCGGGGAACTTCAGGTCGAGCGTTGCGAACAGTTCATTGAGATTCGCAGCCTCGCAAGTCAGGTGCGGCGTGCCGGCCGTCAGACGGCGCAGCGGCGTAGGGATTTGTACGGTGATGCTCATTATGCCTCCAGTGCTGTCGCCGGAACGGCGCTTGAGAAAGTTTGTGTTCCAACCGAAGCCGCTCTCGCCAGGGCGCTGCTGATCTTCGCCACTTCGGTCTTCGCCGCTTCAATCTTGGTTCCGAGATAAGCCTCGAATTCGCTGAGTTTGGCCGCAATCGGCTTTTCCGCCTGGTAGCGTTCGCCGAGCACATCGGTCGTCTTCAATCCGTTGCCCGTGATGCACAGCACGGTCGTTTCATCCGGCAGAATGCGGTCCTGCTGGATCAACTTGCGCGCCGTCCCGACGGTCACTCCGCCCGCGGTCTCCGTGAAAATACCTTCGCTCGCGGCCAGCAGTTGGATCGAGTTCACGATTTCATGATCGGCAATGTCTTCGGACCATCCGCCACTCTTGGTGATGGCTTTGATCGCATAGTGTCCATCGGCCGGATTGCCGATCGCGAGCGACCGCGCAATCGTCTTCGGACGCTGCGGTTCGATCTCGCCGCTGTATTGCTTAATCGCCGTCGAAATCGGCGAGCATCCTGAAGCCTGCGCGCCAAAAAATTTCACCGGCTTCGGGTCGACCAGGCCAAGCAGCACCAGTTCGTCGAATGCCTTTTTGATCTTCGTGATGAGCGACCCGCCCGCCATCGGCACCACAACGTTGTCCGGCAACTTCCATCCCAGTTGCTCAGCGATCTCATAACCCACCGTCTTTGAACCTTCCGCGTAATACGGACGCAGGTTCACGTTCACGAATCCCCAGGGATGCTCGTCAGCAATCTGCGAGCACAGGCGGTTCACGTGATCGTAGCTGCCGTTAATGCGCACGAGTTCCGCGCCGAAGACCTGCGTGCCCAGAATTTTCGCCGGTTCGAGATCAGAGGGAATAAATATCCAGGCCTTGAATCCTTCACGCGCTGCCTGCGCCGCGACTGCATTTGCCAGATTGCCGGTGGAAGAGCAAGCGACGGTGTCGAATCCAAATGCGCGCGCATTCGCCAGCGCGACCGCGACCACGCGGTCCTTGAAGCTCAGCGTGGGTAAGCACACCGCATCATTCTTGATGCAGAGCCGGCGTGAGCCGACCTTGTCGCCGAGCCGCGGCGCGCTCACGAGCGGGGTATAACCAACAGGGAGGGAGGGCTGATATCCCTCTGGGAGTGGCAGCAGTTCGCGGTAGCGCCAGATGTTCGGTGCGCGCGACGCGAACAACTCGCGTGAAACCTGCTTCTTAATTGTGTCGTAGTCGTAGGTAACTTCCAGCGGCGAGAAACAATGCTCGCAAAATGATTTTGGCTGGTTTTCGAAGGTCTGGCCGCATTCGCGGCAGCGGAGATGGTACGTGCTCGTCGGCATTCAACTACTTCTTTCTGTGACTGCGGGACGAGCCGGGTAAAAATACCCCAGTTACTACAAAACCCCTTTTCCGAATGGGAAAAGAGGCTCGGGAAATGCGAATCAATTTTCGCGTACCCGAATCTCATGGTCCCCGTTACCGGGCGAGAGTTGGCACCTGCGATCAAGATATATGATCTCGACCCGGTTGCCGTGGCGTCCTAGGGCTCGTCCCTCAGCCACTCTGCATGAAATTCCGATTTGCTCGATTAAGAGCAAACTTGGATCTGATGCTACAACCGACCAGGTGGTCTGTCAAGACGAAATTCAAAACCACGCCTCTGATGCATAGGGGAACGCAGGCTCAGTTTCGTCGAGTCTTACGTTTTACTGCTCGTAAGCCCCAATATCGATATTCGACCCCTGCACTCGAGGATTTCCCGCGAAATCCAGCGTCCCCACCACCTGCGGACCGAGATTGATTCCGGCATTCACCGCGGGAGAGTTCGGCTCGACCTGCAGATCGGGAGTCACGCCGTTCAAAAACAGCGGATCGGCATAGTACGAGTCGGCGTCGTTCCCGGTGGCTGCCTGGTATGCGGAAAATCCCTTATAAATTTTGTGGACCCACTTAAAGATCGCACTCCCCTCCGGCAGCGGCGAGCAATAAACGTTGTAATTCAGCACCGCAGGGTCGGGCGTCGATTTTGTGAGGTTATTCACCAGCAGCCCCTGCGACGTTGCGTACACGATGTTGTTCTCGAAAATATTATTCGTTGCGTGAAATTGGATCTGGAATTCTCCGCTGCCCGTGTTCTGCCCGTCGTTTTCGTACAGGGTGTTATTCACAATGGTCACGTTGTCGGAGCCGCCTCTGCCGTTCCCGTAGCCGCCAATCGAGATTCCCGCCGAGTTCCCCAAAAACACCAGGTTGCTCCGCGCGATCACGTAGCTCGTGACCTTTCCCAGGTGCTCGCTCGCCATCTCAATTCCAAGATCCACATTGTGGACCTCGTTGCGCTCAATAATGATGTTCGTTCCGCCATCCACATAGATGCCGTCCGCGCACCAGCAATTCTTGGGATACGAAGGGTTCCCCTGCGAAGTGATGTTGTAGACCGTGTTTTCGCCGATATAACCATTGCGTGCCTGGTCGTACGCCGGATCGGGCGCGACTTTCTCGAAGCCAATCGCATCGACGCCAATATTGCTGTCGTCGTGAATCAGATTGTTCGTGACCGTGAACGTATCCACGTTGCCGTTGAAGGTCATGGTTTCGCTGCAACCCGTCATCATATCGTCCAGTTCATTGCCGCTGACCGTGACGTTGTTTAGCGACGCGGGTGCCTCCGTACCATAAAACGCCACGCCGAGAGCATTCGCATTGCATCCCTTGGCGGTCGTTTCAATGTTGTGGATGTGGTTGTTTAGAAGCTGCAGGTTGCTGCCCGCGCCACTCACGTAGATGCCGATGGGAACATCCTTCGCGCTCTTGGTTTTGTAGTTCCGGACTTCCAGCCCCTGAATCGTGATGAAACTCTGGCTTTGAATGTTGATCAGCCCATACTGCCCGCCTGGGACGCCGAGCCCCGTGCCGTCGATCGTGGCCGTCTGACCCGCATAGTTTTGAAAGGTGATCGGGCCAGCCGTCGCCGATCCCGACACCGGAATGTTCACGGCCTCGTTGTAAACGCCGCCCAAAATGTTCACCGTATCGCCCGCCGCGACGTTCGCGGCGGCGTATTGAATGGTCTGCCAAGCCGAATTAGGGCTAAGTCCGTTATTGGCATTGTTGCCGGAAGTCGAAACGTAGTAGCTCGTTGCGAAAGCGCTGGAAGTCAGCATCAGCAAAGTCGCGGTCAAGCACACGGCACGAGAAATCAAAGAGGCGTTCATAGGGCGAATCTCATAAATCAGCCTTGCGGCTGTTATTTCGATGAAGAAGTTACAGCGGAGACGTGACGGAGTCAAAATATTTCGGCCAACTCTAAGGATGCGCTCCAACGCCGGCCAGATGCTCGACCTCGCCCATCATCGACGTCACGCTCACAAATTCAAATCCCTGATCTTTGTACTGGCGAATCAGATTGTCCGTTGCAATCACGGTTTGCGCACGATCGGCTCCCAAAGCTTTATGCCCGCCATCATGCAGCAGAATCACGTCTCCGCCATCCGCATGAAGCTGACGCGCAACTTTCGCTTCAATCACCGTGGCCGGCGGAGCATTCCAGTCATCCCCGGTAACGTTCCACATCACCGGATCGAGCCCCAGTTCGCGTGCGATGCGCAATGTTGCCGGTCGCCTTCCCCCGAACGGAGGACGAAAGAGTTTGGAGTGCGTGCCGACCGCATCCTCTAAAGCTCGCCGGCAATCCATCAACTCGGCGCGCGTCTGCGCTTCCGATTTCAACGTCAGCAAGGGATGCGTAAAAGTGTGATTGCCGATGACGTGTCCGGCGGCGGCGACCGCGCGCGCGATGCCGGCTCGCTCGCGAACGTAGCGCCCGATCATGAAAAATGTCGCGGGCACATCGTGCTTCGCCAGCGCATCCAGCAACTTCATTGTGTGCGGATCGTTCGGCCCGTCATCGTAGGTGAGCGCAATCTGCTTGCTTCCGCGAACTCCCGCCGCAAAAGTCCGCCCAAACCATTGCCCGGTAGGCGCCATCGTCTGGTACCCAGTTGCCGTGGCGCCCGCCGCCGCCGCAGCGAGTCCGATGAGAGCGGGAAGCATGGAGAGATTGTAAATCGAGGTCAGAGGTAAGAGGTCAGATTGCAGAGGTGAAAAGACTTGTTCTAAGGTTTCAAGGTTTCAAGGTTTCAGGGTTTCAGACTTTCAGCGTGGGTCTGGAATCGAGGTCTTTGAAACCTTGCGACTCTGAAACCTGGCCTCTTTTCACTTCTGCAATCTGCCTTCTTACTTCTGACTTGTTGATCCGCCCGAAGCAATATATTCTTTTCACGTCCTCCATGGCCAAGCTTTTCGAACTTCCCCGTTACATCGCAGTCGAAGGTCCCATCCGAGTCGGGAAAAGCACGTTGGCCCGCGTTCTGGGAGAGCGACTGGCCGCGCAGCGCGTTATCGAGCCGGAAGACAATCCATTTCTGAAGTCGTTTTACGAGGGTGAGCCCGGCGCAGCTTTCCAGGCGCAACTGGCATTCCTGATCCGACGCTTCGAGCAGTTGCGCGCACTCGACCTCGGGCCGCGTTCGAACAAGACGGTCGTGGCCGATTATATTTTCGAAAAAGATAAGCTTTTCGCCTGCCTCAACCTCAACGATCAGGAACTCGACACCTACAACCGCTATTTCAATTATTTTCGCGAGCAAGTGCCCACGCCCGACCTCGTAATCTACCTCCAGGCCACACCCGAGGTCCTGAAGAAGCGGCTGAAGAAGAAAAACGTGACCGGTGAAAAAGCCATCAGCGAAGATTACTTGATGGAAGTCGTGAAGGCGTACGAGCACTTCTTCTTTCACTACACGCAGTCGGATTTGCTGATCGTGAACACCAGCGAGATCGACTTCGTCGACCGCAACGAAGACCTGCA
This sequence comes from Terriglobales bacterium, assembly GCA_049509215.1. Lineage (GTDB taxonomy): Bacteria > Acidobacteriota > Terriglobia > Terriglobales > Acidobacteriaceae > Acidiflorens. Next base: position 7,368 of record JBELAC010000174.1, read on the forward strand.
GGAGCTCCTGAAGAAAGTCTCCGCGCCGATTAAGGGCACCCAGTACTTCCTGCCACTAGGCGGCGAAAACGCGGCCAGCGCGTAGGTAGTCGATCAAGTGTGGCGCGGGCGCCCTCGCTCGCGAAAACCGGCAGCTTCGTCTGATGTTTCGGCGCAGGGAGAAGTGTATCCAGAGGTGCCCTGGGACTTATTCCGCGCTTGCGTAACCGGAGCCAGCACCAGTCGGCTCCCATTCTTTTTCCAGTCCACGCGAGTGCCCTTCCTGAGTCCGAACTGCTCGCGCAGCTCGGCAGGAATCGTCACCTGCCCCCTCGCGCCTATCTTGGTGAATCGCATAGTTGATTCTTCCAACTGGCACATCCTCCCGTTCGCATTTTCTTTGTGGCTCATGCGTTTCCGATTCTCATCGATCCCCACAGCATGAAACATCGGCCTCACACGGTCATTAATCAGTGTCGCTGCAAGCAGCAACACCAGATCGATGAACCCGTAAATTGCAAACACTACCGCCATAACCACCAGGCAAATCTGCCGAGCTCAAGAACGAAGCATCCGAAGATCAGAGTTCGCAGGAGGATCTTCTCGCAGACGGCGTAGAACCCGTCGATGCGGCGCTCCAAATCAAGACGATTACTTTTTCCCGCCATGGGTTACGACCCAGCTTCTTCCTTCCTCGTCGCGCCCTTCTTCCAACCGACAAAATTGGATGGCAGTTGAGCCTCTAGCATCTTCTGTTGTTCGTTCCATTTTGCGGAAACCGTTTGACGGCGATCAGCAGACCACCCGATGTGTTTAAGAAACCCTTTGGCAGCAATGATGGCGGAGCGCCCTTCGCTGAACGCAACCGCGAACGCGTTCTTGTCACTTTTTTGTGCCGCCTGCAAGGCGACCCCGCACGTCGCTTTGTCCCATAAAATTCTGACCGCTTTAGCCCCAGCTTTTGCGAGTAACCTGGACGCGGCTGCGTTCACGGCTATGCGACCATCCGTAGTCACGGAGACGGTCGGGTCTGAGACCCTGAACGATGTTCTCTCAAAGGTTTCGTAGGCCATTACGCTGCTCCATAAACATACTATGAAGCTCGTGCGGCTCGTTGTCAAGCTATCTGTGAAACCCTATATGCGGCTCTCGGTTTCAGGCCGTAGAACGCGTATCGACCGGTGCCTCGTTTGCAGCTATAATCACTTTCGCGTCATCCAAAGACGCATACAGGCTCTATCCGCCATTGCGGAGGGGCACTGGAGGCAATATGAGTCTCACCCCAATCGGCGAACCTCGCCACAAAATCACAACTGCCGCCATCCACGAAAAGAAGCTGCACCGCGAACCCATTTCCTGCCTGACTGCCTACGACTACGCCACCGCGCGCCTGGTCGATGAGGCTGGCATTGACATTGTGCTGGTCGGCGACTCGCTCGCCATGACCATGCTGGGCTACGAGAACACGCTTTCGGTCACGGTGGATGAGATGCTGCACCACGTTCGCGCTGTACGCCGAGGCGTGAAGAATGCGCTGCTCATCGCCGACATGCCTTACGGCTCGTATCACGCGACCGCCGAAGAAGCGATCCACAATGCCGCGCGCTTCGTGAAAGAAGGCGGCGCTGAAGCCGTCAAGATGGAAGGTGGCGAGAAGCGGGTGGATATAATCCGCCGCGTGATTGACGCGGAGATTCCCGTCGCAGGCCACATTGGCCTGACTCCGCAGTCCATCAATGTGATGGGCGGATACAAGGTCCAGGGCAAAACGCTGAATGCGATCGAGCAACTGATGCGCGACGCGGTGGCGCTCGATCGGGCCGGGGTGGCTTGCATTTATCTGGAAGGCATTCCACGCGAAGTGGCGGCCATGATTACCGCTGAAGTCGAGACGCCCGCGATTGGCATCGGCGCGGGGCCGGATTGCGATGGCCAGGTGTTAGTGTTCCACGACCTGGTGAACCTGACATTTGGGCATGCGGCGAAGTTCGTTCGCCGTTATGGGGACGCGGCGGCGCTGATCACCGAATCGGTGCTGGCCTTCAAGGCCGACATCAGTTCGCGTCAGTTCCCCAATGACAGCGAGTCCTATCATCTACCAAAGGACACGCAGGCCGCACTCGAAACCATACTTCACCGCAAACACGCGATGCGGTAATAATTTGTTGAGAGATTGTGTGGGGGCGGTGCTCTGCCTCGTCTAGGCGTGGCAAAGTCCCGTATCCACACACCTCCAAGAGCGGAGGAGATTTCGTGCGAGCTATCGTGCTGATCAGTGCAGGTTGTCTTGTGTTGCTGGCGACCCTGGTTGCGTGTTCCAAACCACCGGATGCGGCTTCCAGTGCAGTAACGGAAGCACCCAAGACCACAGGGCTCGAATCGATCGCGCCCGCCGATCCCTCGAAATATCCGTCTTTCCAGGATCTGAGCGGCTGGAAGAATCCTTATTTTGTCGTTCGCGACGATGGCATCGGATTCGTTGATCTGGAGAATCACGAGGTACATATTCTGGCGCCCGAGCAAATTCCCGCCGAGTTGGTCTCGCTAGGCTCAAGCGCATGGCCGTACGGTCGTGTCGTGCTGGTTGCGCAGGCTGAGCCGAAGATCCCCACCGATCAGGCAAAAGCCGAAGTGCGAAAGAATCGTGGACTGCTCGCGGGGACCCTGAAAGAGCTGGACGTACAGATTGTGGAGGCTCCGTGAGCGCCGGTTCGCGGGAGAAGACGCGCAGCCTGTGAAGATTTGCACGAGTATTGCCGAAGCGCGAGCGGCTTGCCAAGAAGCGCGCAGATCTTCCAACCGTCTCGGACTCGTTCCCACCATGGGAGCGCTTCATGCCGGTCATTTGTCGCTGGTGCGCGCTGCGAAAACGCAATGCGAGGCGGTCTCCGTTTCAATTTTTGTGAATCCCACGCAGTTCGGGCCGTCGGAGGACTTCTCCAAGTATCCGCGAACCTTTGACAACGATTGCGCCGCTCTGGAAAAAGAGGGCGTCAACATTATTTTTGCGCCCACAGTCGACGAAATGTACCCGAAGGGTAAAACCACATGGGTCAGTGTGGAAGGCCTGAGCGAAAAGTTGGATGGCCGATCCCGTCCCGGACATTTTCGTGGCGTCACGACGGTCGTGGCAAAGCTATTTCACGTCATCGAGCCAGACGCGGCCTTTTTCGGACAGAAGGATGCGGCGCAAGTGGCAATCATCCGCCGCTTGGTTCGCGATTTGAATTTTCCAGTCAAAATTGTGGTCTGTCCGATCGTCCGCGAACCGGATGGGCTGGCGATGAGTTCCCGCAACGCCTACCTGAATGCGGAACAACGGGTGCGCGCCCTGGTGTTGCATCGTTCCCTGTTGCGCGTTGAGCAGCAATTCCTCGCAGGAGA
>JBELAC010000175.1:0-10676 GCA_049509215.1 Terriglobales bacterium
GAGCTTGAAGATTCGGCGAAGAGCTCTGCACAGGACGACAAACTTGGGCACAATGAGAAAAGGGCCGATTCAAGATCGGCCCTGAATCACTGGTGCGAAAGGGGGGACTCGAACCCCCACGGTTTTACCCGCCAGATCCTAAGTCTGGTGCGTCTGCCAATTCCGCCACTTTCGCACGTTACAAATCAATCAGCTAACGACCTCAGCCCTCACCAGAGAATCCGATGTAGCGGATAGTGTAGCGGCTTCATGCTCTTTGCGCGTCTGCTCCCTAAACACATCTGGCTTTTCTACGGCACGAAACATTGTTCAGATACAGGATGCACCTACCGCTGGGAGGTTGTCACCGACCAATGTCCGGCGAACGCTTGTATTGTAAATGCATCGGCTCCAGCCGCGCCAAGATCAGTGAGAGCTGTGTGACGGGTCGAGTGTAGAACAGCGTCCCCAGGCAAGCCCAACAGCCTTCGAGATTGGCGATTGCCTGCAGCATCACTAACTCTCGTCTGCTTATAACCTTGCTGTTGTCGCCCTCGCAAGCACCAACTCGGTGACCTTTTCAACACCAAGGCGATTTTGCAACATCTACTGCTTCATCCAGTTCTTCAAGGCAAAGACCTCCGCCAAATGAAAAACCCGCCCAAGCAGAACTTGAACGGGCACCCTCTCGATTTCGGGTGAAAGCTAAACCCGATTCCTCCGCCTACGGCTGATAAATCTGCACGTTGTTGATTGGGGCTCCGTTCCAGGTGGCAACACCGCCGATGCAATAGAGTTTTCCCTTGTAAACGGCCGAACTGCCGTCATAGATTCCCTGGGGCATGGGAGCGGGCGTCGTCGTCCATAGTCCTTGTCCAAATCCTTTCGACAGATCGAAGTACTCGTTTACAGTGGTTGCCGGCCCGGCATTGTTGAGATAGCCGCCGGCATCATAAAAGTGAGCCCCGATAGATCCATAGCAGGAAAGAACGCGCGCTTCGGGATCGACGGCGAGTCTCTCCCAGGTGTTGGTGGCAGCGTCGTAGCCCATGGAGGCGCCAGTGATTTGGCCGGGCTGAGTGCCACCGTCGGTGACCATGATCGTGTACCCAGTCTTTGCGCTTCCGAGCAGACCGGCGGCAGGTCCTTGTGTGTCCTCTAACAGCGGCGTCTCTTCGGTCCAGGTATTGGTTGCAGGATTGTAGCTCTCGACCGTCGCGAGGTAGTCGGTGGGGCTGGCGATACCACCGATCACATAAATGATGTTGTTCTCGACCACAGCCGCTGTTAACCACCTTGCAGTCGGCATGTTCGCCATGGCAGTCCACGTCTTGGTCTTGGGGTTAAACGCATAGACGGCGCCCGTGGGCAAACCTTCGCCCTGGGATCCGCCAAACACGTATAAGACGTTTTTCACTACGGCCGCGCTCGCCCCTGAGATGATCACTGGATAGGGCACACCGGTACTCCAGGTGTTGGTCGCAGGATTGTAGATTTGCACGTCGGCGACCACCTCGGTCGCGTCATTGCCGCCGACCAGGTAGATCTCGTTTTTGAGCACGGCTGAGGCTGCGGACTGGACGGCCGTTGGCAGGACCGCCCCGCTGGTCCAGGTGTTGTGGGTGACTGCCGGAGCCTGCTCGCCAGCGGACCCGGTCTGGGCGTGGGCCGACATCGCGGCCCCGGTTAGGGTGAGTACAACCGTTGCCCCGAATATTGCCAATAACCTACGGGAGGACTTCTGACTGTTGGAACCCATTGTCATTCTCCTGAAAAATCTCTGATTCTAAAGGTTGTGGGGGATTTTGATCCCGGATTTGTGGCGGGGGAACCCACCCGGAAGTGGAGTTGGTGCACATCTTCCGGCTGTCATATACTGTAGTGACCCTCCCCCGAGCGGCAACAGGTGTTACCCGACACAACCGGACATTTCCCGACACGCCAATGATCCACACGACTAACGGTGGCAAGCGCCTCGACTCCTGGAAAGAAATTGCGGCTTTTTTTGGCCGCGACGAGCGCACCGTCAACCGCTGGGAGAAAGAACAAGGTCTGCCGGTTCACCGTTTGCCGGGTACCAAAGGCCGGGTCTACGCCTATATCGAAGAGCTCTCAGCGTGGCTGGCCGCGCCCAGGAATGCCGGTACTGCCGAACCACTTTCGGATAGCCCTGCGCGCCTGCTGTTACCTGCGGCTTCGAGGGTAAGTGTCATCGCTGGGCAGCCCAGCGCCGTCGAAACGGATTCTCGCGAAAGTGAGGCAGAATCGAGCGAAGAGGTCAGGACAAGGTCCGCCGGGCACCGCCGGAACGCCGTCCGGCTCATGGTCGCGGCAGTTCTCGGGTTAGGGGTACTGGCGCTCGTCATTTTTCCTCCTAGAGCAAAGCGCAGTCTCACGCCGCCCCGGCAACCTTCGCCTCGCGCTGCGGTACTGGCTTCGGCCCCCGCGCACGATCCCGAAGCCGAACAGCTTTATCTCAAGGGCAGGTATTACTGGAACAAAAGAACTCCCGACGACTTGAACAAGGCCCTCGACTATTTCATGCAGGCGATTGTGCGCGATCCGAACTACGCTCAGGCTTACGTCGGTCTGGCGGACTGCTATAACCTGATGCGCGAATACACGCTGATGCCTTCGAGCGAGGCTTACCAGCGCGCGCTGGTCGCGGCGAAAAAAGCGGTGGAACTGGACGATCAGTCGTCCGAAGCTCACGCATCACTGGCGTTCGTGTTGTTTTTTGGCATGTGGGACATTGCCTCCGGCGAACGCGAGTTTCGCCGCGCGATCGATCTCAATCCTAACCATGCCGCTTCCCATCAGTGGTACGCGAATGCTCTGCTGGTGCTGCACCGGTTTCCGGAAGCGCTCGCCGAGATTGACAGGGCGCAGGCGCTCGACCCCTCTTCGAGTGCGATCCTGGCGGACAAGGGGAACATCCTCGACGTCGCCGGCCGGCAAGACGAAGCGCTCAGCCTGCTGCAACAGATGGAGAACAGAGAGCCGACCTTTCGCTCCCCTCACCTTTACCTGAGCTATGCCTACTTGAGGAAACGGGACTATCCCAACTTTCTGGCCGAGTCGCGGAAGGATGCTCTGCTCGTGCATGACGATTCCGCGTTGGCCATCGCCACCGCAGGGGAGAAGGGATTCGCCGCCGGGGCATCGCGCGGCATGCTTGAGGCCATGCTGAAGGTGCAGGAGAAACTCTACACTGAGCACCTGCTTTCGCCCACCACCGTGGCTCTTACCTCTGTATTGCTGGGAAACCGGAGCGAAACGCTGCGCTATTTGCAGGCCGCCTACGATCAGCGCGACAGCTCTCTCCTCTTTGTCGAGATCGATCCGGGATTCGAAATCCTCTACAACGAACCTGCCTACCGCGATCTGCTTGCCAAGATGAATCTCCCGCCACAGGACGCACCGTCGACTCGGGCTGCCAGATAGTTGCGGTGGTCGGACAGCTTCTCGCCTCGTCGTTTGTTTAGCAGGCTGCGGAAAAACTCAATTTTGTGTCTGATTTTGGGTGGCGCAGCGCTTCACCGCTGCGATAACCGCTTTGTTTTGAATGCGGCTTCAGCCGCTGAGGTGACGATTCCCGATCGAAAGAGACTTTTTCCGCAGCCTGTCAGCGGCCAGCCAAGCTCCCATTGCCGATAACTGATCGATAACTACCAGCTTTTCAGTTCTCCACAGGGGAAAATCTTCATTCCAGCTTCTGCGATCTTTAACTCAAATCTTTCTTGCGACCAGTTCCGCCGTCGCTTTTTCGGCAATCTGTTCACGATAGTGGAGAACTTTCAAGCCTTCCGCCAGGCGCAGCAGTTCGCCCGACGCCAGCATCTGGGCGGGATCTTTCGGGCCGCCCGGCAGGCTCATCTGCTCCAGGGTTAGCGTTTTGTAGACGAGCAGGCCGCCTGGCCGTATGGCATTCACAATCTCGGGAAAAATATTCCGGTCCAGATAAAAGAAGCCCATCACCACATCGAACGCGTTTTCCAGGGGAGTTTGCGAAGCGGTGAAGCCAGTGAGATCATCTACTACAAAGTGAATGTGGGACGCGAAGGGGCTGGCTTTCTGCCGCGCCAGTTCGATGCCGGTGTCCGAGATATCAATGAGCGTGACTTCCCAGCCTTGTTTGGCCAGCCAGATCGCGTTGCGTCCCGCGCCGCCCGCCAAGTCGAGCGCGTTGCCGGGGACGGGAGAAAGCGGCCGAATGAATTCAGGAAAGGCCCGCACCAGAAACTCATCCGGTTCGATCCATGAGCCGGGTGCTTCGCGATATTTCTGGTTCCAGCGCTCGCGGCCGGTTGAAGTCGAGGACATGCACTGCGATTTTAGCGCCTCTCATCAAAACCAACAGCTCATACGCCTAAACAGGCATTTCATTCGCCGCTGCCCATGTCTCGACTGACGCAACTTCCCGCACGTTCAACGGGTCACCACGGGGCATCCCTGCCTCCGCGCACCGGCGGAGGTGGCGACGGCCACAGCGGCGGCGACAGCATGCCGAATTATGGCGACCGGCTGCGGCAAGCCCGGTTTGGACTGGCCGTCGCCATGACCCCGATTTTCATCCTCTTCATCACGTTCACCGCCGTTTACCTGGTGCGCCGGGAATTTTTGAGCTTGGACGCGAGCCGGAATATCTACGTCCGCGAATGGGTTCCCGTGCAACTGCCGTGGCCGCTTTTGTTGGTGAACACGGGCATTCTGATCGTCAGCAGCCTCACCATCGAACTAGCGAGGCGGGCCATTACGCGCCAAGCCGCGCTTGCGCCGATTCAATCGATTCCCGGAGTCTCGCTCGGGCAAGAACGCCATTTCCCCTGGCTCGCTGCGACTACGCTGCTCGGCATTCTCTTTGTTGGCGGCCAGCTTCTGGTGTGGCGAGATCTCTCCATTCGCGGATTTCACCTGGCCGGGGGAACAAGCAGTTCTTTCGTGTACGTGCTGACCGCCATGCATGGATTGCACCTGGCGGGAGGCATTCTTGCCCTTCTCTTTGCCAACCTGGCGTCCTGGCTGCATCGCAACATCGAAACCCGCCGCATCGTCGTCGATATCACTTCGTGGTACTGGCACTGCATGACGGGAATCTGGATTTACATTCTGCTGCTGTTTTCGTTTGCGGCGCAGTGAGGCAAGCGCTGCTCGCTATTCGTCGTTCGCGGGACGCAGGACCTTTATTACTTAGCGAATTTTCATTTTGCGAAGACCGAATAGCGAACGACCGCCCGCGTTTATAATAGAAAGATTCGGTAGCGTTCCCGGACCCATCTATGACGTCGGCACGGGTGTCCAAAGCCGGCACTACCGTCCCAGGGGAAGATGTCCACAGACAGCATTATTGTTCGCGGGGCCCGGGTTCATAACCTCAAGAACATTGATTTCGAAATCCCGTACAACGCTCTCACGGTCGTCACCGGCGTGTCGGGATCGGGCAAATCGTCGCTTGCCTTTGACACCATTTACGCCGAGGGCCAGCGCCGCTATGTCGAGTCGCTGTCGGCCTACGCGCGCCAATTTCTCGAGCGAATCGAAAAACCCGATGTCGACCTGATCGACGGCATCGCGCCTGCCGTTGCCATCAAACAGAAAAATTCGACCCGGAACCCGCGCTCCACGGTCGCGACCGCGACTGAGATCTACGATTACCTGCGGCTGCTCTTCGCGCGCGTGGGACGCACCTATTGCCAGGTCTGCGGGCAGGAAGTAAAGAAGGATACGGTCGACGAAGTAGCAGACCGCATACTGGCGCTCGGCGACGGCACACGACTGAATGTGCTGTTTCCAGTCCAATCGCCAGCAAGCGGCAGCGGCAGCGTGCCTGAAAAGAGCGCTGAGCAAAGAGGCGTCAAAAAATCGCGCGCCACAAAGAAAACCGCCGAGCCAACTTTGCCCGCCGATGCCGTCAAAGAGCGCCTGTTCGAATTGCGGAAGCGCGGCTTCAACCGCCTCTTCCAAAACGGCCGGATTTTCGAATTCTCCACGCCGGAATCGTTGCTCGACGTCAATTTTGCCGAGCCGGTATTCGGGTTAATCGATCGCCTCGTGGTCGCTGCCGACCAGCGCTCTCGCATCGTTGACGCGATCGAGATCGGCTATCGCGAATCCGGCGAAGTGATTTTCGAGACGGCTCCGCGCGAGGGTGAGACTCCGCAGCGCCTGCGATTTTCTCAGCGATTCGAATGCAAGGGCGACGGAACGCGCTATGAGGAGCCTGAGCCGCGTCTGTTCTCCTTCAACAATCCTTACGGCGCGTGCCCGCGCTGCCAGGGATTCGGAAACACGATTGATTTCGACCTTGATCTCGTCATCCCCGACAAGGGCAAAACGCTGAACGAAGGCGCAATCGAACCCTGGACGAAGCCGAAATATAAGCCGTTGTTCACCGAGCTCAAGCGATTCGCAAAGCAAGCGGGGATTCCGCTCGACGTGCCCTGGTTTGAGCTCGAGCCTGAGCAACAGCGCCTGATCACCGAGGGCGAAGGCCGGTTCGGCGGCGTTCGCGGATTTTTTCAGCATCTCGAACGCAAGAAGTACAAGCTGCACGTGCGCGTTTTTCTCAGCCGCTATCGCGGGTATTCGCTTTGCTCGGCATGCGGAGGCACGCGCCTGCGTCCAGAGGCTCGCCAAGTCAAAATCGAAGGAAACAATATCTGCCAGGTCTGCAGCATGACCGTGGAAGGAGCCGCGCGCTTTTTCGCCGAGCTCAAGCTCTCGCCGCAGCAGGCCGCAATCGCCGAAAGGCTGCTCGTCGAACTGCGGGAGCGGCTGCGCTTCCTCAACGACGTAGGCCTTGAGTACCTGACGCTCGACCGGCTTGCCTCCACGCTCTCGGGCGGCGAAGCGCAGCGAATTCAGCTCGCGACTTCGCTCGGGTCTCATCTTGTCGGCACTCTCTACGTGCTCGACGAGCCCTCCATCGGCCTGCACAGCCGCGACACGCACCGGCTCATCAAAATTCTCCACGATTTGCGCGACCTCGGAAACACGATCCTGGTCGTCGAGCATGATCCCGACATCATGCGCGCGGCAGATCGTATTCTCGACCTCGGCCCCGGCGCCGGCGAAAGCGGCGGCAGAGTGATCGGCGCGGGCACCTACTCCGAGATCCAAAAGATGCCGCAATCGCTGACGGGCCGTTACCTCGCTGACGAACTGCACATCCAGATTCCGCCGAAGCGGCGCGTGCCGGGATCGCACAACATCAAAGTCACCGGGGCCCGGGCGCACAACCTTAAGCGCATCGATCTGGAAATCCCCCTCGATATGCTGGTCGCAATCACGGGTGTCTCAGGATCAGGCAAGTCTTCCCTGCTGCATGACGTGCTTTATCAAGGGCTGGCTGCGGCCAAAACCCAGACCAACGGCAGCACTCCGGCCGCGATTTTGTGGGACAACATCGAAGGCGCGGAGTGGCTCGACGAAGTGATCCTCGTCGATCAATCGCCGATCGGCCGCACGCCACGCTCGAATCCGGTCACTTACATCAAGGCGTTCGATATTATCCGCGAGCTTTTTGCCGCGCTTCCCGAGGCAAACAAACGCGGCTTCTCTGCCGGGCATTTTTCCTTCAACGTTCCGGGAGGCCGTTGCGACAATTGCCAGGGCGATGGCACCGTCACGGTTGAAATGCAGTTTCTGGCTGACGTGGAGCTGATTTGCGACGAATGCAAAGGCACGCGCTACAAGCCGCAGGTGCTCGAAGTCCGCTACAAGGGCAAGAACATTCACGAAGTCTTAAACATGACGATCCGCGAGGGCCTCAGATTTTTTGCCGACGTTCCGCGCCTCACCGACAAATTGCGGGTGCTCGATGAAGTCGGGCTTGGTTATCTACGCTTCGGTCAATCGGCAACCACACTCTCCGGCGGAGAAGCCCAGCGCATGAAGCTGGCGGCGCATCTTCAGCCGGGAAACCGCCCCGCCAGCCATCACTCGGCTGGAGGCAGCGTGCTCAAACGCAAGCGGCGCGATCTGTATATCTTCGACGAACCGACTACGGGCCTGCACTTTGACGACGTCAGCAAACTACTTTCCGCATTTCGCCGTCTAATCGAAGCGGGAGGTTCAATCATCGTCATCGAACATAACCTCGAAGTCATCAAGACCGCCGACTGGGTGATCGACCTTGGCCCCGAAGGCGGAGACCGCGGCGGGCGCGTAGTCGGCGCAGGTACGCCCGAAGCCATCGCTCAGCTCAATAACTCGTATACTGGCCAGTACCTCAAACAAGTGTTGAACAGCAATGGCCATCGGAACGGTGGCAAAGCGCAAACCGGTTAGCGAGTTTGCAGCCATCTCGAAGCGCCACAGCCTTGTGCTCCGCAACGAACGATCTTGCGTTTGAGTGGCGGAGCGGTCCGGCGCTTGAAGGGGGCGATCTGGCATTTGGGTGGCGCAGCGCTTTTAGCGCTGCGGTAATGGCAAGTTATGATGGCCGGCTTTAGCCGCCGAGGTCATCCTTAATAGTGAAGCGGGCTCGGACAATGATCGCAATTTTCATGCAACGGCTTTCCGTCGCACTCCTGCCAGCCTTCTTAGCCGTCTGCGCCCTCGGCCAGACCCATACCACCGTTCGTCATTACAAAGAACTTGTCGTAGACCAGCCGCCAGAGATTGCCCAGGCCGAAGATGCTATCCAAAAAAACGATTTCGCGCCGGCCGAAGCGCTGCTGAAAAAAGCTCTCGACACGGATCCCAAAAAGGACGACCCAAAGAACGCGCAGCCGTGGTCTTACCAGGCTTGGTTCGACATGGGATTCGTTCTCAACCGCCTGGGCCGCCCCGACGATTCGATCGCGGCGTATCGCAAATCGGTCGCCGCCAAGCCTGATGTCTTCGAGAGTAATCTGAACCTTGGCCTCATGCTCGCGCGCTCGCACAATCCTGATGCCGAAAAATACCTGCGCTCCGCGGCGACCCTGAAGCCGACGGCTCATGTCGAGGAGGGTCAAGCAAGCGCATGGCTTTCGCTTGCGCACCTGATTGAAAATCGCGATCCGGCGCAGGCTCTCCAGGCCTATCGCAAGGCGGCGGAGCTCTCACCCAATGATCCCGAGCCTCATCTTTCCGCCGGACTGCTCGATGAGCGGCAAAAAGATCTCTCGGCGGCCGAGGCCGAATACAAAAAAGTTCTCGCGCTCGATCCGCGTTCGACGGAAGCCGCGATCGGCTTAACCAACATTTATATGAAAGCCAATCGTCCCGCCGATGCCGAGCCTTTGTTGCGGCGTCTCGCCACCGAGCGCCCCGACGACAGCGGCCTTCACCTGCAACTCGGCCGCGTGCTCGCCGCACAGGGCAAGAAAGATGACGCCGTTGCCGAGTTCCAAACCGTGCTCAAGCTCTCTCCCAAAGATGCGGAGGCGCAACGCGAACTCGCTGACTTGTTCGTGCAGGCTGGAAAATTTCCGGAGGCCGAAAAAGCCTTCCGCGATCTGGTCACCAACCGCCCTGATGATGCCGACCTGCATGGCCAACTGGGCGAAGTGCTGCTGAAGGAACACAAGTTTGAGGACGCCGAGACCGAATTCATGGCCACAATCAAACTCAAGCCCACTCTGGGCGAAGCTTACGGAAGCTTGGCCATCGCCGCCACAGAAACCAAGAATTACCCGCTCGCGATCAAGGCGCTGGATGCGCGCGCCAAGTTGCTGCCCGAAACGCCCATCAGCTATTTCATGCGGGCTTCTGCCCTTGACCACATGCTGGATTACAAGCAGGCATCCCGGTACTATCACCTCTTCCTTGATTCGGCTGCGGGGAAGTATCCTGATGAGGAGTGGAAGGCTCGCCATCGCCTGATCGCGATCGAGCCCAAGAAACGGTGACTGCCATGCGCCGAATTGTCTTATGCATGTTCGCACTCGCTCTCGCTTGCGGCAGTTGCGCGGCCAAGGAAGAAACACTCGATGAACTGAAAGCACGCGCACAGAACGCACCCGTGGACCAGCGACCCGAGCTCTGCGTCAAGATCGCCGAGCAGGAGTTCCGCAACGCAGACAAGTTCTACAACGATGGGCAGGTCGAGGAAGCTCGCACCGCAGTCGGCGACGTCGTCACCTATACAGAAAAGGCGCGCGACTTCGCCATCCAAACCAAAAAGCACATCAAGAACGTCGAAATCGATGCCCGAAAAATGGCACAGCGGCTCCGCGACCTGAAACGGACGCTCGCATTCGAGGACCAGGCGCCGGTCGAACAGGCGATCCGCAAACTGGAAGACATTCGAACTGCGCTGCTACAGGAAATGTTCTCCAATAAAAACGAAAAGAAGGACAAGAAATGACCCGCGGCTGGCTTGGGCGCGGAGCCCTGTGCTTGTCTTTCTTATTGACCCTGTTTCCTCCCATTCGGGCCCAGCAGCGTCGCGATCCGCTCAACCAGCTTGAGATTGACCAGCTTCGCGATGCCATGCTCGACCCCGATGAGCGCTTAAAGCTTTACGTACAGTTTTCCCGGGATCGCATGGCAAAACTTGAGCAAATGCGGAACGACCCCAAGACAAACGAGCGCGGCCTCCGAACCCACGACATGCTGCAGGACTTCCTCACCATCTACGATGAGCTGAATGACAACGTAGACATGTACGTCGGCCGCAAGAACGACATCCGCAAGCCGATGAAGCTGGTCATCCAGGCCGACACCGAATTTCAGGCGCGGTTGCGAGCAATTAAGGACTCGGCCAACGC
>JBELAC010000176.1:0-10619 GCA_049509215.1 Terriglobales bacterium
TTGGTCCGGGGCTTTTGGCGACGTTTTTGTCGGGAGGACTCGCGGATTATTTCCTGTTTCCACCTTTCCATACCGTTTATGTTGCATCGAGGCTGCACTTTCTTCAATTAGGCGCTCTTCTTGTGGCTGGGATCGTAGTTAGCGTGCTCACGGACAGCCTCCGCCGTTCTGTGGATCGCGCGAACCTCAGCGAATCGCTCCTGGCGGGCGTCGTCTCATCCGCGATGGACGCGATTATTACCGTGAATCAACAGCAGCACATCGTTCAGTTCAACTCTGCCGCAGAAAAGGTATTCGGTTGCAGCGCCGACGACGCGATTGGTAACCACATCGACCGTTTCATCCCCGAGAGATACCGTACCGCTCACACGCTTCACATCCGCGACTTCGGACGAACTCAGGAGACCCGACGCAGAGCGGGCGCACTGGGCAGGCTCACGGCGATCCGTTCCGATGGCGAAGAGTTTCCAATTGAAGCTTCCATTTCCCAAACCGTTGTCTCCGGCCAGCCCCACTTTACCGTCATCCTTCGAGATATTACCGAGCAGAAGCGGGCAGAGGATGCGCGACAGCGCAGCGAAGCTGACTTCCGCATACTGTTCGAGCAAGCGGCAGATGGAATCTTCATAGCCGACGCACAAGGGCATTATCTCGACGTCAACCTCTCAGGCGCGCGAATGCTCGGCTACTCACACGACGAGATTTGCCACCTCACGATTGCGGATGTGATCGCTGCGGAGGAGATCCCGAAGCTACCGGGCGCGGTTGCTCGCTTGGCAACCGGCAATGTAGAGCGCAGCGACTGGCGCTTCCGGCGAAAAGACGGATCGTTTTTCGACGGCGAAGTGATTGGTACGAAACTGCCGGACGGACGCTTGCAAGCTTTCTTGCGCGACGTCACCGAGCGTAAGCGGGCTGAGGCTGCACTGGCGGCTTCGGAAGGTCAGTTAAGTTCGATCGTAAACAATGCCCCTTACGCCATCTATCGGACCGTTGTGGGAGGAGGAGGCAGGTTTGTTTTCGTGAATCCAGCGATGGTCAGTATGCTGGGCTACAGTTCAGCCGAGGAGGTGTTGGCGCTCAACATTGAAAGAGATGTTTACAAGTCAACTGCGGACCGCACTAACGTCATTACATCGATGCGATCGCAAGGAGCATATACAAACCTGGAACTCCACTGGCGAAAGAAGAATGGACAGGAGCTGATAATTAGTTCCACCGGACGATTGATGCGTTCAGAAGACGGCTGCGAATATTTTGAAAGCATTGCGGAGGACGTCACTGAACGCCACTCGCTCGAACGACAACTTCTGCAAGCTCAGAAGATGGAGGCTGTTGGCCGTTTGGCGGGCGGCATATCGCACGACTTCAATAACATACTGGGCGTTATCACCGGTTATTGCGAGATTGCTAACGATGTACTGCCCCCTGACCATCCCGTATCGAACCATCTTGCTCAGATAAAAACCGCAGCTATGCGCGCCGTCAACCTCACGCGGCAACTTCTCGTGTTCAGCCGGAAGCAAGTTGTGTTTCCAAAGGTCGTTGATCTCAATGCGGTCGTACTCAACCTGGCCAAAATGCTACGGCTAGTGATTGGAGAGGACATCATTCTTTCGTTCAAGCCGGGAGCCCCGCTCGGTTGCATCCGAGCGGACGTGGGACAGATCGAGCAAGTATTGATGAATCTCGTAGTAAATGCCCGGGACGCCATGCCTGACGGGGGTCGAATTACCATTGAGACTCGCGATGCGGAACTGGACGGGAGTTACCAGGCGCAGCACGACGCTTCGATTCCGCTCGGGCCGTATGTGATGTTGTCTGTGAGTGACTCGGGCTGCGGAATGAATGAAGAAACAAAATCGCACGTTTTCGAACCGTTCTTCACGACGAAGGACCCGGGCAAAGGAACCGGCTTGGGCCTTTCCACTGTATACGGGATTGTTAAGCAAAGCGGCGGCTTCATCTGGATCTACAGCGAGCCTGGAACAGGAGCGACGTTCAAGGTTTATTTTCCTTGTGTTGAAGGGCTGGCGGACAAGATCGACAAATCCAGCGAATCAGAGACCTTCGGAGGATCAGAGACGATCTTGCTGGCCGAAGACGATCCAGCGCTCCGCAGCCTTTCACGGGAACTTCTGAGCGCGGTTGGCTACAAAATATTAGAGGCCGAGTCCCCGGAACAAGCAATCGAAACCGCTCGGGACAAAAGCAGGCCCATTCACTTGCTGTTGACCGACGTGATTATGCCTGGCATGGGCGGCGTGGAATTATCAGAAAGGCTCAAAACATTACGACCGGGCCTAAAGGTCATCTTCATGTCTGGTTACTCAGGAGACGCATTGGGAAAGAAGATCGCACTGGTACCTGACATGGTATTGATTGAGAAGCCGTTTTCTCGCTCTTCCCTGCTCACTGCCGTCCACAAGGCCCTGCGCGCGCAGACCTTGTAATCGCCAAGAGATCGGACATCCGACAAAAGTCTTCCGCCCAAAATCTTCCACAAGACAAGGCGCGATGGCTAGACGGGTGTACGAACGAGTCATTGGGCCGTAAAACTCCATTGACAAGAGATCTGCTGCGTGTGAAAGGATCACTGCTTTTGAAAAGGCTGTTGTGCTAGAGTGGTTTTCCCGTTGAGGGGCGGGCCTCGATGCAGGATCGGAATCAGTGGATGGATTTGTGTGCCCAAGCGGCACTAGAGCAAGACCCGGACAGTTTTTTCTACCTAAAAGAGAGAATCATTGCGCTCGTAATTGAAAAAGAAGCGCATCTGAAGACCATGTATCCCCGACCTCCGTTGGCTCGTCTGGAAAACTCTTAAGCAACTCGCTCGTGATTGTCCGCACGCTTACAGGCAATTCCCCTGTGCCAACCTCCGGCAAGAACAAGCCAGGCGACAATTCGGCGTTTATTTCCGCAATCGCTAAATACAGACGACCGGACTCACCGCGCCGGCTTGCCCGAACATCGACTAGTCGTGCGTTGTCAACCCAAGGCGTTGGAATCACTCGACTGGGCACCGCACACCACCTCCAGTGTTCTCTTTAAAACCGAGAATTCGAAGGGCTTTTCCAGGAAAACTGTACGCGGAGGATGGGAGCAAAGACCTTCCGTAACGTTCGCTGGTAGAAGTCCCGAGACAAAGACTACTGGGAGGTCCGGCAGGATCGACCGAGCACGTCGCGCTAATTCCCACCCTCCTCCCTCTGGCATGATGAGATCGAGAGTTAAAACGCAAAGGCAGCTCTTGAGTTCCAAGGCCGAGCGGTAGCCCTGTTCTCCCGTCGCCGCTCCAACAACCCGATAACCCAAGCCGCCCAGATACCCAGACACAGCCTTTCGAAATTGGTGGTCGTCATCGACGACGAGTACCACTGCATTCGGATTGGAAGCGGGAGATTTGACCTTCAGAGCTAATTGCCTGCAGTTTGGAACAACGTTCTGTTGCGTTCGCTTTAGACACAGCATCGAAGAAGCGCTGCAACATAACACACATTCCTGAACGGACGATAAGCCCCCACTAGTTGGGGAGCTGCAGGGGGACGGGTATGTATTGGAAGAGTAGGATCCAAAGCATCGGGCGATTCGTACGTGCCGTCACATGCTCATGTGATCTACGTCACAGTTTACCAGCTTTTTTCAAAAGAATCGGGAGAAACGTCCGCTCGAATCTACTGTGGTTCACGGTCTGCCGAATCAGTTATCCGTATTAGTCGGCAACTGCGATCTTCTTGCGGGACAGAGGGCGGGGGATTCAATACTGGTGAAGCAAGTGCTCTAGTCAGCGATATAGCCAAATCAATGGCTAAGGAACTCGTTCAACTCCAGCACGATATCGCCCGTTTGCGACAATAAATCGCATGGAGTTATCTTTTATTGGAGAAGCTGCAAAAGAGCCACGGGCCGGGTATCAAATGAAAAGCAGTGAAAGTCGCCGACCACTCCGGACGCTAAGCTCCCGCTCCTGCCTTTGCCTCGGTAAGCATTTGGTAGATGGTGGCGCGCGATATCCCCAATATCGCAGCTGCCTGAGATTTGTTCCCACTCACGTGTTCCAATACCCGCATCACGTGACGCCTCTGAATCTCGTGCAGGGACAGCAAGGTTTCGTCCTGCCCGGGGGTACCCCCCGACTGACTGCGTACCGGCTCCGGCAGATCGTTGATATCAATCACCGGGCCGTCGACCATCATGCAAGCATTGCCAATGACGTTCTCAAGCTGGCGGACGTTGCCAGGCCATGAGAACTGGGCCATGCGACTTTGCGCCCGGCGCGTCATCCCTCTCACCGGTTTTTTGTATTCATTGGCGAATTTTTCCAGGAAATACCTTTGCAAGAGCGGCATATCCTCTCGCCTGTCCATCAACCGAGGCAGGGAAATCTCCACCATCGCCAGTCGGTAATATAGGTCTTCCCGGAACTTCCCTTCCGCCACCAACGAAGGAAGATGGCGATTGGTAGCGGCCACCACCCGAACGTCCACCGTCTTCACGACTGGCGAGCCAATCCGCTGTATTTCGTTGTTCTGTAAAACGCGCAGCAACTTGGCTTGAGCCGATAAAGGCAACTCCCCAACTTCGTCCAAGAACACGGTTCCGCGGTTTGCAAACTCAAACAAACCAACCTTCTCTTGATAGGCACCCGTAAACGCGCCCCGAGTGTAGCCGAAAAGCTCACTCTCAACTAATGTTTCTGCGATGGCCGAACAGTTGCAAATGCAAAATGGCCCCGCAGCGACCGGACTGAGCCGTTGCAGAGCGCGAGCAACCAGTTCCTTCCCGCTCCCCGTAGGTCCGGTCAACAGGACGTTTCGGAAATGAGGTGCGACCCTGCGAATTTTGGCGAAGACATCCAGCATCAGGGGACTGCGCCCAACGATTCCCTCAAATTGGCAAGCGTTGAGGACTTCGTGATCCAGTTCGTGAGTTCTGCGCCGCTCTTCCGCCTCTGCCAGCAGCACCGCGATTCGCCGCCGCAGTTTTTCTACACTCAGCGGCTTATTGAGATAGTCACTGGCGCCTTTTTGAATCGCTTCGACGGCAGATTCGGTGGAGTAATGGGCCGTCATCAGTATCACTTCGGCTCCTGGATCGGCCGCTATGATCCACTCCAGCATGTCAAATCCACGAATGCCCGGCATCACCAAATCGAGCAGAACCATCTGGGGGCGAGTGCGTTTGAATGTCTCGAGTCCAACATGAGGATCGCTCGCCGTGAGAATCTCAATTCCTAAACCGGACAGCGCGTCCTTGACGAGATCCAGGCTTTGAACCTGGTCGTCGATTGCCAACAGCCTTGGAACTGCAGATTCGGTCACTGGTTTACCGTTAGTCGATCAAGACAAATGGGGATGTCCTTGATCGTTAAGTCACAGCCAGGAGTGTATTACGATAGGCTACCGATGTCGACTTACCTTTGTCACTTGCGGTCATAATGTCGGCAATTAAAAGGTGCGGCCAGACGGAAAGTGCTCGGCCAGTTCCTGACGTCGCTACTAGCAGCCCTTGACTCGCCGCATGTGCCACTGGGCATCGGCACGTGTTTACGAACGGGTCAGGCAGGTGCGGCGTGACGCGTTTAAGGGGAACGTACAAACCGGGATTAAATCGACTCAGCGTGTCGAGATCATAACTCAACCAATGGCTTCTTGATTCGACACTTGCATTTCAACCAGCTATACAGAACTTCGAGATCGGCAGGCGGAATACGTGAAAATTCGCAGCCCACCGTGCCGTACTGTCTCGTCCATTGCACGCGGGCTTCAATCTGGATCGGAACATCAGTATCGGGCAGCAGCAGCGAGAACGACAAGAGATCTCCCCTGAGGAGGGACTCGCTAGTGCTGAGTCCGACGCCGCCATCTCCGATGTTCGTGACAGTTACAGGTAGAGCGCGACCGTACTGATCGATCGCTGTCAATGAGTTCGTCAGGGGATATCTGGTATGTTTGCGATACTCCAGCAACATCCGCGAATACACTTGCTTAAGTGTTTTGGCACCGGATTCACTCGTTACCGGTTTGCGCAGCGTGAAACAAGTGCCGGCTGCGGGGTGATTCGCAAAGTCAGAAACAACCAAAACGGAAGGTTTGCGCCATTTCCGTGAGCCGTTAATGTGCTCCAATAACTCCGCGGACTTTTCCTCACAATCAACGATAAGCAGATCGGACGTATCTTCCGAAAGATGGTTCTTCGCTTGTCTGGCGTTCGCGCAAATATTCATGCAGAAGGACAAATCAACCAGTAGCCTACTCATAATTTTCACAACGACTGGATCCTGCGAAACGAGCAGGCACTCAAATCTCATATCCGTAGTCATAGTTGAGACTCTTGCAGCCAAGTTGGCTTACTGGCGACAATCCTCGGTCGACACACTCTATCTTGCTTGAGAATCTCGTCTCCAGCCTGATGTGGGCTGAAAATCTTGCCACAACAGAGTCGAGCACCTTGATTGCCATCTATTTTATTTTCTCAGGCACTCGTCTAAGGTCAAACCGGTTCTTTGGAACATCTGGCGGATACCCCTTTCACTGCCACAACTTACCGACAGCGCCATGTAAATGAGGCCGTTGCGGTGACGCAATGACAGAGGTTCTCTTGATTGTTCGGATAGTTGTTCATGATGCATACATTCGTCCAGAATTCATACGGAAGGCCCGCCTTGCACCAAAGCAACATCCATCTCAAGTGGGTCACTCTCAGTAATTTGGAGCAAGGAGGCCAGTTTGGCGTTACACATGCCCAATCGGAAGTGGGTGTTTTATGAATGAACAAGTCCGACTGGACGGTCTCCTCTTTAGCAATGACGCCCATGTACTTGACGTTATGAGCCAAGTGCTGACCAGTTTTGCAATCGAGACTCAAGTATGCACGGAGCTGGGGTGGGCGCTCGATGCGGTCGCTCACCGCCGGCTGGACACCGTGGTTGTCGATTGGAATGGCGTCGATCCGACTCCCATCGTCCGCGGAGCCCGTAAATCATCGCCGAACAGTAACTCGACCATCGTGGCTATGGTCGATTCCAGCTCGGAAACGCACGCCCTTCTGGTCGGTGCGAACTTCATGATTCACAAGCCTGTAGACCTGGAACACGCCCGGCGTTGCATGCGCGCCGCCTATGGAACCATGTTGCAGCAGCGCCGCCGCGCCGCACGCGTCTCGGTTGACATCCCCGTGACTGCCAGAATCTTAGGGCTGGAACAACACCGGGCCCGGATCAGTGATATCAGCGTCGGTGGATTGGCTCTTCAGTTCGACCAACCGCAAGTTGTAGGTCGCGAAGTTTCGTTGGTTTTCACGCTCCCGGGCGCGAAAGGTCTGATTCACGTCACGGGTACGATCGTAAATGCCAACACAACAGGGCGAGCCGGAATCCGCTTTTCGTTCGCTCCCGAGGAGGAACTTGGCATGCTAGAAAGCTGGCTGGCTGCCGAATTGGCTAAGTTAGAAACTGCCGAGATGCCGACGACCTAGAATCATAAACGCCAAATGCCTTAGACGGATTATAGGCACCGGCATCGGGCCATCCGCGATGATAACAATCTATGCTTGACGCGATGGTGAACGTCAAGTGGTATGCGACGTTTTTCACGGTGCCGCTTCATTAAGCCGACAAGCTGGCCCCCCTTGCCTCGCAGATCCCCGTCATCATACTGACACTGGGCTCTCCCAGAATAACGAGTTGAAGCTAAGAGAGGCTGGCACTGCAGCGCATTTGGAAAAATCATCGCTAACCTTGGACAATCGCCTGGATGCTCTAATTCAAGTCATCAATGGCGTACTGGGAACATCACGTAGTTAGAAAACTTCCCGTCAGCGTCGGTCACTTTACAAATGTTATTGGCTCATTTTTGGCGGATCCTATGGCGATCCGTGGCAGCAAACCTACGCTTGTCATTAGTGCAAGGGATGCATTCGCCCGCTGTTTAGTGGCACTCTTTGACTTGCCTTCCTCGCCAGGTCCCTGACCTTGCGGCCCATTGAACTGTTCAGATCCCATACAGCTGTCCATTCCCCAGACACATACTCTCCCGATGAAGCCATATTTTTCATGGCTTTACAACGGTTATTCGCTTGCGATTCCAATAACAGATTAGGGATGTGCCGGTTGCCACCTCTCCCCATGGGGGCGCCGAATTGCAAAACTTAAAGACCTCAGACGTAGCCCGGACCCCGGAAAAAGGAGCAGCAATGAAATCCGCAATCAGTTCCCTTCTTAAACGTGCCGCTCTGGCCGCAACCATGAGTGGCTTGCTGCTCTCCTCCCATTCTGCCCTATCGGGGACCATGCCGCCAGCAACGCTCCCCCATCAAGTTCAAAGAGGTTATGGCAAGCTCCCCTTGGCTTTTGAGGCCAATAGGGGCCAGACAGACGCGCGAGTACAATTCCTCTCTCGCGGCACCGGATATTCTGTGTTTCTCACCTCAGGAGGGATGGTTTTGCAGTTGCGTCCCACGGACTCAATTACTCCCCCAACGGATACGTCTTCTGCAAAGCCAGGCGCGATTGCCTCGAAAGGCCTCGGGGCGAACAAGATAGTACCCGGCAAACCTGCTGATACAACCATGTTCTTCAACTTGGTCGGTGCTGCTTCAAGTCCGGCAGCGGTCGGGGAGGATCCGCTCCCGACGAAGGTCAACTATTTCATCGGGAACGATCCTAAGAAATGGAGAACAAACGTACGGACCTACGCCAAAGTCCGGTATCAGAATGTCTATCGCGGAATCGACCTGGTGTACTACGGTAGTAATCGGCAGGTCGAATATGATTTTGTCCTCGCACCCGGCGCGGACGCGAACCAAATCCAGTTCTCTGTCACGGGGGCGGATTCGCTGAATGTCGACGCACAGGGCAATCTCGTCCTTACAAAGGGGACAAATCAGCTTCATTTTCAGGCGCCGAACATTTATCAGGAAGTTGCAGGCTCCCGTCTCAAGGTGGTCGGCAGCTATTCCCTGAAAGACAGCACGCACGTCGGATTCACGGTAGCTCCCCATGACAGCTCGAAGACACTCGTGATCGATCCCGTCCTCGTATACTCAACATTTCTGGGCGGTCGCGGCGACGACCAGGCGAATGCCATTGCGGTGGATTCGATTGGCAATGCCTACGTGACTGGAACGACGGACTCCCCCGACTTCCCCCTGGCAAACCTTGGAGGCTTCAATCCCGATCAGACGCGCATGTTCGTCACGAAGTTGGACGTGAGCGGCTCTACTCTGCTGTATGCGGACTACTTTGGGGGCACGAGCGGAGACGATTACCCTTACTCCATTGCCGTAGATTCAAACGGTAATGCGTACGTCACGGGCTTGGCGTATTCGTCAGATTTTTCAGTACTCAATGCTTACCAGCCGAACCTGGCCGGATATGCGAACGCTTTTCTGACAAAATTCTCGGCAGACGGTTCGTCACTCGTGTACTCGACTTTTCTCGGCGGCAGCAATTTTGACTTCGCTCAAGCTCTCGCCGTTGACAGCGCCGGAGAAGCAACGATCGCCGGTTATGCCACATCCACCAATTTCCCGTTAGCGAACGCCTTCCAGTCATCGATCGCGCCCGACGAAAACAATATCTGGGGGGTATACAGCTTTTTTTCCCGATTTTCAGCAGACGGCTCTTCTCTCATTTACTCCTCATATCTAGCTGGCAACCTCGACGCCCAGTTTTGCTACGGCGACGGATGCGGCCCCTACTCAGATATCACAGGCCTCGGCCTGGACGGCTCCGGCAATCTCTACATCGCCGGCAATACCAATACCTTCAACTTTCCGATAACGCCGGGCGCTTACATGACCACGAATCCTGGCTCCAACAATAACTACGAGCCTTTTGTTTCCAAGTTTGATACTTCAGGTGGAATTGTGTATTCCAGCTATTTCGGCGGAAACGGTTACGCCCAAGCCTCCGCCATCGCCGTGGATTCCAATGGAGGCGCCTACATTACCGGCTACGACCAGGGAAATGATAACTTCCCGATCACGGCTACGACCATCTGCAATCCCAACACGCAAAGTTGCAGCGGAATGTTCGTCACAAAATTCGATTCTGCAGGAGCAACTCTCGTTTATTCCACTTACCTTGGTCAAAATAACAACAGCTCCGGAGTTTCCATTCAGGTTGATGCAAGCGGCGATGCTTATGTGATCGGGAGTGACGGCTCCTCGGGACAATACGCGCCCGTCAATCCGATCGAAGGCTACATCGGCGGCCAGGACATTTTGCTGATGGAAATCGACCCTCTGGCCAGCACCCAGCTTTTTGCAACGTATTTGGGAGGTGGAGTGTATGACGATCCTGCCGGTCTAGCGCTCGATAGCAACGGAGCCATCTATGTGACGGGCGGCACTCAGTCTCAATTTTTCCCTGTAACCCAATCCGCGTTCCAGAGTTCATGGGGCGGAGAGACCGATGCCTTCATTCTTAAGATTGGTCCCGCCAATGCTCCAGCCGTCACCATCGCGCCTTCGTTGCTGCAGTTTTCTACCATGAACGTAGGAGTAACCAGTTCGCCGCTCTCTACCATTCTGCGCAACATGGGAACTGCAGCGCTGACGATCACGAGCAAGACTGTCGCCGGCGATTTTGCCGAAACCGACGATTGCGGAACCAGCGT
>JBELAC010000177.1:0-10618 GCA_049509215.1 Terriglobales bacterium
CGTGTTAACATCTTATAAATAACCCGCTTGCTCTGGCCTCAGCGAGGCGACGGCGACCCGAAATCCTCACGAATATTACCCAGGGAAGCGGAAAAGGGTCGCTGGGATGAAGTATGGCAGCCGGTCCCGCGGGCGGCGGGACGGAACAGGCCTTTTGAACTGGCGCGGAATTTTACAAGTTATTCAAGATTAAGCGTCGCACGCGGCGCCTGCGGACAGTCATGTCCCTGCGGGTGCCCGTATCTTTTTACCGCGCATACCGCTCGCTAGTTGTACTCCGGGGCACTTTTGGCGCCCCAACATTCCGCGCTGTATTGGCAGCCCCAGGCTGCTTGGAAAGCAGGAGTTCTTCGAATGGCAAAGAACAGTATCCACCGCAAGCGTTTTGATTTTTCCAAAATTCCAGCCACCATCCAGATTCCGAACCTGATCGAGGTTCAGAAGCGCTCGTATGACCGCTTCCTGCAGATGGACAAGCTGCCGAGCGAGCGCGAAGACGGCGGCCTGCAGGCTGTATTTCAATCCGTGTTTCCGATCACGGATTTTCGCAATGTTTCGCAACTCGAGTTTGTCGACTACGCGATCGGCAACTGGGAGTGCAAGTGCGGACACCTGAAGGGCCTGCATCACCTGCGTACCACTTGTAAGAACTGCGGATCGACGGTGATCACCGACCCGTTCCATCCGGGCGAGGTTCTCTGTCACAAGTGCGGCACGTATAACGCGAACACTCCTGATTTTTGCAACAAGTGCGGCGACCCGGTTGGCCTGCAATTGAAGTATGACGTGGCTGAGTGCGAAGAGCGCGGCATGACGTACTCCGCGCCGCTCAAGGTCACGATGCGGTTGACGATCTGGGACAAGGATCCGGAGACCGGCAATCGCTCGATTCGCGATATCAAAGAGCAGGAAGTTTTCTTCGGCGACGTTCCGCTGATGACGCAGAACGGAACCTTCATTATTAATGGCACCGAGCGCGTCATCGTCAGCCAGTTGCACCGCTCGCCGGGCGTGTTCTTTGAGACCGCGGCGAACCGCACCTACTTCCTCGGCAAGATCATTCCTTACCGCGGATCGTGGGTCGAATTCGAATACGACCAGAAGAATGTCCTGTACGTCCGCATCGACCGCAAGCGGAAATTCCTGGGCACGATTTTCCTGCGTGCCCTCGGACTTCGATCCGGCGAAGACATTCTGAAGACGTTCTACACGACCGATCGCCTCGTCATTCGCGACAAGAAGATGTTCTGGACGCTCGATCCGGCCGGCGATAAGCCGACGAACCTGCTGGGCATGAAACTGGCGCACAGCGTCAAGTCGAAGTCGGGCGATGAAGTCGCGCACTCGGGCCGCAAGATCTCGACCGCGATCTTCAAGGAAATTCAAAAGGCGAAGATCAGCGAAATCGAAGTGGACACCACTGACCTGGAAGGCGCGTGGGCGGCTAGCGACATCGTCGACACGACGACCGGCGAGGTTCTGCTCGAAGCGAACAGCGAAATCACCGCCGATAAGCTGGCGAAGATTCTCGAATCCGGCGGCGTGGTCGAGATGTCCGTATTCTTCCCCGAGCGCGACGACGTCGGCACTGTAATCGGCCAGACGCTGCGGCGCGATTCGGTGACGAGTCCTTCCGAAGCTCTGATCGAAATTTACCGCAAACTGCGGCCGGGCGATCCCCCGACGCTGGATACGGCAACTGCCTTGTTCCAGGGCATGTTCTTCGACCCGCGCAAGTATGACTTTTCGCGCGTGGGCCGCCTGAAGTTCAATATCAAGCTGTTTGAAAACCAGGAAGCGACGAGCCTTGAGCAGCGGACGCTTGATCCGAACGACTTTTACGCGACCATCAAGTACCTGCTGAAGCTGCGCAAGAACATAGGCGCCGTCGATGACATCGATCACCTTGGCAATCGCCGCGTGCGCGCGGTGGGCGAGTTGCTCGAAAACCAGTTCCGCATCGGCCTGGTTCGCATGGAGCGCGCGATCAAAGAAAAGATGAGCGTCTACCAGGAAATGTCGACGGCGATGCCGCACGACCTGGTCAACGCGAAGCCGGTGATGGCCGCCATCCGCGAATTCTTCGGATCATCGCAGCTGTCGCAGTTCATGGATCAGACCAACCCGTTGTCGGAAATCACGCATAAGCGCCGTCTGTCGGCCCTTGGGCCGGGCGGCTTGTCGCGTGAACGCGCGGGATTCGAAGTGCGCGACGTGCACCCGACTCACTACGGCCGCATCTGCCCGATTGAAACGCCGGAAGGTCCGAACATCGGGCTGATTTCGTCGTTGAGCTGTTTTGCGCGCATCAACGACTACGGCTTCATCGAGTCGCCTTACCGCAAGGTCAAGGGCGCGCGCGTCGTGGACTACGTGCAGATCGTGAATGCTGGCGACGCCCAGTACAAAGTCGGCGATCACGCGGAGAAGAGCGAGATCGAGAAGGTGAATTCGGACCTGAAAGAACGGCGCAAGAAGCCGGCCGAAGTTGATCCGTTCTCGTTCTACCTGTCGGCGTGGGAAGAAGACCGTCACACGATCGCGCAGGCCAACGTTGAACTGGACGAAAAGGGCCGCATCGCCACCGAACTGGTGAACGCCCGCAAAGCCGGCAACTTCGTGCTGGTGAATCGCGATGAAGTGGACTACGTCGACGTCAGCCCGAAGCAGCTTGTATCGGTTGCCGCGTCGCTGGTTCCCTTCCTTGAACATGACGACGCAAACCGCGCACTGATGGGCGCGAACATGCAACGTCAGTCTGTTCCGCTGCTCCGTGCGCAGGCTCCGATTGTCGGAACCGGCATGGAAGGCGTGACGGCGCGCGACTCGGGCGCGGTTATTCTGGCAAAGCGCAACGGCATCATCGATTCGGTCGACTCCGAGCGCATCATCGTTCGCGTCGAGGGCGAGCATCATCCGATGCAGCTGTCGCGCGAAGTGGGCAGCGACATTTATCAGCTCACAAAGTTCAAGCGTTCGAACCAGAACACCTGCATCAACCAGAAGCCGATTGTCAAGAAAGGCCAGCGCGTCGTGAAGGGGCAGGTCATTGCCGATGGCCCTTGCACGGACTTTGGCGAGTTGGCACTCGGACGTAACGTTCTCGTCGCCTTCATGCCTTGGCGCGGATACAACTTCGAAGACGCGATTCTGGTTTCCGAAAAGATGGTGAAAGAGGATTACTACACCTCTGTTCACATCGAGGAATTCGAGCTCGAAGCACGCGACACCAAGCTTGGGCCCGAAGAAGTCACGCGCGACATTCCGAACGTGAGCGAGACAACCCTGCGCAATCTGGATGAGGCGGGCGTGATCCGCATCGGCGCCAGCATCAAGCAGGGCGACATCATCGTCGGCAAAGTAACGCCGAAGGGTGAAACGCAGCTCACGCCGGAAGAGAAATTACTGCGCGCGATCTTCGGTGAAAAAGCCGGCGACGTGCGCGACGCTTCGCTCTACTGCCCGCCAGGAATCGAAGGCGTGGTTGTGGACGTGAAGATCTTTTCGCGCAAGGGTCAGGAAAAAGATGAGCGCGCGAAGGCGATCGAAGGCAATCAGATTGCAAAGCTCGAAAAGAACCTCTCGGATGAAATCCGAATTCTTACCGACGAGCGGTTGAAGCGCCTCGAAGGCCTGCTGGGCGGCAAAGAAGTGCAAGCCGACCTGCACGACGAGCGCACCAACAAGCGGTTGCTGACCAAGGACACGATTCTCGACCGCGACACGATCGAGCGCATCTCGACCCGCAATTTGAAGCGCATCAAGTATGCAGATAAAGACCCACGGGTGAACGAGCAGATCGACGAGATCGAGGAAATGACTTCTCGCCAGATCGACGTGCTCAAGAAAATCGTCAACGAGAAGAAAGACAAGCTGACCAAGGGCGATGAACTGCCGCCGGGCGTGATCAAGCTGGTGAAGGTCTACATCGCAATGAAGCGCAAACTCAGCGTCGGCGACAAAATGGCCGGACGTCACGGTAACAAGGGTGTGATCGCCCGCATTCTGCCCGAAGAGGATATGCCGTACCTCGAAGACGGAACGCCGGTTGAGATCGTCCTGAACCCGCTCGGTGTGCCAAGCCGTATGAATGTGGGACAGATTCTTGAAACCCATCTCGGCTGGGCTGGTCATGAACTCGGCAAGAAGATCACCGAGATGCTGAAGGTCAACTCACGATCAGAAGCGATTCGTCGCGAACTGAAGGCGCTTTTCAAGGACACAGTGCTCGCCGACACCATCGGCGACATGAGCGAGGACGAACTGGAAGCGGTCGCGCCCACGCTGACGAAGGGCGTGTTCATGGGCTCGGCGGTTTTCGACGGAGCGCGCGAAACGGAAATTAAGGCGCTGCTGGAGCGCGCAGGTCTGCCGACGTCGGGCAAGACCACGCTGCGCGACGGCATGACCGGAGAGACGTTCGAACAGCCGATCACGGTTGGATATATCTACATGCTGAAGCTGTCGCACCTGGTGGACGACAAGATTCACGCTCGCTCCATCGGTCCGTACTCGCTCATCACCCAGCAACCACTGGGCGGCAAGGCGCAGTTCGGCGGACAGCGTTTCGGCGAAATGGAAGTCTGGGCGCTCGAAGCGTATGGCGCGGCGTTCATCCTGCAGGAACTGCTGACCGCGAAGTCGGACGATGTGTACGGACGCACCAAAATCTACGAGGCAATCGTCAAGGGCGAAGCCGCGATGGAGCCGGGCGTGCCGGAGTCGTTCAACGTGCTGATTCGCGAACTGCAGGCCCTTTGCCTCGATGTCGAGTTGATCAAGGCCACAGAAAAGAAGCCGGTGGCCGTAGCAGCGGATTAAGGAAGGGCAGTTGTCAGTGGCCAGTGGCCAGTGGTCAGTTGCCAGTCGAAACCGATCACGGCTACTTGATGGCGAGAGACGAGTTCTAAAGAAAAGTCTTGCGGGTGATGCGGCTCTCACGCTCCGCAAGACACAAAAACTGGCCACTGGTCACTGACCACTGGCCACTGAGAGCCAGGAAAGCGGAGGAACATGTTTCGTTCGAGCCCGTTCGATATGGCAAACCCCGTGGCAGACTTCGATGCCATTCGCATCAGCCTGGCATCCCCGGAAAAAATCCGGAGCTGGTCGCATGGGGAAGTTACCAAACCGGAAACCATCAACTACCGTACGTTCAAGCCGGAACGCGATGGTCTTTTCTGCGCGCGCATTTTTGGTCCGGTGACGGATTGGGAATGCCTGTGCGGCAAGTACAAGCGCATGAAGCACCGCGGCGTGATCTGCGACAAGTGTGGCGTGGAAGTCACGCTCTCGAAAGTTCGCCGTGAGCGCCTGGGGCACATCGAACTCGCGTCGCCCTGCTCGCACGTCTGGTTCTTCAAAGGACTGCCGAGCCGTATCGGGCACCTGCTGGATATTTCTCTGCGCGATCTCGAAGCGATCCTTTATTTCGAAGCCTACGTTGTAGTCGATCCCGGCGATTCGGCAACCAAGGATCGCGAGGTCATCAAAGACGAGGCCAAGTTCCGCGAACTCGATCAGCAGTTCCGGCCCACCGGCTTCAAGGCCATGATGGGCGCGGAAGCGATCAAGGAACTGCTGAAACGCATTGAAGTGGATGGATTGTCGGGCGAACTGCGCGAGAAGATGAAGAACGAAACCTCGCTGCAGAAGCGCCTGAAATATGCCAAGCGGCTGAAAGTTGTCGAAGCATTCCGCAAGAGCGGCAACAAACCGCAGTGGATGATTCTCGACGTGCTGCCGGTGATTCCACCCGAGCTGCGCCCGCTGGTTCCACTCGACGGCGGACGCTTCGCTACGTCCGATTTGAACGATCTGTACCGCCGCGTCATCAACCGCAACAACCGGTTGAAGAAGCTGATGGACTTGCACGCTCCTGAAGTTATCGTGCGCAATGAAAAGCGCATGCTGCAGGAAGCGGTGGACGCGCTGTTCGACAACGGACGCCGTGGGCGCGTTCTTCGCGGTGCCAACAATCGTCCGCTGAAGTCGCTCTCCGACACGCTCAAGGGCAAGCAGGGACGCTTCCGTCAGAACCTGCTCGGCAAACGCGTGGATTATTCCGGACGTTCCGTCATCGTCGTCGGCCCCGAACTCAAGCTCCATCAGTGCGGCCTGCCGAAGAAGATGGCGCTCGAACTGTTCAAGCCATTCATCTATCACCGCCTCGAACAGACGGGCAACTGCACCACCATCAAGCAAGCGAAAGAAATGGTGGAGCAGCAGGAACCGATCGTTTGGGACATTCTGGAAGAGGTCATTAAAGACCATCCAGTGCTCCTGAACCGCGCTCCTACGCTACACCGCCTCGGCATTCAGGCGTTCGAGCCGGTGCTGGTCGAAGGCAAGGCCATCAAGATCCACCCGCTCGTTTGCACGGCGTTCAACGCCGACTTCGACGGCGACCAGATGGCCGTGCACATTCCGCTGTCGCCGGAAGCGCAGGTCGAGGCCAGCGTTCTGATGCTGTCTTCGCACAACATTCTGTCTCCGGCGTCAGGTCAGCCGATCACCGTTCCTACACAGGATATGGTGCTTGGTCTTTACTACCTGACAAAAGCGAAGCCGGGCGCAAAGGGTGAAGGCCGTTCTTTCGCCAATATCGACGACGTGTTGATCGCGCTCGAAATGGGCGAGGTCGAAACGCTGACGCCGATTCGCCTGCGCTACACCGGTGAAGTCATTGACCTGACGCAGGCCTACGACGATCAGGATGTGAACCACACCGATCCGATCAATTTGAATCGGGAATACATCAACACGACCGTCGGCCGCGCGATTCTGAACGATCATTTGCCGAAGGCAATCGTGGGTCGTGAGGCGATGCCGTACATCAACGGCCTGCTCAAGAAAAAGGGCATTGGCCAGTTGGTCAACTACTGCTACCTCCGCTACGGCCTCGAAACCACGGTCAAGATGCTCGACGAGATCAAGGCGCTCGGCTTCCGCTATGCGACGCGCGCGGGTCTTTCGATCGGCATCGATGACATGGTCATCCCGGACAACAAAAAGACGCTGGTGAAGGATGCCGACAAGCAGGTCATCAACGTTCAGCAGCAGTACTTGGACGGCGCGATCACCAACGGCGAACGCTACAACAAGGTCATCGAAATCTGGTCGGCCATCACGGAAAAGGTTGCCGATGAAATGTTCGGCCAGATGCAGCGGCGCGACAAGGAAGGCAGCCTCAACCCGATTTATGTCATGGCTGACTCGGGCGCTCGCGGATCGAAGCAGCAGATTCGCCAGCTCTCCGGCATGCGCGGATTGATGGCCAAACCGACCGGTGAAATTATCGAGACGCCAATCACAGCGAACTTCCGTGAAGGGTTGACGGTGCTCGAATACTTCATCTCGACGCACGGCGCCCGCAAGGGATTGGCCGATACGGCGCTCAAGACCGCTGACTCGGGCTACCTGACGCGGCGCCTGGTTGACGTGGCGCAGGACGTGATCATCAGCGAATACGACTGCGGCACCGTCGACGGAATTTACGTCTCCGGTATCGTCGAAGCGGGCGAGATCATTGAACCGCTGCGCGACCGCATCGTAGGCCGCGTTTCGCTCGAGAAGATCAAAGATTACGACGGGCAAGTCGTAGTCGACATCAACCAGGAAATCACCGAAGACCTGGCGGGCTCGATTCAGGCTGCCGGTATCGAGCGCGTGAAAATTCGCTCGGTGCTGACCTGCGAATCGAAGCGCGGCGTATGCGTCATGTGCTATGGCCGCAACCTGGCCTCCGGCCGTCTCGTCGAACTGGGCGAGGCAACCGGCGTCATCGCGGCGCAGTCGATTGGCGAACCCGGAACACAGCTCACCATGCGTACCTTCCACATCGGTGGTACGGCATCGCGAGTATCGGAACAGTCGCGGCTCGATGCGAAGTCGAACGGCTTGGTCCGCTTCATCAACCTGCAGACGGTTAAGTCGAAGACTGGAGACTTGGTTGTCATGAACCGCCAGGGATCGATTGCAGTCGTCGACGAAAAAGGCCGTGAACGCGAGCGGTACGCGGTCGTATACGGCGCCAAGGTGAAAGTGACCGAAGGCGGCCCGGTGCAACTCGGCCAAGTTCTGGTCGAATGGGATCCGTATACGTTCGCGATCCTCACCGAAATCGGCGGCACGGCGCAGTTCAAGGACTTGCAGGAAGGCATCACGCTCCACGAAGAAGTGGACGAGGTCACCGGCCTGTCACGTCACGTGGTTGCCGATTCGCCCGATGAGAAGCGTCAACCGGCGATCGTGATCAAGGGTAAGTCGAGCAAGCGTTACCTGATGCCGTCTCGCGCTCACCTCATGATGCAAGACGGAGACACGGTTTTCCCCGGCGACGTGCTGGCGAAGATCCCGCGCGAAACCACTAAGACCAAAGACATCACAGGCGGTCTGCCGCGCGTGGTCGAATTGTTCGAAGCGCGCAAGCCGCGCGAAACCGCCGTCATCAGCGAAATCGATGGCGTGGTTCGCTTTGGCGAAGTTGCCAAGGGTCAGCGCAAACTTTACGTCACGGCCGATAACGGCACCGAAAAGGAATATTCGGTTCCGCGTGGCGTTCACATCAACGTGCAGGAAGGCGAACGTGTACGGGCAGGCGAACCGCTGATGGATGGTCCGCTCAACCCGCACGACATCCTCGCCGTCCTCGGCGAAAAAGAGCTGCAGGCTTACCTGGTCAACGAAATCCAGGAAGTCTACCGCTTACAGGGCGTCAACATCTCCGACAAGCACATCGAAGTGATCGTGCGCCAGATGATGCGCTGGGTGAAGGTCGAAGACGTGGGCGATACGCAGTTCCTGCTCGAACAGCAGGTCGACAAGTTCCGCTTCCACGAGGAGAACGAGCGCGTCATCTCGCAGGGCGGCAAGCCGGCTACCGGCCGACCGTTGCTGCTCGGCATCACCAAGGCTTCGCTCTCCACCGATTCGTTCATCTCCGCCGCCTCCTTCCAGGAGACGACGCGCGTGCTGACCGAAGCTTCCATTCAGGGAGCCGTCGATCATTTGCGCGGATTGAAGGAGAACGTCATCGTGGGGCGATTGATTCCCGCCGGCACCGGTATGGAATATTACCGCAACGTGCGTCTCTCTCCGGAAATGGAAGAGGCCGCGAGCAAGGTGCAGGAAGAAGTTTCGCAGGCTTACGAAGATGCGGAGCGCGCGCTCGAACTCATGCGGCACGAAGGCGAGACCGAAGAACTCGCCGCGGAGTAAGAGCAACCGAAACCATAGCAGGGGCGACGAACCCGGGGTCCCCAGCAAGCCCGCTTTGGCTTGCTGGGGCAGGAGTCGCCCCTTGTTTTTGCCATCGAAAGTATTCCAAGCGACCAGAAAGGTCTTGGCTGTTGCATAATGTTCGCGTAAGAGCTGTTCGCGCAAGACCGGTGTTATTAACCTGATGTCCTTAGCCCTTGAATCACAGCGCTTGACCGGGCCGCCTGAAGATCGCAACCAGCCCGAGCCGATCCCTGGGGGGCTCATCCTGGCTCCCGCGCTGGGCCGTTTCTGGCGCCTGTTTCGGCTGTCCATCTGGCGAGCGTTCGAGCACGACGCCTTCGCCACTGCCAAGGGCGGGGCCTACTCTTCGATCCTTACATTCTTCCCTTTCTTGCTTGTGCTCGGATCGGTGATGGCCACCGTTCGACGGGGCGAGGTTTACCTGCGTGAAATTTCTTACGCGCTCGGCAGAATCTTGCCGGCCGGAAGCGCCACTGCCCTCGCCTATTTAAGAGGAAGTACAAACCGTCCTGTTGGCCTGCTGGTGACGACTTCGCTGCTGACCATGTGGACTGCGTCCGGCGTAATCATCTCGTGGATGGACGGATTTCGCCGCGCCTACCAGCTTCCGAAAACGTGGGGCTTGGTAAAAGAGCGGTTGATTGCGATGTCGCTGGTGCTGATGGCGGGCATACCTCTGACCTTTTCCACGGTTCTGGTCGCGTTCGGAAGCCGCATTGAAACGCGCATTCTCTTTTACATCGGCCACGAATTCGGTCCTCTGATTTTCCTGCTTTGGGCGCTGATTCGCTGGATCATCGCGATTCTCACGAGCATTGCCGTAATCCAGTTGATCTATCACAACGCAGTGCCGCGCACGCAACCCTGGCACACTGTTTTGCCGGGCGCCGTTCTGGCGACGGCGATGTGGCTGCTGTCGACGGCATTCTTTGGTTGGTATCTGCAGCGCTATGCCGACTACAGCATCATCTACGGCTCGCTCGGCGTTGGCATCGCACTGTTGACATGGATGTATCTGATTTCCCTGGTTGTGCTCATTGGCGCGGAGTTCAATGCCATGTTGTTCCCGCGCGGACTGACGAAAGTACCGCCGAGGACCGACGTTGGAACCAGCGAGAATTAGCTCGTGTGGCGCGGACATTCCTGTACGCGCTGCGCGCAGCGGAACGTAAGCGCGAGTGTAAGTGTTTCCGTTCGAGAAAAAAGGATCGCCATGAAATCCTGCAAAGCCGATCTAGTTGAGGGAGTGATGCCGCCCTATGTTCTTACGGAACAGCCCGCCAATTCCCTCCGCCGCGCAAAAATCGTCTGCACAATCGGTCCGGCGTGCGATTCCGAGCAATGCATTCTTGACCTGATGCGGCTGGGAATGGAT
>JBELAC010000178.1:0-10610 GCA_049509215.1 Terriglobales bacterium
ATTGGCCGCAATGCGAGCGCGCAGCAAGTTCGGAATGGCGATAGCGGCGATGATCAAAATGATCGCAACCACGATCAGCAATTCGATAAGTGAGAAGCCCTTCTGTTTCCGCATTGATATTTACGTCCTTATAGCTCTACGCGCAAGCTGGAATGATCGACCCGCTATCACGATTGCACTTCAAAGGCCACATGCCAACGTAACTAAAGTCATCTTCTTCCGTGATATCCCCATCTTTATTGAGTTTCACATACGGGAGAAGCCTACTCCCCGGCCTTTATAAAACGACATTCTTGGCAATACAGACTGACAAATCTTGTCAGTCCAATCATGTGTTCACTCGCGAACGGAACGTCGCTGCTAGCTAGTGAGGGGTCCGTGCTTCCCATCCTCAGTGAGTAGCCCTACCCGATCTACTCCCGCACCCCGTGCCAACGCGATCACGTCGGCTACGTCTTGGAAATCGGTGTCATCGTCAGCTTCGATGAAGGCGATGCGCTCGACGCGGATGGCGAAAATGTCCTGCAGCCGATCGTGCAGGCGATCCCAATCGACAGATTCTTCATTCACCATCACTTCAGGATGATCGGGATTCTTCGATCCGGCCTTGGGGCGGTGAATGCGAATCACGATTGTCGCGGTGGGCGGAGGAATGTTCACGGTCTTCGGCGGCGCGGGCTGCGGGACTTCCGCTGTCAGGCCAGTGGGACGCTGTTCGATAACCACGACCATGAAAATAATGATCAGCACCAGCAGAACGTCAATCAGCGGAGTGACGTTCATTTGGGGCGAGTTGGGACCGCCGCCTGCCGAGAATGCCATCGGTATTTCTCCTCGTTGTTACGAGATGGTGATCGCGAGATCGGCACGCGCGTGTCTTGAAGGATTTGACACCTGCGTCCTTCGCTGGGTTCCCTGGTTCCAATTTATTTCTCCCAGACCTTTGGCCTGGCGCTGTCATCGGTAGAATCGAAGGATCAGTTAAGCAAGCCATGCGCCAGAGCAGAGTCAACATCGATCAGGTTGGGAATAGGGGTCCTTCGACTGTGCGATTGCTGCGCTTTGCGCAGCAATCACTCCGCTCAGGAAGACAGCGCAACAGGGCCGCGATGACGTCAACCTATTTCTTCCTCGCTGTGTCGTTGATGGTCGTGCTCGGCGTGCGCCACGCTGCGGCGCAGGATAACTACGAAATCCAGGTGTACGGATCCGATCTTGTGCCGCCGAAGACGACCATGGTGGAGATTCATTCGAACTTCACCATCGATGGGCAGAAGACGGTGGTCAATGGCGTGCTGCCCTCGAATCACGCGGAGCACGAAACGCTCGAAATCACGCAGGGATTCACGAGCTGGTTTGAGACCGGGTTCTATGTATTTTCGAGCATTCAGCCCGGCTCCGGCTCAAACGATGGCGGATGGCAATGGGTGGGCGATCACATTCGTCCGCGGATTGCTGCGCCGGAGTCGTGGCATTGGCCGGTCGGAGTAAGCATCTCGCAGGAGATCGGCTATCAGCGGCGCGCGTTTGCAGAAGACAGCTGGGACTATGAGCTCCGGCCCATCATCGATAAGAAACTTGGGCGCTGGTATCTCGACTTCAATCCGGCATTTGATCGCTCGCTGCACGGGCTGAACGTGGGCAAGGGCTGGGAGTTTTCTCCGAACGTGAAGGTCAGCTACGACTTTACGAAGAAGATCACGGGTGGGTTTGAATATTATGGGGCGCTCGGGCCGGTCTCGAACTTCGATCCGATCAATGTGCAAGCGCAACAGATTTTTCCTACGATCGATCTCAATCTTTCGCCTGACTGGGAATTCAATTTCGGAGTGGGCGTGGATGTGACGAATTCCAGCGATCACTTGATTGTGAAATGTATTGTGGGGCGGCGGTTTAGCTGGGGGAAGGGGCAGAAGACGAGCGCGACCCCAAAGTAGCTGCCTGGATCGGGGCAATGAAACACCCATGCCTTGCCTCGGCGCCTAAAGGCGCTTTCATGCCGCCGCAATTGTGGTATGCCGGAAGGCATACCCTGATACAAATCTCCCATTTAAGCACCGGTGCTAGCCGATCGGTTCCGGCGAAGGCGGAAGCGGCGGCGGTTCGATTAGCGGGGGAGTTTCAAGCACCGGCGGTGTTTCCACAATGGGCGGCGGCGGAGCCAATAGCGCATCGAGTTTCGGATAGCGCGACGCGAAGAAATAGATTGAGAATGCGGGAAAGAAGACCGTGGCCGGAACGCTGATCATGGCAATCGCATAGATCAGAAAGAACAGCAGCAGGGTTCCCAAAATAACGGTCAGGCTGATCGTCGTGACGTTCCACCCCAAACCGGCGGCGTGGCCGGCGAACACGGCTGCTATGGCCGGAGCGACGATAACCACAATAGGGACGAGGGCAATGATACTGAACACGATGGCGGCGGCAATCGCCAGCACGATTTTCAGCAGCAGGTAGACGGCGTACCTCCCTGGCTCGGGGCGGATGAGGCCAGTCAGGCGGCTCCAGCCATCGGCGAAATCGAGATCTTCAAGCGCCATGATCGGCACGAGGAAATCCTTGGCGAGAAGTTGGACGGTCCACGCCACCAGCAAGAAAACCAGAAACAAGCCGACCAGCAAGATGACGCCGAGAACGGAGCGAGCGATATGCTGGCCGGCATCCCTGAACCAGCCGAGCGCTGCGGCGATCGCAAGGGGCACACCGATGAGCACGCCAAGAAACAGGAACTCGGCAATGATGAAGACGATCTGCCACAGGAAGTATCGGCGGCCGGCGCGATGCCAGCGTCCCCAGCCTTCGCTGATTGAGCAACGCTTTTTGAGGACCGAGTCGAACAGAATGAAGCGGAAGACGCTGTTGATGTAAAGGAAGACGAAAAACAGGACCATCGCAACAAGGCCGATGGCAATGATCAGGCCGAGGGCTTGTGCGATGCGTGATGGGTCGAAGTGCGAGGGGTCGAACGGCGCAAACGGCGTGGCGGCAGTGAAAAGCCCCTGGGTTCTGTGCGGATGAGATGAAACCGGAAAGTTGATGCCGTTGAAATTGCAGCCGCTGGCATTTAATTCCGCAGCGAGAACGCCGACCAGGGCGAGGCGGGACCACTGGCCGAAGCGGAAGGGCCGGAAGAGTTGATCGCGGGTGTGCTGGATCGCGGGCTGGACACAATCGACGGCAGAGAGCGGCACGAATTCACCTCATGTCAACGTCGCCAAGGTATCGCTTGCAGCGAGGGGCCGTCAATGACGGAACGCATGGGGCCCCGAGCAGCGTGTCACACGCCTCGCGCAAGCCTCGAATCACGAGCTACCAGCTGTGTGGCGAACCAAATGCTTGCAAGTTGCTCGCTACTCGTGACTCGCGACACTAGTCTTCTGCAACCAGTTCTGGAACTCGCGCAAGGCCAATTCGCACTGCAAGCGATGGCGCTCCTTGCGGTCGCGGACGCGTGTTTCGAGCTCGGGCAAGAGATCGAACGTAATATTGGCGGGCTGAAAATTCTTGCCGTCGGCCTGCGTGAGGTAGTGCACCAGCGAACCGAACGCGCTGGCTCGCGGCGGAGGCATCGGGGCGGCGGCGGTAGCCAGGGACGCGGCGTTCATACCTGCCATCAGGCCGGTGGCAATCGATTCGACGTAGCCTTCGACTCCGCAGATTTGCCCGGCGAAAAGCACGTTCGGATGCGACTTCATCTGCAATGTGGGCATCAGCAGCGCGGGTGCGTTGATGTAGGTATTGCGATGAATCTGGCCGTAACGCAAAAAGTGTGCGTGCTCGAGGCCGGGAATCAGGCTCAATACGCGAGCCTGCTCGCCGAATTTCAAATGGTTCTGAAATCCGACAAGGTTGTAGGAATCGGCGCGCAGATTTTCCTGGCGGAGTTGCACTACAGCGTAAGGCCTTTTGCCGTTACGCGGATCGATGAGGCCGACCGGTTTCATCGGTCCGAATCGCAGCGTATCACGGCCGCGGCGCGCGATTTCCTCGATCGGCAGGCAGCTTTCAAAATAGTTCAGGTTCTCCCAGTCTTTTTGCTCGACCGAGTGCGCGGCCACGAGGGCGTCATAGAACGTGTCGTACTCTTCTTTCGACATGGGGCAGTTGATGTAGTCCGCCGAGCCCTTATCGTAGCGAGCGGCCATATAGACCTTGCTCATGTCGATCGAATCGGCTTCGACGATCGGGCTGATGGAATCGTAGAAGTACAGGTTATGTGGCGCAGAGGCCCCCGTCCGCGAAAGGCCTGCATGGGATGCCGCTTCTGGTGCAGTCGAAGAACTCAGCCGCCCAATCTCGCCGGCCAGCGCGTCCGAGGTCAGCGGGCCGGTTGCGATCACAGTGAGGCCGCCGTCGTCGATTCGCAGCACTTCTTCGCGGCAGACTGTGATCAGCGACTCTTGCGCGATCGCCTCTGTCACTTTGTGGGAAAATTCAGCACGATCCACGGCGAGCGCGTGTCCCGCCGGAACTGCTGTGGCGCGGGCCATTTCGAGCAGCAGCGATCCCGCGCGGCGCATTTCCTCTTTCAAGAGCCAGGGTGCGGTGTTTTCGCTGTCCGACTTCAGGGAATTTGAACAAACCAGTTCGGCGAAGTCCGCGGTTTGATGGGCGGGAGTTGAACGCACGGGCCGCATCTCAAATAGCTCGACCGCGATGCCCCGGCGCGCACACTGCCATGCGGCTTCCGATCCGGCTAGGCCTGCGCCGATGATGCGAACTTTATTCATCACAGAATCACTCTCTCATCTCCCACGCGTTTGGTCACGTGTTCGCGGTCGAGGTATTCGAGCAGCGGGATCGCGTATTTGCGGCTGACTCCGGTCAGGTCTTTGAAACGGGCGACATCGATTTTAGGTGTGGTCGCCTTGAGCGCGGCCAGTCGTTGCCGGAGGCCGGTGAGCGCCCTGTGGTGAAAGACGAGTTCGTCGGAAATTTTGATTAACACCTTATCGCGCAGCAGCAAGGTGACAATTTTCTGCGCGCGAACTCGATCCACCTTCAGCCCGGCCAGCACTTCTTTCAGGGACGGCACGTGCAGGTCGGCGGAGCCAAATGCCTGCTCGATGATCTGCTTCGATTCTGCCTCATCGTCTTTCATGACAACGCCACGTCCGGGCAAACGCACCAGTTCGCCAGCGACTTCCAGTTTTTTCTCGGCTGCCGCTTTTGCCAGTAGGCTCGAAAAAACCTCGGGGACAAGGTGGACACGCTCGCGCAGTGCTTCTTTGCTCATGCCGGCGACCAGAGGATTCGCATCGTGAAAGTGTCTGACCGCCTGAATCACGTTGCCAGTTGCCTCGGCAAAAGCCGCGGGTGAAACCAGAATGCCATCGCACCGCACCACGTCGGCGCGCACGGCCAATTTTGCGGCGTCGCTGCGGCGGAGGTTCATCGCTCCCGGAACATCGGCCACCGCCAGGCCTGCAGCCCCTGTGCGCGCGACGCGTGCCGCTAGCGCCTGTTCCGGAGAGCCGCCGATCATCGTCGAGAGAAACGCGGTTACGTCTTCCGTGCGTCGTTTGCGCGAAGGAGGCATTGCATCCAGTACGATTCCTCCGCCGATGGTAATGACAGGCGAGAACTGGCGCACGATGAAGCGATCGCCAGGTACCAGCAGTGCGGGACCCGCGAGGCGGAGTTGCGCCCATGCTTCTTCACCCGGCCTAATCTGCTTGGTGCCGTACAGCCGAACTTCCGCAATCGTCTCCATGGTGTAGGCGTGGAAGTGCACGCGCGCGCCGTCTTTGAGCGGCTTGGCGGAAGCCAGCAGGGAAAGCTGCACATCGACTCGCGAAGTCGAACGGAATGTACCTGCGGTCGCCAGCATCATGCCGCGGCCAAGGTCGCCGGTTGACACACCGGCGAGATTCAAAGCTGTGCGTTGTCCGGCGATTGCCTTCTCGATCTGCTCGCCATGCACCTGCACTCCGCGAAGGCGGATTCGAGTGCCGGAGGGAGACAATTCCAGCTCTTCTTCTTTCTGGATTGTTCCAGCGATCAAGGTTCCCGTGACAACCGTCCCAAAACCCCTCATCGTGAACACACGGTCGACCGGCAGGCGAGCCAGGGCGTGCGAGTCTTTTACGGTCGCACCGGCCGCGATTTTCGCGAGCGCTGTGCGTACATCGTCGAGCCCTGCGCCGGTCAGCGAACTGGCGGCCACAATCGGCGACCGCGCGGAATCGAGAAACGATCCACGCAGAAAATCTGCGACCTCCATGCGAACAACTTCAAGCGTCTCGGCATCCACCGCATCGGATTTCGTCAGCACGGTAATGCCGCGGCGAACGGCCAGCAGGCGGCAGATATCGAAGTGCTCGCGCGTTTGAGGCATGATGCCTTCGTCGGCGGCAATGACCAGCACGACCAGATCAATGCCTCCCGTGCCTGCCAGCATGTTGCGTACGAAGCGCTCGTGTCCGGGTACGTCGACGAACCCGAGGCGCAGCGTCTCCCCGTTTGGAGCAGGCAGTTCGAGGTGGGCGAATCCGATGTCGATGGTGATGCCGCGCCGTTTTTCTTCTTCGAGGCGGTCGGCATCGATGCCGGTCAGGGCCTTTACGAGCGAAGTTTTACCGTGATCGATGTGGCCGGCAGTGCCTACGATGACCGATTTCATCCGCCAACAGTATAGCGGTGTGGGACAACCGCTCTTGTCCGCCCATCCCTCAATCAGGGTAGTGACCAAGCTAGGCGCAGCGCGGGCGGGGGCCCCTTTGACTATCGCTTGGGCAGGTCCGCGCCACACTTACCGCCAGTGCTTCAGCTTGGGCCAGAGGTCGGCGAGCGTGCCAAACTTCGAACCGCGGCAAATGTTGACCGAGATCTCGGTTTCCAGGGCGTAGGAATTGGGTGGGGAATTGCCAAGATATTCTACGTGCTCGAATAATCCCTCAAGTCGTGCGCGCCGGTCGCCGAGCACGATCAGGCAATTGCCGGAGTAACTGCGAGGTCCCCACAGGAAGTAGGTTCGATCACCGCTCAGAGCCGGGGGCAGGCCGTATTTTGGACCGAGGAAATCAATCGCGCCGGCCTGTCCGTAGTCCTGACCGAAGATGGGGCAGTCCTTGCGGTCAGCAGGCGGAATCTTTTGCCAGGCTTCCGCCGTTTTCTCGACGATCTCGTTCCACCCGAACTGGTCTGCGAAATGTTGAGGAACTGCAATGCGTTCGTGACTGTATTCGCTGCGCGGCACTTTGATGGGCAGCCGGTTCATGTAGGGAACAAACTGATCGATGGGAAGAATCGGCATGGCAAGCGGCGCAAACACGGCGCCCGTCGCGAGCGTCAGAACGATGATGGCCGGCTTCAGCCAAAATTGCCGGGCATGGTCAATCGCTTCGCTGATCACGATGGCTCCCGCGGCTTCGTAGACCGGGTAGATCGGAGCCAGATAGTAGTTCTTGCCTTTCAGGAATACGAACGCGACAAAGCTCACCAGGTACGCCCAGCCCAGGAACCGGTAGGGCTTGAAGCGGCGCGTAACCAGGAGCGCGATGACGCCGATGATCCAAAAGATTGCTGAGACAAAATGTGTCAATAGCAACTGCTGCAGAAAATATTGCCAGGGCGTAAGCACAACGTCGCGGCCTTCGGCTCGAATATTGTGCATGAGCTGAACGAACGGCCAGTCGTTGCGAATGTTCCAAAGCAGGTTGGGAAGAAAGATGAGGAGCGCGGCAACGCCGCCGAACCACATCCATTTGCTGAGCAGGGCTTGGCGCTGTGCCGTGAGCAGCAATCCGACGACAATAGCGAGACCAAGTACCAGGATCGAATATTTCTCCTGCAGGCCGACTCCGGCGATGATTCCGAACCATAGCCAATAGCGCGGCTGGTCGCGCTTGACGGCGAGAATGGCGAAGTACACGCAGCCCATCCAGAGCACGACTTCCAGATCGCAATTGGTGGTCAGCAGGCTTCCGCCGGACAAATAGATCGGCCCGACCAGGACGGCCAAAGCGGAAAGCACCACGGCGAATCGTTTCCCGCCCAGTTCGTGGGCCAGCAGGCCAGTTAAAATGATCAGCGCCGCACTCGAAAGCGCGGGCAGCATCCTTACGCTGCGCAGCGAATCTCCGAAGACGGCCATAAAGATCCGGGTAAGAATCGGCAGCAGCGGGGGATGGTCGACGTAGCCCCATGCCGGGTGGCGTCCGCACGCAATGTAGTCAAATTCGTCGCGAAAATATCCGTAGCGGTTGTTGCAGATCACGTGCAACACAAAACTGGCAGCGGCGATTGCCCAAACCGTGGTCATGCCGCCGTCAAACCATCTCCGATCGGACGAGCCATGCGCCGGTAATTGAA
Source organism: Terriglobales bacterium (assembly GCA_049509215.1). Lineage (GTDB taxonomy): Bacteria > Acidobacteriota > Terriglobia > Terriglobales > Acidobacteriaceae > Acidiflorens. The sequence continues at coordinate 8,314 of JBELAC010000178.1, forward strand.
TTGAAGAGCTGCTCATTAAGATTTCCGCGGATTTCCGCCCGATTTTCGCTTTGCTTCGAGCAATGACGACCGTACCCCAACGCTACCATATGCGTCGGCAGATAATGCAATGTTCCCTATGTAAAACACAGTTCAAAATGCGACAATAGAAATTCCCCATCATGACCACCTCCACGATTTCTGCCATTACACCCGAACTGATCCGGGAGCACGGGCTGACTCCTGACGAATTCGAGAAAATCAAGCAGTTGCTGGGCGGACGCGAACCAACCATCACGGAACTGGGCATCTTCAGCGTGATGTGGAGCGAGCACTGCTCCTATAAGTCGTCGCGCGTGCACCTGAAGCGGTTGCCCACGCGCAGCAAGCTAGTGGTGCAGGGTCCGGGAGAGAATGCCGGCATCGTCGATATTGGCGATGGATGGGCTTGCGCGTTCAAGATCGAATCGCACAATCATCCGTCGTTTATTGAGCCGTTTCAGGGAGCGGCTACCGGCGTCGGCGGAATTCTGCGCGACATCTTTACGATGGGGGCGCGGCCGGTCGCGGTGATGGACTCGCTGCGGTTCGGACCGATTAGTCTTGAGAATGGGTCTGTGGGGACGGGGCTGCGCCCCGTCCAGGCGGGGCATAGCCCCGCCACCACACAACCGACTTCCACACAACTCGCTCCTACGCAGGCGGAAATCCACAAAAATCATTCCGTTATGGAGGGTGTCGTCTCCGGGGTGGCTTCTTATGGCAATTGTTTTGGCGTTCCCAATCTGGGCGGCGAGGTGAAGTTTGAGACGTGCTACTCCGGCAATCCGCTCGTGAATGCGTTTGCGCTCGGACTGGTGCGGCGCGACCAGATTTTCTATGCGCGCGCTGCCGGTGAAGGCAATCCTGTCATTTATGTCGGTTCCAAGACGGGGCGCGACGGCATCCACGGCGCGACCATGGCGAGCGAGGAATTCAGCGAGGGCTCGGAAGCCAAGCGGCCTAATGTTCAAGTCGGCGATCCGTTCCTTGAAAAACTTCTACTCGAAGCCTGCCTGGAAGCGATGCAAACGGGCGCCATTGTTGGCATTCAAGACATGGGCGCGGCTGGCCTGACGTGCTCAACGTGCGAAATGGGCGCGCGCGGCGGAACTGGAATTGAGATCGAACTCGATCTCGTTCCGCAACGCGAAACCGGCATGACCCCTTACGAGATTATGTTGAGCGAATCGCAGGAGCGCATGCTGCTGGTCGCGCAAAAGGGGCGCGAAGACGAAGTATTTCGCGTATTTCAGAAGTGGGGACTCGACGCCGTCGAGGTCGGACACGTGACTCGCGATGCGAAGATGCGCGTGCTCGAACACGGGCAGGTGGTGGCGGAAATTCCCAACGCCGCCCTCACCGACGATGCGCCTGTTTACAAGCGTCCCCTCGCGCGCTGGGAACCGCCGGTCGAGCGAGAGATGCCGCAGCACATCCAACTTGCCGTCGACGGCGATTTCACGGATCAATTCAAACGTCTGCTGGCGAGCCCGAATATCTGCTCGAAGCGCTGGGTTTGGCAGCAATACGATCACATGGTGCAGACGAACACGGTCGATGCTCCGGGCTCAGGCGATGCTGGCGTGATTCGTATCAAGGGATCGAAGCGCGGGCTGGCCATGGCGCTCGACGGCAATGGACGCTGGTGTTATCTCGATCCGCGGCTGGGTGCCATGCACGCGGTCGCTGAGGCAGCGCGCAAAGTGGCGTGCTCCGGAGCGACGCCGATTGGCGCGACCAACTGCCTGAACTTTGGCAACCCGGAGAAGCCGAATATCATGTGGCAGTTCTCGCAGGTAATTGACGGGATCACCAAAGCTTGCGAGGAACTCGATACCCCGATCACAGGTGGCAACGTCAGCTTCTACAACGAGACGCTGGGCGAAGGAATTTATCCCACGCCCGTGATCGGAATCGTTGGCCTGTTGGAAGATGTGCACAAAGCAGTGAAGATGCACTTTGGCCAGGCGGGAAGAAAGATCGTTTTGTTGCGTGCCAGCGAACCGGGAGACGCGGTCGACGCGCAGTCCGAGTTCGGTTCATCCGAGTACGCGAAAGAAATTCTTGGCGCCGTGTGGGGCTATCCTCCGCAGCTCGACATTGAGAAAGAAGCGGTTTTGCAGCGTGCCCTCGTGTCACTGATCCAGGATGGACTGGTCGAGTCCGCACACGATTGCGCGGACGGCGGCCTGCCCGTTGCGCTCGCCGAAGCAGCGCTGCCAGCGGGAATCGGGCTGCGCGTCAATGTGGCAGGTAGCGAACTTCCGCCCGAGTAT
>JBELAC010000179.1:0-10494 GCA_049509215.1 Terriglobales bacterium
AGCTTGAGTAAATTCCCGCCGCTCACCGCAACTTGCCTGGCTCTAAGCTCTTACCGGTTGCGTCTGGGTCTTGTACCAGTCCACGGTTTGGCGCAGGCCGTCCTCAAAATTGACCAGGACTTTATAGCCCAGGTGCTTTTGGGCTAACGTAATGTCCGCCAGCGAGTGCTTAATGTCGCCGCTCCTCTCGGGCACATAGCTGACCGTCCCTGTATAACCGGTCAGTTGTTTCATGGCTTCAAAAGTCTGATTCAACGTGACACGCCGTCCCGTGGCGCAATTGAATACGCGTCCGGCGCACTCGGAAGCAGGCGCGGAACACGCCAGCAAATTTGCTGACACGGCATTGTCGATGTATGTGAAATCGCGGCTGGTTTCGCCGTCGCCGAAAATTGTGGGTTGCTCTCCACGCAGCATCTGCAGGCTGAACTTCGCCAGCACGCCCGAATAGGGAGACGTTGGGTCCTGGCGCGGCCCAAAGATGTTGAAGTAGCGCAGACAGACTGTTTCAAGCCCATAGCAGCGATAGAACGACACCATGTAAAGCTCGCTTGCCAGCTTGGCTACCGCATAGGGCGAAATCGGGTTCGGCGGCATTGCCTCCTGCTTCGGAAGGGTCGGCGTGTCCCCGTAGGCCGACGACGAAGCGGCATAAACCACGCGCTTTACCTTGGCATCGCGCGCCGCGATCAAGACATTGACCGTTCCATCCACATTCGCGCGGTTGCTGCCGAGCGGATCGATCACTGATTTGGGCACCGATGGAATGGCGGCCTCATGCAATACGTAGTCGATGCCCTCGCAGGCGCTATGCATAGCATCCAGGTCAAGAATGTCCGCTTCCCGAAAATCCATCCTCCGCATGACTTCGGTCAAATTCTCGCGGCGGCCGGTAGCAAAATTATCCACACCGCGAACCTCGTCGCCGCGCTCCAGCAGAGCACGCACAAGAGAAGATCCGATGAAGCCTGCCGCTCCAGTTATCAGGTACTTAGCCATAATCACTTAATCATAGCGGAAGATGATGGGACCGCGGATGATGACTGGCGTAACTGTGATACCGCCAAACGGGTCGCCATTCTCCTGTAAGCCAGGCGGGAATTCAGGACCGGCGCGCCCGTTTGGCGATCTGGTAAAACTCGTCGCGCGAGAGCAAACGGTTCTTCTTGAAAAACTCGGCCACGCCTTGCAGCCACGCGTCCGAATCCACCGACTTCGGCAACGTGAGCGGAGGGATCTGCTCGGACGGTGCAGTATTGATCAGCGCTCGTTGATGGGCGAGGTTTGCCAGAATCAGCTTTAGTTGCGACTGTTGCTCTGGGTCGATGTCCGCGTAACACATTCCCATACCCACCTGAAGGTGTGAGGTCACGACCTTAGCCGGCGCTTGAAACCGGATGCCTAGTGAATCCACCGCGAGATTCACTTTCGTGTTGACCGGCAACGTCGCCGACATTTCTACGTAGCATCCGTGTAGACTGATGTCGCTGAGCGTTCCCCACACCTGCACTCGATTGTCCTCCGCCCGAAGTTCCACGCTCCCTGAGCACGCAAACCGGATGCTGCGCCGACGCTCTTTCTGCTCGGGCGCGGGTTCAGCCGTGCCAACATACTCAGGACCCGCGTCCGCGGAATGTTCAGAAGACGCTCCTGTGCTTTGTCTCTTCAATCGAAGAAGATGAGAAGCGCCGTCTTCGGTCGGGCCGCTGCCCTCGGGAAAGTCCGGCTGCTCGGGAACGAGGTTTGGATCCATGATCGGGGTTTCCGGCAAAACACTGCATAGAGACAGATCGGAAAAAGGGAAGAATACTTTAGAGGGAGAAATTCTCTACTGCGGTACGAATCTGGTTCCACAGTTCTTCTTTGCCCGAGCCGGTTTTTGCCGAAAACGGCACGATCGGCACCTCGGGATATGCTTGGCCGAGCTTGCGCATGGCCTGCGCGAGTTCGTTCCCGGACAGACGGTCGCACTTGGTGGCCACGATCAGATGCGGCCTCCCCCGCGTGGCCAGGAATTTCGCTAATTGCCGGTCACTTTCCTGAGGTGGAATATTGGTATCAACCAGCGCCAGGCAAAGGGCGAGTGTGGAACGCTGGTGCAGATATGGATCGACAAAGCGCGCCCAGTCGGCCGAGATTTCGCGGGAGATCTTGGCATAGCCATAGCCGGGCAAATCGGTAAACAGGCATTCCGGCTTCGCCTGGCCGGCGATCCGGATTTCAAAAAAATTAATGGCACGTGTCCGACCGGGCGTCGAGCTTGTGCGGGCAAGCTTGGTCCCGACGAGCGTATTGATGACGCTCGACTTTCCCACGTTCGAGCGTCCGAGAAATGCGATTTCAGGCAGGCTTGGAGCAGGGAAGTGCACGGCATCATTTGCCGATAACAGGTACCGCGCCAGAATCCGCATAAGAACAGTGTCCTGTTTTTGTGGCACAGCTTGCAAGGCCGTGCGAAGAAAACTTTCGCTAGAGGCCTGCGGAAAAACTCGACTTCGATTCTGTTTTGAAACGGTGCGGCTTTTAGCCGCACCGCAAGTGTCGTGTAATCAACGGCCGCTTTAGCCGCTCTGGGACATCTCGCCACGTAAGCGACTTTTTCCGCAGCCTGCTAGAGGCCCAGCGGGCGCTTGGGATGCACATCTTCGTCTTGAATCGGATGTAGCCTGTGCCAGAGCGCGAGTCCTCCCGCGATGGCAATGCCGATCAGAACGCTGATCAGAAAGAAGAGCCGGTAAGCGGGGAGTGCGATCAGCAGGATGATGACCACGGCAAGGGCGACGAAGAGTGCCGCCGAGCCATGCAGACCAAGACTCAGGCGGCTTTGTGGTTCCGGGGCCATCTCAGAAATATTCTAGCTCCGTCAGGGCAGAATTCTACTTCGCTTTCGTCGCCCTCACGCTGAAGTTCGTCGTGAACAGATCGTTGTCGGTCAGATTCATGCTCTCCAATCCCAGTCCGACCAGATTCAGCACAGGACAGATCGTCCTCCGGTACGCTTGCCGTGGCATGTCGTATCGCACAAATGTGTCCAGACCCAGATTTACGGTTCGAAGCAGGCCAGCAATGCTATGCAGTTCCGGAACGATTTCCACGGTTGCAAAAGGCTCCAGCAACAAACGAAACCCGGAGGGTGTGAACCTCCAGTTCTCCTCGTCAACGACTCGGGGAGTGCAGGCCGCAAAGCTCGCTAGAAGTACTCCGCCGGGTCGAAGCACGTCATAAACCCGCCTCGCCGCCTCATGCGGATCACGGAAGTATTCGAAAACCTGGGTGGCGATGGCCAAGTCGAACGAACTTGGCGGAAACGGAAGATTCTGGGCATCTGCGACAACGCTCACCTGCCTTGTCTTGATCAAGTCCACCGAAAAGTAATGATCATAGAGCCCTTCGAACAGAGGACGGTAGGGTTGATATCGGCCACCAACGTCCAGAATGGTCATGTTCTTTCCGCGAAACTGATTGGCCCACGATGTGAATATCAAACGGCGGGAACGCAGTGCCAGGTAGTTCGGGTCCGTGAGCGAAGGGTAGAGTCGTCGACGGGTCGAATTGATCAGTTCTTCCATGGCAACCTGAACTGGAGAAAAACTAGTATAGGTCCAATGCAATGGATAATCTGAACTGCAAGCGCGGATAGCAGCCTGCTAGTATCATGTCCCGCAAGTTCGTGGATTAAGTATCCGACTGTTTTGAAAGGGTGCGGCTTCAGCCGCACCTCAACGGTTCCCAGGAATTCGGGGGCTTTAGCCCCTGAGGCGAAGAAAGTCGACTCAGACTCACCGCGTCCACTTCTCGCGCGTATTTCTGGGATACCACACTAGAAGGCAGGAAGAAAAACAACGACGGCTGATTCAAAACCAAGTGATCTTCACTGGTGAGTTGCAGGAATATCGCCGCCCGGCGGAGTCGCAATTGGCCCCATGGTACTGGCTTCCGGCTCCGCGATCTGCGGCAGCGGACCTTCCAAGGCCACTGCCAGAACCTGGTCCATATTTTCCACCAGATGCAGTTTCATCGCCGTGCGCAGATTCTCCGGGACTTCACTCAGATCTTTTTCGTTTTCTTTCGGCAAGATTACCTCAAACAAACCGGCGCGGTGCGCAGCCAGAAGCTTTTCCTTCAGACCGCCGATGGGAAGGACCTTCCCCCGAAGCGTGATCTCTCCCGTCATCGCGATGTCGCGGCGGACCGGAATGCGGCTCAGCGCGCTCGCCAAAGCCGTGGCGATCGTTATTCCCGCCGACGGCCCATCCTTCGGGATCGCTCCCTCCGGCACGTGCACGTGAATGTCAAGCGCACGATAGAAGTCGCGAGGCAGACCCAGTCGTGCGGCGCGCGAACGGATATAAGACATCGCAGCTTGCGCCGATTCCTGCATCACATCGCCCAGCTTGCCCGTCAAGGTGAGCTTTCCCTTGCCGTCTACTACGCTCGCTTCGGTGCTCAGAATTGAGCCGCCAACTTCGGTCCACGCCAGTCCGGTGACCAGCCCAACCTCGCTCTTCTCGTGAGCCAATGTGTCGCGGAACTTGATAACGCCGAGGAACTCTTCGAGATTGTTGGGTTCGATCGATGCGGTGAAGTCAGCGCCTTCTTTAACCACCCTGCGCGCCACTTTGCGGCAGACATTACCGATTTCCCGTTCCAGGTTGCGGACGCCCGCCTCGCGCGTGTACCCGCGAATGATCTGCTGGATGGCGTCCTCGGAAAACTTGACGTTCTTTTCGGTCAGTCCCGCCTGCAGCATTTGCTTCTTGACCAGAAACTGCTTGGCAATCTCAACTTTTTCGAGCTCCGTGTAGCCATGCAGCCGCAGAACTTCCATGCGGTCCTGCAAAGCGGGCGGAACCGTGTGCATCACGTTCGCGGTGGCCACGAAAAAGACCTGCGAGAGATCGTATTCGACGTCGAGATAGTGGTCGACGAACATGAAATTCTGTTCGGGATCAAGCACTTCGAGCAGGGCAGCCGACGGATCGCCGCGGAAGTCCATCGACATCTTGTCGACTTCGTCGAGCATGAAGACCGGATTCTTCGTGCCGGCCTTTTTCATCATCTGGATGATCTGGCCGGGCAGTGCGCCAATGTAAGTTCGGCGATGGCCGCGGATTTCAGCCTCATCCCGCACACCGCCCAGCGACATGCGGACAAACTTGCGCCCCGTAGCCTTGGCGATCGACATCCCCAGCGAAGTCTTGCCCACGCCGGGAGGCCCAACAAAGCACAGGATCGATCCCTTGGGATTCTTAACTAACTGGCGAACGGCGAGAAATTCAAGAATACGTTCCTTGATCTTCTCCAGCCCATAATGATCTTCGTTCAACACCTTCTCGGCTCGCGAAATGTTGCGGATTTCTTTCGACCGTTTTTTCCACGGCACGGCCAGCAACCAGTCGAGATAATTGCGCGAGACTGTCGACTCGGCCGACATGGGCGGCATGGCTTCCAGCTTCTTGAGTTCCTGAATCGCCTTGTCGCGGACTTCCTTCGGCATACCAGCGGCTTCGATCTTCTTCTTCAGTTCGTCGAATTCGCTCTTTTCACCCCGGCCGAGTTCCTTCTGGATCGCCTTGATCTTCTCGTTGAGGTAATACTCCTTCTGGGCTTTCTCCATCTGCCGCTTGACGCGCGACTGGATGGTGCGGTCCATATTGAGTTTTTCGATCTCTACGTCAAGCACATCGCCAATGCGGCTCAGGCGCTCGGCCGGATCGAAAATCTCCAGCAGGCCCTGTTTCTCTTCAATCGAAAGTTGCAGGTTGGCTGCGATGGTATCGGTCAGCTTGGCCGGATCTTCCATGCGCACGGCCGCGATCATTGTCTCGTAGTTCAGCGACTGGCAAAGCTTCACATACTGCTCGAACAAAGCCGTCACGCGCTGCATGCCCGCTTCGATCTGTGGAGTCGTCTCGGTGGCGTAACGGGCAACCCGCACCGTCGCCTGCAGGTAGCCTTCGGTCTCCGTGACCTGAAGAACCTTGCCGCGCTCAATACCTTCAACCAGAACTTTAATGTTTCCGTCTGGGAGCTTGAGGCTCTGGACAATATTGACGATCGTGCCCACCTGGAAAATATCCCCCGGCTTGGGTTCGTCAATCGAGGCATCGTGCTGCGTGGCCAAAAAAATCTTCTTATCAGCTGCAAGAGCTTCTTCGAGCGCGTGCACGCTGGATTCCCGTCCCACTACAAACGGAGTCATCATGTGCGGGAAGATGACCACGTCGCGAATGGGCATCATGGGCAGCTTCTTGCTCTCGAATTTTTCCTTGGCGTTCGACAACTCAGTCTCCCATCCTTTTCCCAGATTCCGCTATCTAGCTTGCCGCCTTCTCAATCATGGCCAGCGAGACATTCCGCTTTTCCACCATCTCGCGTGTCACTTCAAATTCCTTGACCTTCTTCTGGCTGGGCAGGCTGTACATCAGTTCCAGCATCAACTCTTCCAGAATCATGCGCAATCCGCGCGCGCCGACCTTGCGGATCATCGCCTGTCGCGCAATCGCCCGGTTCGCGTCATCGCTGAACTTCAGCCTTACATTTTCAAATTCAAACAGACGCTGGTACTGCTTGACGATGGCATTCTTGGGTCGCGTCAGAATTTCTACCAGCGCGTTCTCATCCAGGTTCTGCAGCACGCCCATAACGGGCAGACGGCCGACGAACTCTGGAATCAGCCCAAACTTGATCAGGTCCTCGGGTTGCGCCTCGGAAACCAGTTCGAAATTCCGCTTGGCCGATACCCCCGTTTCTTCTTCAGGGTCGGGTCCAGTCCGGAAACCCAGTGACTTCTTACCCACGCGCCGGGCGATGATCTTTTCCAGGCCAACAAACGCCCCGCCGCAGATAAACAGAATGTTCGTCGTATCCACCGGAGTGAATTCCTGGTGGGGATGCTTGCGCCCACCCTGCGGCGGAACGTTCGCGATCGTGCCTTCCAGAATCTTCAGCAGGGCTTGCTGCACGCCCTCGCCCGACACGTCGCGCGTGATCGAGGGATTCTCGTCCTTGCGGCCAATCTTATCGATCTCATCGATATAGATGATTCCCGTCTGGGTTCGACTCACGTCGCCTTCGGCGGCCTGCAAAAGCTTGAGTATGATGTTTTCGACGTCCTCGCCCACATATCCGGCTTCGGTCAGCGTAGTGGCGTCGACAATGGCAAATGGCACGTCCAGCATGCGGGCCAGTGTCTGCGCCAGCAGCGTTTTGCCCGTGCCGGTTGGCCCGATCAGCAGGATGTTCGATTTTGTCAGTTCCACGCCATCGCTGGGGCGCTGGCGGTTCATGTAAATGCGCTTGTAGTGGTTGTAGACGGCGACGGCCAGCTTCTTCTTGGTCTGTTCCTGTCCGATCACGTACTCGTCCAGGAACGTCTTCACGTCCTGCGGCTTGGGTAACTGGTTGGGTACGGCCGCGGCCGGAGTCGCCGTGCGATCGTCCTCGAGAATCGAGTTGCAGACGGCAACGCACTCGTCGCAGATATATGCCCGGGGATAGTCGCTGGGCGATGAGATCAGCTTCGCTACCGCGTCCTGCGATTTGTGGCAGAACGAACAGCGCAGCATCTCATCCGAGCCTGATCTGGTTTTCACTCGGCCTGACTCCTTTTCTGGTCGTCCCTCACCCGCCCACTCGGCTACGATCGGCGCGAACGCCGATCATACCCTTTATCTCGTCGTGTAGATGATATCGTCGATGATTCCGTATTCCTTAGCCTGCTGCGAATTCATGATGAAGTCGCGCTCCACGTCTTTTTCCACTTTATCGAGCTTTTGGCCGGTGTGCTTCGATAGTAACTGATTGGTAATCTCACGCATGCGGAGAATCTCGCGCGCATGAATGTCGATATCCGTCGCCTGCCCTGACAGCCCGCCCATCGAGGGCTGATGGATCAGGATGCGCGAATTGGGCAACGCCAGCCGCTTTTTCGCCTGTCCGGCCGACAATAGCAATGCCGCCATCGATGCCGCCTGTCCAATGCAGATCGTTGTCACGTCGTTCTTTACGTACTGCATGGTGTCGTAAATCGCCATGCCCGCCGTGATCGATCCACCGGGAGAGTTGATGTAGAGCTGAATGTCTTTCTCCGGGTCTTCCTGCGCCAGAAACAGCATCTGCGCAATCACCAGGTTGGCAATATTGTCATCAATCGGAGTGCCAATAAAGATGATATTGTCGCGAAGCAGACGGGAATAGATGTCATAGGCTCGTTCCCCTCGCCCGGTCTGCTCGATCACCATTGGAACCAGCATCATTTTCTCCTCGTTCAAGGTCACCTTCCACACTCCTGCCCTGATTCAGCTCGTCGCAATCGGGGGAGGATCGAAATGGTCCGCATCTTCGTTATCTATGCGGACTGGCGATACAGAAATTCGAGGGTCTTCTCGTTGCGGATTCTTGTCCGTATCCTATCGAGGCCCCCATCCCGTGTCAAACGAGCGCGTACCGCCTCGGTTGTCTGTTTTGTTTGTTTTGCCAGCGAATCAACCTCCGCGTTCATCTCTTCCTCGCTGACCTGCACATTCTCCGATTCTGCCACTTTCTCAAGCAACAAGGCAGCCTTCACATCTTGGATCGCCTGCTCGCGCTGACCAACCCTCAGCCGGTTCAAGTCCATTTTCTTCATCTGCTCCGCGGTCAACCCCTGCGCCGCCAGCGCTCGCAACCCGCGTTCCAGCCGGATGTCAATCTGTTGCTCGATCAGCGACTCCGGAACTTCGAAGTCATTCCGCTTCACCAGTTCCGCCACCAGCTTGTCTTTGGCCTGATGCTCTTGCTCGTGCCTGCGGTCGTGTTCTATCTGCTCCCGCATGCGCTTCCGCAGGTCGTCTACGGTGGCAAACTCGCCGAATTGCTTGACGAATTCCTCGTTCAGCTCCGGCAGGCTTTTCTGCTTGATCGCGCCCACCTTGACCGTATACGTGAACGTCTTTCCCGCCAAACGCTTGTCCTGCGCATCTTCGGGATAAACCACGTCAAAAGTGCGCTCGTCGCCCGCGTTCGCTCCCCGCAGGTTTTCGGTGAATTCGGGCATCGTGTTCTTGCCCGCGATTTCCACCAGGATCTCATCCATGTGTACGGGCTGACCTTCGCCCGCCTTAGGATTGCCATCGAGCGATACCTGGGCAAAATCCCCATCGGCCAGGGAACGCCCCTCGATCGGGTTGAACGCGGCATGCTGCTCGCGCAAATCGTTCAGCGCCTGTTCCACCTCTTCGTCCGTGACGGTAATCTCAGGATGATCGGCGCGCAATTCCTTGTAGCCCTCAACCTTGATTTCCGGAAGCACTTCGAAACTCGCCTTGAAGCGCATCGGCTCGCCATCATGCACGTGCAGGTCCGTGACCCTGGGCTGCGAAACCGGATGAAGTCCCAGCCGCGCTGCTTCCTGGCGGAAGTAACGGGGAACAAGCGCTTCGACCACGTCGGTCTTGATCTCTTCGGAAAAACGCTGGCGAATCACGGACGCCGGAACGTGGCCTTGCCGGAAACCGGGAATCCGTGCGACCTTCTGATATTTCTGGATCTGCGATTCGGTCTGGCGCCCGACTTCTTCCGCCGGAATCTCGACCTCGATCTCGCGTTTAGTACTTTCTTTCGTTGCGTTTTCGTTCAATTCAGTGGGGCTCACAATTACCTTTCAAAGGCGGGTCGGGCCCTGCCGCCAGCCGAAAAAAATGGCTCCGCTCAAACGCCCTGTGCTGCAAGCTTGAGTGTAAAGACTCGCCAAGAGCAACGTCAAACCGCGGAAGCCGATCTTTTACTCACTAAGGTAATGCTTGGGTTGTCGGCTGAAGCGGGACCGCTGAAGATTCGCGCCAGATTTTCTAATTCTGCAATTGGCCAATTTTGTAATTTGAAATCGATTAGAGTTGAATTACAAAATTACCCGATTACCAACTTACAAAATGCCAATCCCAGCTTGGCTTAAGCTTCTGAACAACGAGGTAACCTCGTGTACGCTCTGCCCGCGTCTCGTCGTCTATCGCGAGCAGATCGCCCGCGAAAAGCGCCGCGCCTATCGTGACTGCGATTACTGGGGCAAGCCGGTCCCCGGTTTCGGCGATCCCAATGCCGCCGTGCTCGTTCTGGGGCTCGCTCCCGGCGCCCACGGTTCCAACCGCACCGGCCGTCCTTTCACCGGAGACGCATCCGGCAATTTCATGTACCCGGTGCTCTATGAAGTCGGGTTCGCCAATCAGCCGACTGCGACCGCCTGCGATGATGGTTTGGTTCTAACGAATCTCTATATCACCGCCGCTGCCCGCTGTGCTCCTCCCGACAACAAACCTCTGCCCCAGGAGTTAGCGAACTGCGCTCCCTTTCTCGACCGCGAATTGGAAGGTTTGAAGAATCTGCGCGTGATAGTCGCGCTCGGGAAGATTGGGTTCGATGCTTATCTGGGATATTTGAAGCGCCGAGGCCTGATCACAACCAAAGCTCCATACATTTTTGGACACGCTGCCAGCTACTCACTGCTGAACGGTCTGG
>JBELAC010000018.1:0-35391 GCA_049509215.1 Terriglobales bacterium
ATCAACGCTATTGCGGTAGAACTCATCGACCTCCGCCTCGGCAAGCGTAACGAATTGGAACCCTCGATCACGGTAAAGTTGCAGCAGTCGGGGCAACATCTCGGCGTCAAATCCGCCGATGTGGAGCAAAAGCACATAGGGAATGTCGCGGCCATAAAGCGTGTGCGAAAGTCCCCGATAGTAGGTAATGCTTTCGTCCGCAGCCGAGAGGAACGACTCCTCCATCGCCGTGATGGCTTTCGCGTCGTTCTTCTCTTTGCAGCGGGCGTACGGCTCGGTCCAGAGATAGTCGTTGAAACTCATGGTAACCGTCGCGATCTTGTAGCCGCGCTGGCTGAGAAAAGACCGAACCCCGGCTCTCTTGGCCGGCGTGTCACCTTCGGCGAGAAAAGGAAAACGAAACCAGTGCCAGTCCTCCTTCTTCATGAGTTGAGCAAGCAGGGCCTCGTTTTGAATGACATCGGATTGAAATTCGTCGAGCGAATGGCTGTTTAGGTTCATGTGTGACCAGGAATGATTTCCCAGGGGCTGGGCCGCCGCCCGCCAAGCCTCCAGTACGGCAAAGTCGTCAGGTTGGCGCTCGGTTGCCAGTCCATTCATGAAGCCGTACGTTGGGGGCACTGCGGCATTATGCAGTACCTCGAGAATCTTGAAGGCAATCTTTATTCGCGTTGTGCCGGCAGGAAGCGAACCCTGGGCCGGCAGATCGTCGAACGTGATCGCAATTCGCAACGGCACTTCATGACCCGTGGTCTGTGCAAAAGTACAAGCACAGAAGAGCGTCAGAACAAAGGCAGCCGATAAAGAGAGGCTTACTGTCATTAACGCCATTCGAAGTTTCATCGCTAGCTCCTCACTCTCTCATCGTCCTGTCCGCCCTCGAAGGCGCCAACGGTTTTCATGCAATCGGTGCTCCTGCGGCCCGGTAGATCGCTTCGATGGCGAGTATATCCTTCAATCCTTCCTCGCCCGGCGCCTCCGGTTCCGTGCCGTTGCGGATACAGTCTGCGAAACGCTCTGCCTCAATCGTGAACTGGTAGGGATGTTTCTCCGTGCTGACCTGGTCGATTGCTCGTCCCCCCACAGAGCCATGCAAGCGGACACCCTCGTAACCAAACGCAGGTTCCATGACAAGGTAGCCCGTGTCGCCATTGATATTCAGGAAGTGTGGTCCACGCTGCCCGTAGGAACAACTGCCCGACGCGATGATGCCGGACGGAAACTTCATCGTCCATTCCATCGACTGTTCCACTTCGCTGAATCGGCCGCTACGGTCTCGCGTGACTACCACAGCGGTGAAATTCGCTGGTTCCTCACCGGTGATGTGCCGGATCGCATTCAGGGGGTAAATCCCCAAATCCAACAACGCGCCGCCTCCGCCCAGACTCTTCGTTAGCCGCCACGCGCCCGCTGGCATCGGGACAAAGAAGCCACCTTGAAAAGACTCCAATTGCCCGATCTGGCCGGACTGGATGATCTCGATGGCATGCTTCCAAAGCGGTTCATAGTGCACGCGGTAGCCGATCATGAGTTTGACCTTGGCCTGCCGACAGGTTTCGATCATCTGGCGGCACTCTGCGCTGGAAATCGCCATCGGCTTTTCGCACAGCACATGCTTTCCGGCTTGCGCGCCGCGCACTGTATATTCGCAGTGCATGCTGTTCGGAAGACCCACGTAGATCGCATCGACGTCTGGGTTGTCGCGAACCCGATCAAATGTCTCGTAGGTATAAACTGAGGTCTTAGGGATGCCATACATCGCGGAATACTTCACGCCCTTGGTCTCCGGATGTCCGGTTACGAGCGCGGTAATCTTTGCGGTCTGGGAGTTCCCACAGGCGTGCATGAAAATGTCAGAAATCGCGCCGAGTCCGACGGCAGCATAACCTACAACCTTCTGCTTTTCCGCTCCACGCGCACGCAGGGGCAAACAGGTCCCCGCCAGCGCCAGGGCCGAAAGTCTCGTGAATTGGCGACGATTCATCGTGGTTCACCCCAAGTCCCTGCCCTCAAAACCGCTCCGCAGCTTTCAGCCTATTGAGCCGTCGCAATGACGGACGCTTTCTTCTGCCTCTCGGCCAGTTCGTTGGCAGAACACGGCCCGACGCTTGCACCCGGTCCTTGGCCCCGCGCCGCGCGCCGGATTCCCGCTCACTCCCGCATCGCTGGGTATTTTGGGCTGCCCCAAGAAATACCCGTAAACGTTTACAGTAACAGGGACAAATCACCTTCCGAAACGACCTTGCACTCGCGTGTAGATTTCGTTTAACGTCTGTAGTTGTACTTGCTTGCTTCTGTCCAGACTTGAAGTGGTCTGAAGCTGAGGTATCTCGGATCATTCGAAGAGGAACTCTTATAGAAGAGGCGGAAAGCGACACGCGGCGATTCCAATGGGCAAAGCCCCTACGACTCTACACGATATAGCCAGAGCGCTTAACACGTCAATCGGCACGGTGCACCGAGCGTTGCACAACGGTCGAGATGTCAGTGCTGCCACGAGGACCAAGGTCCTGCGAACTGCGAAGACTCTTGGTTACCGGCCGAATCTTGCGGCTCGCTATTTGTCATCGAAGAAGGGTCTGCGCATTTCGGTCAATACACTAAAGGGAACGACGTCTTTCTGGGATGAAGTGCGAGCCGGGATTCGGGAAGAGGCCGAATCTTCTCCCATCGAGAATGTCGAGCTTGATTTCAAGACATATTCGCATCTTGGGGAACTGCAAGAAGAGGTTTTCGAAACAGCGATTCGCGAGAAGATAGATGGAATCATTACGTTTCCGAGTCACCCAAAGACTTTTCGGCCATGGATCCGGCGCGCAACGCGAGCCCGCATCCCGGTTGTATGTGCGGTCACGGATGCCCCCGATAGCGGCCGCCTAGGGCTTGTGGCGATTGACACCCTTGCCAGTGGATCAATCGCGGCAGATCTGATGGGAAGACTAATCGGCCAACAGGAAGGCTGTGTAGCAATCACTCTGTTTGATACGGCGATCACGGAACACGCCCAGAAGTTTGCTGCTTTTGAGAGAACCTTGCGGTCATTCTACCCGAAACTGCGGCTTCTGCAGCCGGTGAAGGATCACGGCATGGCAGCGGAGGCGTACAGTAAATGCCATACGCTGTTTGAAGAACAGGGCAACCTGCGAGGCATTTACGTTACAACCGAGGATTCGATTCCTGTTTTGAAGGCTGCGCGAGATACGAAGATTTTGAATCGCTTGATCATAATCACGACAGACCTTTTCCCTGACCTTGTCCCTCAAATCCGGTCGGGCGCCGTTGCGGCAACCATTTACCAGCGTCCGCGCACACAGGGGCGGATGGCGTTTCGACTGTTGCGGGAGCATCTAACAAACGGCGGCGCGCGGTCCTCGGAAATCACCCTGGCGCCGCATCTGATCATGCGTGGCAACCTGGATTTTTTTCTGGAGCGGCAATCCATGGAATCGTCGCGGGAAAAGCTCTCGCGAAATGGCAGTGAGCTGCCGGGCGATTTCTCATAGTGGCGATTCGCGGCTGTAGCAGGAACCGCCCGCTGAAACATGAAGCCCGCTTCCGACGGTACGCGTTAGCAGTTGACAGAACCGGAACTGGATTGCGTTTTTCCGGATATCGTCTCTAAATTGCTACCCTTAATGAGACGGTTCCTTGACCGTAACGATACGGTCTCCCTCTATATTGCGTAATTGTTGGACAATGTCCGACGGCCAGTGGATCTCGATCAAGTCCGTTGTTGCGTTTGCGCCGAGTCCGAAGTGAACGGGACCGGCGCTCGAGGAGGCGTAGCCCGCGGACGTGGAAACGTGGTCGAATTGGGTCATGGATTTTGTGACGACCCTGATTCTTGCGCCGATGCTGTCGCGGTTGCTCTTGGTGCCCTGAAGCTTCAATTCGATCCAGTGATTCTTTCCGGGGCTCTGATTCAGCCAGATTTCCGCAGGCGCGTTGATGGCACTTACGACAACGTCCATACGTCCATCACCGTTGAGATCGCCAACAGCCGAGCCTCGGTGTCGAGCCGGGGGTTCTGTCGTCAAGCCGGCTTGAGCTGTCAGCTCGGAGAATTTCATGCCGCCCAGATTGCGGAAGACTGTGTTGGGTTGCGCCACAGCCAAGTTGGCAGCCGCCAGAAGGGACTGAACATGTCCCCGCGATACAAAGATGTCTTTCCAGCCGTCGTTGTCAAAGTCGGCAATCGTCGGTGAATATCCAGCCATGGGCAGACTCATTTTGGTCATTCCGCTTTCGCGAGTCACTTCCGTGAAAGTTCCGTTGCCATTGTTGCGATAAATAGGAAAGGTTTCGCCGTTGAGGGCGACAAGCACAATGTCGGGATATCCATCGTTGTCGAGGTCGCGAAAATCGACGCCCATGCCGGAAATGTACGTGCCATCCTCCCGAAGCGCGACATTGCTGTCGAAGGCAGATTCTTCGAAGCGTCCCCCACCTTTGCTGCGGAAAAACGAATTCATCAGCTTGTCGTTACTGACGAAGATGTCCATCTTGCCGCCAGCGCCAAAATCGCCGATCGCTACCCCCATTCCTTTTCCCGCGTGCGCGCGAAAACCTGATTCGACAGACGCGTCGCGAAAGGTCCCGTCCCCGTTGTTGATGAACAACTGATTCGGAGTCGGCTTGTACATCTTCGGATGGCAGTACTCACGATGCCCATAAGACTCGCAGTCGGGCTCGTGTTCAAAATCCCACTTCAGATAGTTGATAACCACAAGATCCAGCAGGCCGTCGTTGTTCACATCCACCCAGGCGGCAGCTACTGACCAAAGAGGACCGTATTCCAGGTCAGGTTTATTGAGGCCGGCTTTTGTAGTCACATCCGTGAACGTGCCATCTCCGTTGTTGTGATATAGCGTGTTCCGATAGACGCCGGTTACAAAGATGTCTTCATAGCCGTCATTGTCATAGTCCCCGATGGCCACTCCGATGTCATAGCCGGTTCCCTTGAGGCCAGCTTTTTCCGTTACGTCGGTGAAATGCCCCTTGCCGTCGTTTTCGAAGAGCCGGTTGTAGTATTTTGGTGAGGTCTTCTGCAGCGCCTTAATATCCGCTCCATTTGCAAAAAAAATGTCCAGCTTGCCGTCGTTGTTGTAGTCGAAGACGGCAACACCACCTGCCATGGTTTCCGGTGCGTGTCGCTCCGGCGTCTCGCAACTATCAAGCTTGAAATCGATCGATTGGTAGGTAAACCGAATGGGTGAATCGTCGATACTCTTTTGTGTGGATTGCGTCGGTAGTGGTGATTTTGCTATGAGCTTCTGGAACCGCGCGATCAGGGCAGTATTCAACAGAAACACGATCATCGCGGCGAGACCTACCCGGACGGCGCTAATTCTGGCGTTGGAAATGACTGGACCCCCGCTCGATATTTTACTCTGGCAGCCGCAGCTCGCCCTGAATTGAGAGGTGCGATTCGACCACTGCCGCCGCCCTGCCCGGCTGCCCTCCGCCCACGGACACGACGTAATCTCCGGCCGCGATCAGCCGATCGCCAGCCTGGTCGACATAACTCAAATCGCGCGCACCGAGTGTGAGCATTACATGTTTCGACTCTCCGCCTGCTAAGTGAACGCGGCTGAACGCGCGCAGTGCTCGCAGTGGAGCACCTGCCAACCTGGGAAAATTCAGATAGAGTTCCACCACCTCGTCTCCGTCTCTTGAGCTGGTATTTTTGACATCGACTTCGACCGTCAATGGGTCGCCCGCGTTCAGCTTGGCGCTCGAGAGTTTCAGCCTGCTGTAGGACAAGGCAGAATAGGTCAGACCGTAGCCAAACGGGTAGAGCGGCTCTCCCGTAAAGTAGCGGTAGGTGCGATTGGCCATCGCATAGTCTTCGAAAGGGGGAAGTTCTTCCACTCCTTTATAAAACGTAACCGGCAGCCGTCCAGCAGGGTTGTTCACGCCTGCGAGCGTTTCCGCGATCGCTGTTCCGCCTTCTTCTCCCGCGTACCAGGCTTCCAGAATTGCGTTGGCGTGGTCGTTGGCCCAATTGACCGAAAGCGCACTGCCGTTCATCAGGACGACTACGAGCGGCTTGCCCGCACTTTTCAAAGCCCCTAACAGTGCCTCCTCTTCTTCTGGAAGGTTCAGGCTTGTGCGATCTCCCCCCCTGAAACCGGGGACATTGACTTTCATCTCCTCGCCCTCCAGCTTCGAAGTGATGCCGACGACAGCCACCACTGCGTCAGCGTTTCGGGCCACGGTGGATGCCGCAAGGAGTGGATCTGCGCTGACGGGAAACCACACCAGCTTGGTGCCAAAACCGCCGCGCATGAATTCGACTCTTACGGCGTAGCGATATCCCTTGTCTAGCTGAACTTTGACGGTCTGGGGATTGGGATCGTGGAGAGTTGCGTCATCCACAATCAGCTTGCCCTCGAACCACATACGCTGCATAGAACCCATCAGGCCAATGGCATACGTTCCTGACTCAGCCGGAGTAACGAATCCCGTCCACCGCAGTGAAAAGTCCTTCAGACCAGGGGGCGGAATTAGTGCATGCGCGTCCGGATGAAAGAGCTGGAGATCTATGTAATTGTCGACACGCACAGCCGAGGGAGTTCCGCTCAGGTCTCCAAGGAAATACTCGGCTTTCAGTCCGGGGTGGCCATCTTCGGTCGAGAGCGCAGAATTCGGTATCACACTGGGCTGTCGCAGAAAGTCTGTGCCGGGCACATAGGAGACATGGTCGACCCCAAACTGGTTACGGATGCCTTCCAGCGCGGTGACGGCGTGCGAAGCAGTGCCACTGTAGTTGCCATGCAACACTTCCGTAGACTCGGCCAAGGGGCCGACGACTAAGATGTTCTTTACTCCGGTTCCAAAAGGGAGCACGCCGTCATTCTTCAGCAGTACCATCGATTCGCGAGCCGCCTTCCGCGCCAGTTCCCGGTGAGGAGCGCTGTCGATCTCCGATTCCGAAGTCTGGGCATATGGAACCTTCTCCGGAGGATCGAACATGCCAAGACGCATGCGCGCGGTAAACAGCCTCTTCACTGCGACATCGATATCCTTCTCCGTCAGGAGGCCCTGTTTCACGGCGTCCAGATATTTTACGTAGTCGGAATCGTCCTTGTCCTCGGTGAAGAAGTCCGCGCACTCGTTGTCCATGCCCTGTTTCAACGAGATCGCGGCCGCCTCCGCCCGGCTTTTCGCGAACTGGTGCCCTTCGAAAATGTCGACGATGGCGCCACAGTCGGACACTACATAGCCATTGAACTTCCAGGCTCCACGCAGCTGGCTCTGCAGCAGGAACTCGTTCGCACAAGCCGGCTGGCCATTCACGCGGTTGTAGGCGCACATCACCGATTCCGCTCTGCCCTCGGTAACAGCAGCACGAAAAGCGGGCAGGTAGGTGTCTTCCATATCGTGTTTCGATACCTGCACATCCATGCTGTGGCGCGATGGTTCTGGACCACTGTGTACCGCAAAATGCTTCGGTGTAGCGATGACCCGCAAATATCTCGGATCATCTCCTTGCATTCCGGTGACGAAGGCCACACCCATGCGTCCGGTGAGAAAAGGATCTTCGCCGTAAGTTTCCTGACCACGACCCCAGCGGGGGTCGCGGAAAATGTTGATATTCGGCGACCAAAAGTCCAGACCCTCCATAATGTCTCGGCGGCCAGCGCGTACGGCCTGATTGTGCTTAGCGCGTCCCTCTATGCCGATGACCGTTGCCATGTCGTGGATTAAAGGCACGTCAAAGGTCGCGGCGAGGCCGATTGGCTCTGGAAAGACTGTTGCAGTTCCGCCGTTCGCAACCCCGTGCAGCGCCTCACTCCACCAGTTGTAGGCAGGAACTTGAAGCCGCGGGATCGCACGGGCCTGGTTGACCAGTTGTGATGCCTTTTCTTCCAAGGTCATTCTGCCGACGAGGTCGTCAACCCGTTTCTCGATGGGCTTCGAGGGGTCCAGATAAACTGGACCGCTCGCCTGCTGTGCAAATGAGTGCGTGACAACGAGAATCAGGAGAACTTCAAGTTTACAAGCGATTCGAGACGAAGTTCTCATCATGATTTCCCCTCAACCCTATACCACATGAGAAGCAAAAAATTGGGTTCACAACTAAAAAACGGAAACGTTTTCGGATGATGCCTGTACCACAGCCATAATCCTCAGGTCAACGACACGGCCTTACTTGAGGGTGACGGATTCCTTCAAAGGGAGATCTCGCGAGGAAACGCCAACCGAAAAGACGTAGTCTCCGGGAAGCAGCTCCCATCCTCTTTTGTCCACATTGAAGATGGAAAGGTATTTCCTGTCGATTTCGATCTCGACCTGTTTGCTTTCCCCGGGATTGAGTC
This sequence comes from Terriglobales bacterium, assembly GCA_049509215.1. Taxonomy (GTDB): domain Bacteria; phylum Acidobacteriota; class Terriglobia; order Terriglobales; family Acidobacteriaceae; genus Acidiflorens. The sequence continues at coordinate 8,322 of JBELAC010000018.1, forward strand.
TTACCTTGCTCCAGCCAACGAGTCGCTTCGGGGGCTCGCCAGCAGCTAAAGGCAACGATGCGTACACCTCAGCGACCTCCGCTCCGGCGCGGCGCCCGGCATTGGTGACGGTAAACGTCACCCGGGGAGTCTTCTCAGATGACACCTTAAGGTTCGAATAGGAATAGCGAGTGTAGGAAAGTCCGTAACCGAACGGGAATAGCACGTCTTTGTTTTGTGCGTCATACCACTTGTAGCCGACCTTGACACCCTCGTCGTAGTTGACCTGGAAGGGCGGCAGTCCGGGAGCATAAATCTTCCATTTATCGGCTATAGATGCATCCAGATCGGACTCCGGGGGCGGTTTGACCAATGCAGGATGTGGCAAATCCGCTTCGCTTAGCGGGAAAGTAACGGGCAGTTTGGCGCTGGGGTTGGCGTCTCCAAAAATCAGATTAGCCACGGCCTCTGCGCCTCGGCTGCCGGCATACCAGGCCTCGAAGATTGCACTGACCTTGCCGGCCCATGGCATCTTGATTGGACCGCCCGTTTCAAGAACCACAATTGTGTGCGGATTGGCTTCGGCCACTTTTGCGATTAACTCGTCCTGGTGTTCCGGGAGCGCGAGGTTTTCCAGATCCATACTCTCGCTTTCCCATTGATAAGCAAAGACGATGGCAGCCTCAGATCTCCGCGCGAGAGCCGCGGCGGATACCGCATCCGCGCCAGAGTCAAACTCCACATCGGCGCCCGGCGCCTTGGCTCGGATTACCTTCAAGGGCGACGTCGGAAACCAGACTGGTTCCAGCCAGCGGGTTTGACCTCTGCCCGGAGGCATGATTGCGTTTCCGCCCGGGGGATCGACCTGAGCAGAGCCTCCCCCTGAGATCATGCCCACATCGGCGTGCGGCCCGATGACCGCGATTCGGTGCAACTTGGAAGCGTCGAGCGGGACTTGCTCGTTCGCGTTTTTCAGTAAGACAGTGCTTTGCTCGGCAATTTTTTGGGCCACGTCAAGACCGGCAACCACATCCACAACGCTCTTTTGGGGAGGATCGTCAACCACACCGGCGGCGAACATGCTCCAAAGAATGCGACGAACATGATCGTCGAGTTCTGTCATGGGCACTTTGCCGGACTCAACGGCCTTCTTCAAGTCAGTGCCAAAAAACAGTTCGCCCGGTTCTTCCTGATCGAGTCCTGCCGCTGATGCCTTCACGGTGCTGTGTGTGCCTCCCCAGTCGGATAAGACAAACCCCTGGAAATTCCATTCCTTCTTAAGCACATCATTCAACAGGTACTTGTTCTCGCACGCATAATCGCCGTTCACACGATTGTAGGAACACATCACCGCCGCCGCATTAGATTCCTGGATCGCGATTTCAAACGCGAGGAGATCGCTTTCCCGCGCACCCCGCTCTTCAATGCTCACATTCACTGCCATACGCCCATTCTCCTGATCGTTGAGGGCGTAATGCTTGAGGTCTCCAATCACATGTTGCGCCTGTACTCCCCTGACAAGTGAACCCACCATTCTTCCCGCCAGAATTGGGTCTTCGCCCTGGTATTCGAAGGTTCTTCCATTGCGCGGCTCGCGCGTGAGGTTGACGCCTCCCCCAAGCGACATGTTGTATCCTTGGGCCCGCAGTTCGCGACCGATCAGCGCTCCATACTCGTAAGCCGCATCCATGTCCCAAGTGGCGGCTCCGGCCAAATCGGAGGGCAACGCCGTCGAATAGCGCCCATTCTCTCCGCTGGCTCGGACGCCGTAGGCCGCGTCGGACATCTGAATTCCGGGAATACCGAGCCGCGGAATGCCGACCACATAACCGGCACCACCATTGGACGCCGCGCGCAAAGGGCTGAGTGGACTGATGCCGGCCATGCCCGTGCCGTGCAACAAGGAAATCTTCTCGTCGAGTGTCATTTCTTTAATCACCATCGCTGCACGTTCTTCCGGGGGGAGCTTGGGATTCATCCACGGGCGGCCAGCGTCAGCTTGCGCAAGCGCCATGGAAAAGGCGAAAACGCACACTCCAATGACTTTGAGGAAACAAAAGACCGCTTCGCGCATCACTTGCTCTTTAAACGTCTGCATAAGATGGCCTCATTTCAGATGTCGTTTGTCAACATTGCACCGACAAACTTGATTCGCTATAGCTCTGCGATACGAGTAGACTTCATAGTCGGAATGGCCGCCTTTTTCAACATTCACTCGTCTTGTTCGCCTGTTGGGACCGTTCACGCGATGGATTTCCTGTCTTCGTCTGGCCACAAAACAGGCCACAGTAGCATTTGACAAATGCAAGTGCATCGGCTTATTCAATACACGAACGTAAACGTTTACGCAACTGGGAGTCGATCTGAACTTTTATGACAAACTGGAATCGCGGATACCGGTCTCAGACTTCTGCTCTGGGCGTCAGCGTGTGGTGCAAACCTTCTGCCGGGCGCGCTGGAGCGACACGGCGACTGCGTCTTGCCGCCTTTGTTTTGGCGGCCTGGCTGTCGACCTTGCTGTTGGCGGTAGCCGCGAAGGCCCAATGGAATCCTCTCAATCCGGTCGTTTCGGTTCAGCAGCAAGCGGACGGCGTCAAACTTACACTCCGGTCCGGCACGCTGCGAGTCCAAGTGTGTTCGGGTACCGTCATCCGTGTCGTCCTTTCGCCGTCACCCGGCGCAATCGCACCAGAAGATCTTGTGATCGTGAAGAAAATGTGGGCGCCCGTGAACTGGAAGTTCGATTCAACAAGCGATGCCCTGTCGCTGACGACTGCGGACCTTTTGGTCACCGTTTCGCGCAAGGATTCTTCCGTTACATTCAGCGATCGGAGCGGCAAGAAGCTGTTTCAACAGACTGAAGCGAGCCTCACTCCCGTTGTAGTGAATGGCGAGAAGACTTACCATTCAGAACTCTATTCCAAGCTGTGGGGATCGTATGAGAAGTTCTACGGGCTCGGACAGCATCAGGCTGGTGTCTGGAATTATCGCGGCGAGGAGGTCGATCTTTCGCAGGACAACACCAATATCAGCATCCCATTCTTCCTATCCACCAATGGCTACGGAATCTTTTTCAACAATGCTTCCCGGAATCGCTTTAACAACCGCTTTCTCAATGCGCTCTATGTTAGTTCAGAAGTGGCCAGTTCGCTCGATTACTATTTCATCTACGGACCGGAATTCGATCAGATCATTGGCGGCTTTCGCGAGTTGACTGGCCAGGCGCCTATGTTTGGCAAGTGGGCGTATGGATTCTGGCAGTGTAAGAACAAGTACAACACGCAGGAGGAATTACTCGGTGTCGCCCACAAATACCGCGAGTTGCAGATCCCGCTCGATAACATCGTGCAGGATTGGTTTTGGTGGTACACGATGGGGGAGCCAGTCTTCGATAAGTCGCGCTATCCCAACCCGAAAGCTATGGTGGACGATCTGCACAGGAATCATGTGCACCTGATGATTTCTTTCTGGCCTTTTTTCCGTCCCGGCACGAAGACCTACGACGACATGGACAAGCGCGGTTTCTTTATCGCCAAAACAAAAGTCTCCGGCTTTCACCCCGCCGGGCAGGCGCTCTATGACGCGTTCAATCCCGAGGCGCGGAAATACTACTGGAACCTGCTTGACCAGGGACTGTTCAAGATCGGCGTCGATGCGTGGTGGCTCGACACCACGGAACCCGAAACCGAAGACCGCGAAACAAACATCCTCGTCACGAATAAGACTTACCTCGGTAGCGGCGCGCGTTATGCCAATGCCTTTCCGCTGATGACGACAGGCGCCGTGTATCAGGGCCAGCGTGGCGAGTCAGACCAGAAACGCGTCTTTATACTCTCGCGCTCGGCGTTCGCCGGATCGCAGCGCAATGCCGCCGCCGTTTGGTCCGGCGACATCAATGCGGATTGGACCTTCTTCCACAAACAGATTCCCGCCGGCCTGAATTATTCCATCTCGGGCCTGCCGTACTGGACGACCGACATCGGCGGCTTCGTTTCGGGCGATCCCGACGATCCCGCTTATCGCGAGCTCTTCATTCGCTGGTTTCAGTTCGGCACGTTCAATCCCATTCTGCGCGTGCATGGAACGCGCAGCACCAATCAGAACGAACTCTGGTCCTACGGTCCCGAGGCCCAAAGGATTTTGACCGACTATGTTCGCCTGCGTTATCGCCTACTTCCATACATATACTCGCTTGCTTGGATGACCACCAGCCGTTCCTACACGCCGATGCGAGCCCTAGTGATGGATTTCCGCACGGACGCCCGGGCGGCCGGCGTCGGAGATCAGTTCATGTTTGGACCGGCGTTCCTGGTAAAACCCGTGACGGAGCCGGGGGCAAGCACGACCTCGATCTACTTGCCGCAAGCCCGATGGTACGACTTCTGGACCGGTTCGCAAGCCCAAGGATCGCGCAGCGCGGACGTTCCCTCTCCGCTGGATCGCATGCCTCTGTACGTTCGCGCGGGATCGATTGTGCCCATGGGCCCACCGATACAGTGGTCGGCCGAGAAGCCTGCCGATCCCATCGAGCTTCGGGTCTATCGCGGCGGCGACGCGGAATTCACTCTCTATGAAGACGAGAATGATAACTACAACTATGAGAAGGGCGTTTATACAACCATTCCGTTCCGTTGGGATGACGTCAATCAGGTATTGACCATCGGTGATCGCCGAGGGGAATTCCCCGGGATGCTTGCGCAGCGCACGTTCCAGATCGTGTTTGTTGGAGAAGATCACGGAACGGGCATCGAACCGGAGAGGTCTCCTGACAAAGTCGTACCGTATTCGGGAAAACAGATCACCGTGACTCCATAGCTTATTTATTTCTGCAGCGACGGAGCAGCGATATCGTCACGGCGTGCACACTGATCACTTTGGTTCTGACAGATTCAGCGAAGGCGGAGAACTGGAAATCTTTTCGAGCAGACTCTCTGCCGCCTTCTGGTGCAAATCTTGTGCTGCGCGCAGCTGCTTTCCGGCGGCAGCTTTGTCTCCAAGCGCCTGATAGAGCCGCGCTAACTGGTAATGAGCATCCGGTTGTCTCGGATCGAGCCCAACGGCGCGCAGCAAGGCAGCCTCCGCGCTTTTATATTTCTTCTGCTGCAGGTAGATGGCGCCTAGGTCCGTCTCGACGATGCGCAGGCTGGGGCTGATTTTTGCTGCCCGAGTGAGAAAAGAAATCGCGGGTTCTGGACGGTCGTTCTTCCATTCGATATCGCCGAGATAAGCCAGCGCTTGGGCGCTCGCGGAGTCGATTTCCAGCTCCAAATCAAATTCCTTCTTCGCCCGCTCATACTGCTGCGTCTTCCAATAGAGATAGCCCAATCCAAAATGAACGTTGGGTAGCCGGGGAGAGATTTTGGCGGCCGTTTCCAGCTCGGCTATGGCTTCCTCGGTTCGGCTTAGCCCATCGAGGGCCTCGCCAGTCAGGATGTGCGTTTCCGCGGAATCAGGATTGTGCTCGAGGAGTTGCCGGAACTGTTCAAGCGCACAGGCGTTGTTCTTGGCCCAGAGGCAGCTTTGCGCCAGGATCTGGTGGAGTTCCGCATTCTCCGGCTCGGCCTCGGCCAGGGGCGCAAGCAGCCGCAGGGCCAGATCAAATCTCTTGGTGCCGTAATAGCTCAACCCCAACAGCGTCTTGGCCTGCGCGCTGTCGGGATCGGCCGCCAATGCGGCGCGCAGGGGCGGTATCGCGGCCGGGAGGTGCCCTTGTTTGAACTCCGCAAGACCAAGATCCAGTTGGATGACCGGCAGCTCAGGATTCAGCGCCAAGGCTTTCCTGTACGCCAAGGCGGCCTCGGCGTATTTCTGCTGCCGGGAAAGAACCACTCCCAGGCTAGCGAAGGCTGCGGCATCATTGGGATTGCGAGCGGTGATCGCTCGCCAGGCGCGCGCAGCTTCCGCCAACTTTCCTTCGCGCCCGAGCGCGTTCGCGTCGGTGGGCGTCTGGGCCAGCGCAGCAGCAACCGAGAGGAGAATGACTGCGACGGCAAATATGCCCACAGTCTTTCTCATCGTGGCGCCATAAGAACCGGCTTCAAAATCTGGCAACACTCGAACCAACACCTAAGAAGAATAGAACAACGGTCCAAACGATACTCCGCTTGCACCAGGTTCGATGCAAGCGGGAATCTCATGGTCCGAATACAACATACAACGTCCTAGAAGATCAGTTTTGCGCCAAGTTGCAGAACACGAGGATCGAAAGCGCTGGTCACTTGGCCGAAGTTACCTGAGCCAAAGTTGTTGCTGAAACCACCATTCTGTCCCGAGCCTCCGAACTGCGTGTGATTCCACGTGTTGAAAGATTCGGCCCGGAACTCAAAGCGCGAGCCGCGAGCCTCGTTAATGACGAAGCTCTTGAACAGAGAGAGGTTCCAGTTGTCGCGCCCCGGTCCGCGCACTGAATCGAACCCTGTGTTACCCCAGGTTCCCGCTGTCGGGACGGAATATATCGCGGGATTGACCCACTGAATCCCGGTCACGACATTGTTGCTCCCGTAAACCTTAGCGTGTTCGTACTGGGTGGGGGCAGTTGCCTGAGGGCGATTGGCTACGTCGCCGCCAGGAAAGACGCTCGCAACATTGGTGCCGTTGATGCCGAGGTTGTAGGGTTGGCCCGACATCGCCGAAACAATCCCCGAGACCTGCCATCCGCCCACTGTGCTCTTCAGGAGCGAATTCGAACTGCTCTTGAGGAAGGGAATGTCGTACACGAAGTTCACGAAGAAAACGTTCGTGCGGTCGAGCGGAGATGCACCGAGGTCATATCTCCACCCGGCATAGGGATTGCTGATGTAGTCCAAATCCCAGCCATTGCCGCCGTTACCTGTGGTGGCGTCTATGGAACGGGACCAGGTGTAGGCCGCTTGCAGAGTGAGGTCGCGAGCGACCCGGCCGTGCAGCTCGGTTTGCAGAGAATTGTAGTGGGAGTTTCCTCCGGTGAAGGCTTGCTTGATTTGGGTGTATCCCTGGTAGGGAACCAAGCCGTTGAACGGCGTCGCGCTCGTTCCGCCCTGCAAGTTAGCAAGGTCGGCAAATGGTGGTAAGTTGATTTCCTGCCAGTAGCTTTGGTGGCGATCCTCGCTGCCAACGTAGGATACGCTGAACACGGCTCTTGTTCCCACGGCTTGTTGCAGACCAAGGCTGAACTGGGAGTTCCGCGGCGTCGGATAGTTCCGGTTGATACCAGTTACCGATCCGGGCACGATGGGAACCGTAATCGTTCCGCCGGGAATAGCTTGGTTCGGGTTGCTGAGAAGCACGTAGTTAGTGGCGAACGAATTGCCAAAAGGTGGGTTCGTCGCGCCGTTATACATGTCATTACCCTGAATACGTTCGTACATCAGGCCGTAACCGCCGCGAAAAACGGTTTTTCCTGTGCCGAACACGTCGTAGGCGAAGCCTAAGCGGGGTCCGAAATTCCACCAGGAATTACCGACAAGTCCGCGCGGAAGCCCACTCTTGCCGCCAATGCCCATACCGTTCAGGTAGAACTGGTAGCCCGAAAGTGCCTGAATCGGGCTCGTCCCCAGACCTGGGCTGTTAGTAGCGATCTGCGTATCTTGAGCGTTGGCCCAGATCGGCAGCGCCGACTGGCTGTAGAGATTGGGATAGAAGTTTGCTTGATCGTAATTGGCTTCATACGTGTGCGGGATTCCATCCCAGCGCAGTCCGAGATTCAGGGTCAGCCGACTCGTTGCGCGCCAGTCGTCCTGAACGTAGGCATCGGGCGAAATTGCTGTCCAGTGGCCCGTTCCTTTGTACGCGTTCTCGTTATAGCCCTGTGCGTACCCGATGAGGAAATCGGCAAAGTCGTTGCCGGTGTAATTGCCATTGAACGTAAATCCGCCCTGAGTCTCCGCGAAATAGTCTTGTGCCTTCGAGTACAGTGCCCAGCCAAAGCCGAACTTGATCTGCTGTGCACCTTTGACCCAAGACAGATCGTCGCGGATCTGGTAGTCGTTCGCCGTGTTGTTCCACGGCATCCAGTTCACGGTGTAATGATCGTTGGTAACCCCGGACAGGTTAATGTCAGGAATGCGATTGTCGACGTTGTCGGCGTTGGCGAAAACTTGCGGCACGCTCCAACCCGATGGCTGCGTATAAAGACCTTTGGGAAGGATGTGAATCCGGTTTCCGTCGTAGTTGAAAGCAACCTCATTCAGCAAATTCGGGCGAATTGCATACGTCGCGTGCACCACTGCGCTGAACGACGGGTTGCCGAAAGTGTTGCCGACGGTCGGTAGATTGTCGCCGCTCCACATGGTGGTTCCGAATGTTTGCAACGCCTGATCGGAAATCCAGTGGCCGAAAATAGAAAACTTCTCCGTGAACTGATGGTCGATGCGGGCAATCTCTTCCTTGCCGGTGGTGGGCTGCTTGTTGCCGCCCAGGAAAGATTGGCCGCTGGTAGGGGCTGGGAAAAGACCGGCATTTACGAGCAGCTGACCGTTGGGGTCTAGGAGCGTACTCGGAATTGCATTCCCCGAAAAAGCCTGAAACACGGGAAGTGTCGCCCCGCCCTGCCTTTGTGACAACGAAGGGATCGCACACGCTCCATTCGAACTCGGTTGACTGAGTGTAGTGATACCAGCGGTGGCGAAAGTGGCGATGAGCGCTGGCGAGAGCTGGCTCGCGCACGGTACATGCAAGCCGGAATTCGGAACAGGGTTGCCCGTGAGAGGGTCGTCCGAATTTGCCGGCACGAAACCAGTGAAGTTGCCGCCGTAGGTTTGCGTGTAAGGAACGGTGACGTTGTAGACGCCGCCCTGAATGAATCGCCGCCACTCCATGTTGTAAAAGAAAAACGTTTTGGGGTTCGACTTGGAGGGGTGAAAACTCACTGGCCCGCCCACATTGAAGCCGAAATCGTGAAGACGCAATTCGGCGACAGACTGGGGCGGCGGATTGAAATAGTTCCGCGCGTCGAGCGCATCATTGCGGCCGAAGTACCACCCAGAGGCATGCAGCTGCTTGGTGCCTGACTTGATGGCCATACTCATGGTGCCGCCCGATGACAACCCGTATTCAGCACTGTAGTTCGACGTCATGGTACGAAATTCCTGAATGGCGTCGATCGATGGCAAAACGTCCGCCCCGCCACCACCCCCGCGGTCTGCCGCTTCGCCGCCATCCACAAGCCACAAGTTATGGCTGACACGCTGGCCATTAAAACTCACATTGAAGTCTCCGCCGGCGGAAGTCGGAACCTGGAAGTCGGCCTGAATGCTGGTAGCGCCAGGAGTGAGCCCTTCCAGTGCAAACACGTTACGGCCATTGGTGGCGAGCTGCGTGATCTGTTGGCCAGTAACCACGCTGCTGACTTCGCCCGTGTCCGTCTGGACAGCAACCGCATGCGCCTCGACGACGATGACTTGTTGCACGCTCCCGATCTCCAACTTCAAATCGATGCGGATGCGGTCGCCGACCTGTAACACGACGTCCTTCTCTTCGGCGACCTTGAAACCGGTCGCTTCGCCCCGCACAGTGTAATGCCCGATATGTATGTCGGGCGCGACGTACTGGCCGCTGGAGTTGGTGGTCTCGATGTGAGCGCCGCCAGTTTCCGCGTTGGTAAGCGTGACCTTCACATTGGGTACTGCGGCACCTGAGGGGTCGGTCACTGTTCCGACAATCGTCCCTTGCTGGGCGAACGATGTCACAGAGAACAGAATGACGATCAGGAACAGAAGAGTGCAGATTGCCAAGCGGCTAAGGTTGCGATCATTCCTTGCAAGACCAAGACTCGCGGCATTCGTAGAAGAGAGAGATTTCATTGCCAGCCTCCGGATCCGCTTTGATCGGTCTACACGGGTGCCACGGTGAGCACGAGGATCAGAGCGTAAACGTTTACGGCATAGTACATACATATGATTGCGGGCTGTTGTCAAGAGAAAAAATGATTATTCTCGATCCAAGAAACAAATTCTATGTTTCAGGGCATCCTCTTCAGAAAGCCATATAGTTTCTATATGTTTCTTGGTTGTCGCCCTTCGAAAAACCATAGAAAATTCTCCGGAACTTACGCTTCTAAGAGATGCGGCGTTTTTGTGTGTGCTTCTGGCCCCGCAGAGTTATAGTTGTCCCCGTCGCGAGGCGCGAATCCTTGGCCATCGGCCGGGCCACCAGTGAGGTGTTTGCGATGTTAATTCGAGTGGTACTCTACGTTTCTGTTGGGCTTGGTTGCAGTTTAGGCATATCTGCGGGCCAAGAGTGCCCGGTTCTCGCACCCGGCGTGCGGCCTTCTGCTGCAGGTACGAGAGAGCTGGAGTTTCCCCTCGTCTTGCAGCAAAGGGTAGTTGCGGGCAAAACACCGGTTGGGACTCATGTTCAGTCAAATCTCATGGTTGCCACGTTGCTGAATGGAAAGGTGATTCCCCGAGATGCTGTGTTGTCGGGCGAAGTCGTCGAATCGAAGGCCAAGACGTCGAGCCAACCGTCGCGCCTCTCCATTCGACTGGATAGCTCGCACTGGAAGAATGAATCGGTCGCGATACGGGCGTACCTGACGCGATGGTACTACTCTGTAACGCTTAAGGCGGGGCCAGACCTGCAGTACGGCCCCGAACAATCCGCAAAAAAGGCGTGGAATGGCATGGGCCAGTATCCGGATTCAAATTCACCTGACTACAAGCCTTTTCCTGCGGCTGTCGATACGAAAGGGCAGTCCGAGAATGCTCCGTCTCCGGTGATTTCCAAGCGCCGCGTGCCCATGAAGGGCGTTGAATGCCAACGTGATGGCACCGGGGGTATCACGCTCGTTGGCAACCGTTCGAATATTAAGCTCGACAATCTCACCATCTACGTATTCGCGAGCAGCGATTTGGCGGTCGGCGGCGCGAACTGAACCAGGAGTGTCTTCTGCATAGAAGTTTCTTGCTCTCGGTTTGACACCCGTTGTCGGCTCACGAATATTCGTTCTAGCGAAATCGTTAACAGGATGAAGTCTTGTCGCGCCTCGCGAAACCAACGCCAATTCCCGTTTTTCTTAAAGCGCCAAGCAGACCTTAGGTTCTGAACCACATCGGATTGAAAGCTATTACAATCGTGGGCGGCCAAGCTGCCTAACGACCACACCCGGGGAGCATCCGGTGAGGCTGTTCCAGGTGGGGGCTTGCGACAGCGGTCGAGTGTGCTACTATGTCGCCGTGAACGTTTACGATCAAGCAATTTTCGTTTTAGTAAACGAGCAATAGTGGTGGAAAGGCGGACCCAATCCGCGGATTGCGTAGCCGACCGGCTCAGTTAGGGCGCAGTCAGGCTCGTTGAGCTCCGCGAAGAATTCAGGCTTAAATCATGTCGAAGTACGTTCTTGGGCTTGATGTCGGAACCGGCGGGACACGGGCGGTCATCATCGACGAAGCCGGCCGCGTCGTCGCGTCGGCAACAGAACAGCACGAGCCGTTTGCATCTCCGAGCATCGGCTGGGCCGAACAGAGGCCCGAAGACTGGTGGCGGGCGTCCGGTTCTGCGATTCGCAAAGCGCTAAGCGTTGCTAAGGTGCAGTCCGATGAAGTTGCCTGTGTGGGCTTCTCCGGGCAAATGCACGGAGCGGTGATGCTTGACAGCGCCGGCGAGGTCGTTCGTCCGGCGTTGATTTGGTGTGATGTTCGCACCGAGAAGCAGTGCCTGGAACTGAACCAACGAATTGGCCGCGATCGGCTGATCCAACTGACCTGCAACCCAGCCCTCACCAATTTCACGCTCACTAAGCTCTTGTGGGTGCGGGAAAACGAACCTGAGAATTGGCAGCGCGTCCGTTCCGTCATGGTGCCGAAGGATTATGTTCGTTTCCGACTGACAGGAGAGCGTGCCACCGACGTGGCCGACGCATCCGGAACGCTGATGCTCGATGTCGCACAACGGCGCTGGTCGGGCGAAGTTCTGCAAGCCGTGGGAATCGATGCCGCCGTGCTTCCGGCCTTGTATGAGTCGCCCGAGGTCTGCGGCGAGATATGCAACAAGGGCGCGCTCTCCAGTGGCTTGTCTGCCGGGACGCCGGTGGTGGCGGGAGCTGGAGACCAAGCCGCCGGCGCGACTGGGATGGGCATTGTTCGACCTGGAGCGGTGAGTGCGACGATCGGTACATCTGGAGTCGTCTTTGCGGCAACTGATCGTCCGGCGCTCGACACAAAAGGCCGAATGCATACGTTTTGCCATGCGGTGCCCGGACGCTGGCATGTGATGGGAGTGACTCAGGCGGCCGGCCTCTCGTTGCGATGGTTTCGCGATAACTTCGGGTGTGCCGCGGCAACAGACGGTCGAGATCCTTATGAGTTGCTGACGGCGGAAGCGGCGAAGGTTCCGGCCGGCGCAGACGGCCTGCTTTGGGCCCCTTACCTGATGGGGGAGCGCACACCTCATCTGGATGCGAACGCTCGCGGTGCGCTGGTCGGCCTGACTGCGTCGCACACTCGCAGCCACGTGGTGCGCGCGATTCTGGAAGGTGTCGCATTCAGTCTCCAAGACTCCTTCTCCATACTTCGCGAAATGCAGGTTCCGGTGACGAGCATCCGGTTGGGTGGAGGCGGCGCCCGCTCCGAGCTCTGGCGCCAAATTCAGGCGGACATTTACGGACAGGAGGTGGAACGCGTGGAGGCCGAAGAGGGCGCGGCATACGGCGCCGCGCTTCTCGCCGGAGTGGGTGCGAAGATGTGGGCCTCAGTGGAGGAAGCTTGTGACGCGGTCGTGAAAGTCAAAGACCGTGTTCGCCCGAATCCGGCCAACGCCTCAAAGATGACAAGTTGCTATGTCGGCTACAAGCGGTTGTATCCAGCACTCAAGCAGGTTCTTCTTGGTACCTGAGGCACTCATTTGGAGGATGTCATGACCGAAAATGGGCATTATCTACCTAAGCCGGAGCACAAGTTCTCCTTTGGCCTTTGGACGCTCGGCAATCGGGGCCGAGATCCCTTTGGGGATGCGGTACGACGGTCGATTGCGCCAGTGGAAATCGTCGCAATGTTGGCGGATGTTGGAGCTTGGGGCGTTAACCTGCACGACAACGATTTGGTGCCGATTGACGCAACTCCTTCGGAACGAGACTGCATTGTGAAGAAGTTCGCCAAGGCGTGTGCGGAACATGGAATTGTTGTAGCGATGGCAACCGTGTCATTGTTCTTTCATCCCGTGTTTCGTGATGGGGCATTCACCGCGAATGATCCCGAAGTGCGTGCGTATGCTCTGCAAAAGACGATGCGGGCGATGGACATCGGTGCGGAACTGGGAGCAAAGATCTTCGTGCTATGGGGAGGCCGCGAAGGCGTCGAAACCGATGGCTGCCGCCGCGCCGATGAAGCGGTCAAACGCTTGCGCGAAGCCATAAATTACCTTTGCGAATACAATCTTGATCGCGGCTACGGTTACAAGTTTGCTTTGGAGGCCAAGCCCAACGAGCCGCGCGCCGATATCTACATGGCTACCACTGGTCATTACCTCGGATTTATTCCGACACTCGATCATCCCGAGATGGTGGGTGTGAACCCGGAGGTTGCGCACGAACATATGGCCGGGTTGAATTTCATGCACGGGGTCGCTCAGGCGTGGGAGTGCGGCAAGCTCTTTCACATTGACCTCAATGATCAAGCGCCCGGACGCTACGATCAGGATCTGCGCTTCGGCTCGGCCAACCTGAAGTCGGCGTTCTGGCTCGTGAAGTTCCTGGAGGACGTGGGCTATTCCGGACCGCGCCACTTTGACGCTCACGCCTATCGCACGGAAGACTACGAAGGCGTCAAGGACTTTGCACGCGGATGCATGCGCACCTATCTGGTTCTGAAAGAGAGGGCTCGCTGTTGGAACGCCGATAACGAAATCCGCGCGATTCTCAAGGAAATTTCTTCTAACTCGAACGGAACGCCGGTGGTGGGACGTTACGCAAAGCAAGGTGCGGCGGTCCTTTTGTCCCATGTCTTCGATAAGGACGCAATTATGAAGAAACGCTTGCCTTATGAATGCCTCGATCAGCTGACAATGGACATTCTGACTGGCACTCGATGAACGTGCCCCGCTTGACCGATGGCTGTTCCTTTTGAAAGATGTCGGCACACCCGGCGTCGAGAGGCGGCGAATTCGACGCCTCTCTCATCCGACCCTTCGGGAACACAAAAGGAAAGCCGGCCCGAACATCAGCCTTGGTTCTTTTGCGTCGCCCAGGGCACAACCATGAATTCTTACGGCATCCAAAGCTCCCGCTCTAGCCTGTCGCTCTCCTCCTTGGTGGGCTTTTTTCCCGTTTTCATCACTTCCCGGAACTGCCCTTCCATTCTAGCCGCAAACTGGGGGAGCTTCTCCGGATGTCGCTCCAGATTCAGCTGCATGACTCGCGTGTCCGTGGGGAAGCCGACAAATTCGCGGTAAGCAGAGGGCAGTGGAGGCCCACCAGTTTGTCCGGCAGGAGGAATGGGCGAGGGCAGGCGAAAAGCGTACATGCCGCCGCCCGCCAGAACCTCGTGCGGATACTGAAAGAGCCAAGTGCAGTTGTGCGAATCGAGAATCATGTCGGCCGAGACGACCACCCATTGCCCGGCGTCGGCTGCGGTGGGCCGCTGGCAGTTCCATATGTCGGACCCCGGCACAGTGGCTGCGGGATCGTTGGCTCCATAGGTGTCAATGCGCAAATTCAGGATTCCGTGCTTCTCGGCAAACTGCCTGACTTCCGGCAGCGCCTCATTCCAATCGACGTTGGAATCGCTGGCGAGCACGTATGCGGGCCTTCCCATTCCCAGCGCATTGAAATAAGTGAAGTAATAGGGGTATGTGCGCACCGCCGTAAACAGGCAGCACACAACCAGCAGAACAACGAGCGCCATCGCCGAACCTCCCGCCAAAGGAGCCGATTGTCGCAACTCGCCCAACAATCGTGGCAAAGGCGCCAACAGGAGTATCAGCAAAGCCAAAGGAATCGTGAAGTGACGGTAGCTGACGTCGAAGTGAGCCAGGATCGAAGCGCCTACGAAAACCAGCAGGGCGACCCAGAGTGCCCGCCAACGGGATTGCATTCCCTCGGGAACAACCCGAGGCTTGGCGCCGCTCCTCCGCTTTCGCGCCCACGCCAGGGCCGGCGCCACCAGGAGCAATCCGAGGAATCCCAAAGTCGACTTCAGAACGAATAACGCCGGGAAGTAGAACCAGACCCCGAACGGATACTTGTGGCCCAGGATAAAAGCAGGCCGTTTGTAGGTGATCGCGAGCATGAGAATCCCTCGCAAGTACAGCCAGGGCGGCATCAGCAGCCGCCGCACCGGCACCCATGCCGAGCCGTGCCCGATCAAATAGAGCACATCGCTGGTTTGGTTCCAGGACAAAACGAAGTAGACGGCATAAACGACTGCAGCAGCCCCGAGGATGCCTTTCATCGTTGCCCGCCAGCGCCGTCGGCGCCAAGCCCGGCCTTCCACCTTCGTCGCCGGCTGGCCAGCGATGGGAAGCCAGCGCGTGCTTAACGCGAACAGTCCGAACGCAAAGAACAGCAGGCCGGTGGAAAACTTCGAGAGCAGCGCGCCCGCCAGATACAGCCCGAATCGCAAAATGTTCCCGCGGCTCGGGTCCTCCCAGACTGCCGCAAACCACCAAAGGCTCGGCAGAGCGAACAGCGTGACCGCCACGTCGGTCAGAACCAAGGGCCCGAATGCGAGGAACACCGGCATGCTCACGTACGCACTTAAGCAAACCAGTCCGGCCCATGGGCCTCCCAGGCGGCTGCCATACTGGTAAATGACCCAGCCCAGTGCCAGTGTCAGAAGCAGCATCGGAATCCGCGCCCAGAACAGCGTCGTGGCGGCATCATTCCATCGTTCCAGCACCCATTCTCCGAAAACCCATTCCCCCAGGAAGGCGTGCGGGAGAAGCTGGCGGCTGGCTGTCCAGGAAACGTGGGAGTAGTCGGCGCGGGTGCCACGCAATGCCAGCGAAATTCCCGTCAGCACCTTGGCCAATGGCGGATGTTCCTCGTTCAGCCGCAGGTCGAGTTTCTGCACGTAACTCAGCCCGGCACCGATGTGCGGGACCTCGTCAATCGTGACGGACTCTCGCAAAGCGGCCCCGCCAGAGAGCATGGCCATTAACAGCAATAGCAGTCCAGCAGCGACATGGAAAAAGAGGAATTGATTGTTGCATGACTTCATATCAATCACTTATACGAAAACCGTTAGCACCCGGTTGGGATTGTGCCCTGGTGGACGAGAGCCGCAAACGCGTGATCGGGATCAGGGCTGCGATTTTGGCGAGCCTGCATCTGGCAAGTAAAGTTAAAGCGGTTGCAAACAGGGCGGTCCGATGCATGATATGCCTCCTAGGACGCGGTCGCGGGAGACCGCTTAGCTTTCTTCCGCCGCTCGGCCAATTCGTTGGCAATCGATGCATTCTTCTCGCTCGTCAGCGGATAGAGGAATAGGCATGCCGCGGCGGCGAAAAAAAATAAGCCTGCATAGAGGCTCGCCGTCAGAAGGATCCCTGTCTGTGTGCGAGTGGTTTGCGTGGCAGCTTCAGATACGAAACCGTAGGCTGATAGCAGCCATCCGGCGATGGCGCCGCCCAGGGCCAGCCCCGCCCACAACGCGAAGACCACCCCAGCGGTTACCGTAGCGGTAGCCCGGCGCCCGGTCTTCCATTCGCCGTAATCAGCGACGTCGCCCATCATCGCCCACAAGATCGGGCCCGACAGCCCGAACGAGAACTGACGAAGCACTTCCGTAGCGATGATGACGTGAGTGGAACCCGGCGGAATCACATATAACATCGCGGTGCAGATGCCCGTCAGGATCATGCTTGCGATGAAGAGCGTACGTTTGCCCACCCTCACAGACACGACCGTGGAGCAAGCCACGCCCAGCAGCAGCGCTGCAAGGCCAAAGCCGTTGAACCAGGCGAAAAGGTCCAAATTGCCTGCGACAAATCTGAAGTAAGGCAGCATGAGGTTGCCGCGTACCAGAATCGCGCTGAAGTAGAACAAGGTGACCAGAAACAGTACGACCCAGGAACGGTTACTGAAAAGGTCCGAGAGATCCTGTCCGAGCGAGGTCTTCTGCTGCGGATCGGGCTGGATGCGCTCCTGCGTGGTGAAGAAGGCAATAACGAAGAAGATGACACTAAGAACCGAGAGCAGCCCCATCGTAAGTTGATAGCCCCGCGCGTCATTGCCGCCGCCAAAGAATTTGACCATAGGAATGGCGAGGCTGGCGATAATAAACCCCGCGCTATTGGCCGCGATCTGGCGATACGAGGAGATGCTGGTGCGCTCGTCGGGGTCCTGGGTCATGACCGCCGTCAGCGAGGCGTACGGCACGTTGTTGACGGTGTAGATTACGCGGAGAAGGATGTAGGTGGTCCACGCATAGATGATCTTGGCGCCCCCACTGAGCTGTGGAGTGGTGAATGTCAGGATGCTAATGATGCCGAAGGGCGCGGCGGTCCAGAGCAGCCAGGGACGAAACTTGCCCCAGCGCGTACTGGTTCGATCCGCTATCACACCCATCACGGGATTGAAGCACGCGACTCCCAACCCCACCACCAGAAACATAGTTCCTGCCTGGGCTGCAGTTAGGCCGAAGGTGTGGGTATAGAAGTCGAGCTGCAACGCTAGCATGGCCTGGAACACAAAGTTAGCTGCCATGTCTCCTAAGGCATAACCGGCCTTCTCGCCAACGGAAAGTTTCTGGATCATAAAATGCCTCGTTGTGCCATGCCGCGGGGCAGCGTCAGTTCGTTACTGTGAGCGCGAGTTTCGTCAGGTCCTGGTCTCGTGAGGAACTGCCGATCATAATCGTGAACTCGCCCGGCTCAACGACATAATTCATATTCACGTCGTAGAAGGTGAGCAAATCGGCAGTGATCTCGAACGAGATTGTCTTCTTTTCACCCGGACGCAGCGTGACTTTCTGGAAGCCCTTCAGTTCCTTTACTGGCCGCGTCACTGAGCTGACTACGTCGCGAATGTACATTTGCACGACTTCCGCGCCTTCGCGTTTGCCGGTGTTCGTAACGTCGGCAAGCACACGCGTAAAGGCATTCGTGCGGATTTTCTTTTTCTCGAGCCGAACGTGCTGGATCGCAAACATCGTGTAGCTCAGTCCGTAGCCGAAAGGGTAAAGTGGCGTGACGTCGTCAAAGAGGTATCCGCGCCGGGCCGACGGTTTGTAGTTGTAGAAGACCGGCAAATGTCCTGCCGACCGTGGAATCGAGATCGGCAGTTTGCCACTAGGATTGACATCTCCAAACAGTACGTCGGCAACTGCGTGGCCGTTCTCTTGGCCAAGATACCAGCACTCGAAAATCACCGGCACATTCTGCTGGAGATAGTTAGTCGAAAGCGGCCGACCGTTATAAAGAAGCACCACTACGGGCTTACCAGTCACCAGTATCGCCTTCACCAGCGCATCCTGCCTTCCGATCAGATCGAGACTGGCGCGGTCTCCCATGT
The DNA here is from genome assembly GCA_049509215.1 of Terriglobales bacterium. GTDB lineage: Bacteria > Acidobacteriota > Terriglobia > Terriglobales > Acidobacteriaceae > Acidiflorens. Next base: position 26,722 of record JBELAC010000018.1, read on the forward strand.
GGTTCAATGCCCAGGCTTCGCGCGATGTCTGTTCGTTGCCGCCGAGGGCGAGAATGATGATGTCTGCCTGCTTGGCAACTTCAACCGCCGCAGCAATCTGCCGCCGGTCCTCGTCGGGATCGCTGGGCACAACCACGTCTTGATTCCAGTTTCCACCGATCGTGATTTTGCAGCCTTCGCTGTAGAGCACTTGCGCGCGGGTGCCGACTCGCGTGCGGATGCCGTCAAGCACTGTAATTTCCTGCTTTGGCACACCGCTATAGCCGCCCAGTAAAGTGCGGTTGGCATTAGGTCCGATGACGGCGATAGCTCGGTACTTGCTCAAATCAAGGGGAACCAGGTCGCCTTCGTTCTTAAGCAGCGTAATGGCCTCACGGGCGGCCTGGCGGGCAAGCTCGCGATGCGCGTCACAGCCGACAATCCGCTCCGCCTCGGCAGGATCCACGTAGGGGTCGTCGAAAAGGCCGAGCTTGAATTTCCACAGGAGCATGGGGGCAACGAGCTCGTCTAGTTGCGATTCTTTCAGTACACGTTTCTTGACGAGTTCAACTAGATGCAGATAGCAATCCGGATCTGGCAACTCGATGTTCACACCAGCTTCAACGGCCAGTTTGCAGGACTCTTTCTTGTCTGCCGCTACGAAGTGACCGTGAGTCTCAGGTCGGTATCCGAGTTCCCAAATGGCAAAGTAGTCGGAGACGGCGTATCCCTTGAAACCAAATTCTTTGCGCAGGACGTCGCGCAGCAACCACTTACTCGCATGCGAAGGCACGCCGTCAACCTCGTTATAAGACGGCATTACACTGATGGCCCCGGCTTTCTGTAGAGATTCCTTGAAAGGATAGAAAAAGTTTTCGCGCAACACTCGCTGGGACACATTCGCCGGTGCGCAGTTCATGCCGGATTCTGGCTGGCCGTGTCCGACGAAGTGCTTCAATGTGGCGATCATGTGTCTCTTGTCGCGGAAACTACCATCGCCCTGAAAACCTCGCGTGGCCGCAACGCCCATCCGGGAAACCAGGAACGGATCTTCGCCGTATGTCTCCTCGACCCGCCCCCAACGGGCATCACGGGCCACGTCCACGACAGGCGTGAGCGCCTGATGCCCGCCTCGCGAACGAACTTCGAGGGCGGTCACTGTGAAGAGCGACTCTACAAGTTCGGGGTTAAAAGTCGCGGCCAACGCAATCGGCTGAGGGAAACTGGTTCCATCGACGGCCGCGTGCCCGTGGAGGCATTCCTCATGAAAGACCACGGGTATCCCCAGCCGCGCGTTCTCGATAAAAAACTCCTGGATTGCATTCGTGGTTTCCGCCATCTGGCGGGCATTCAGGCCTTTGCCCGCGTCGCTTGGACGGCCCACCTGCCCAAGCCCGTTGCCGTCTTTGAAAGATCGCTCGGCTTTGGCCAAATCAAAGTTGCCCTGCGCATCCACCAGAGTCTGAGGCTTCTTTTGCCAGATGCAGATCATCTGCGCGGCCTTCTCTTCGAGTGTCATGCGGGACAGAAGGTCGCGAACCCGCCTTTCTGGTGAAAGGATTGGGTTTTGATATGGAAGAACGTGCGGTTGGGTTTTGCTGCGCTTGCTCGACACAGATGATTTTTTGGTTTTCCTTGTCAGCGCGTTGCTTTGGGTCACGAAGAGTCTCCTAAAACAATTTCATGTATGAATGTCCGTTTGCAGGTGCGTGGCTCGCAACATGTCAGCGTAAGATCCGTTCCTGGCACTGGCCGCGGCAAAGTCCGAGATAGCTAAACCGCAGAGTTGCTGCAAATCAACGCTCGAAGGAGTAGGCCGCTCACCGCTACCTCGTCGGTCGAAGGCCGTGGTGGAGTTCATTTTCCTGATAGCTCTTTTGTAAGTCTCTTGTAGAAATACGCGCGTGTGGTAGTATACGACCGTTAACGTTTACGCTCAAGTTTTTAGCGCGTTTGCAGGGGACAACAGACTCTGTTCTGCTCGCAAACCTGCAAATTGGTTTTCATGGCCCCACCTGTGAAGCGCGAACCACAATCGCCGAGTGGCATGAGTCGGGTTCGCATGCGGGGTATTTCGGTGCACCGTCGATTGCGGGAAACTTTCACGTTAGGGAACGTCGTACTGCATGAGTAGGCGGAACGCGACGTCATCCCGGTTGCTGCCGACGCGGCATATTCGCGGGGGAAAGCAGATGGTTACAGGAGCCTGCAAATCAGAACTGACAGTTCGCCGCGGGGAGCCCCGCGCCAACCCCACCATCCCAGTTAAATCAGCTTCGTCCGAAGACTGCTCGATTTGCGGTCATTGGGTTTCCCTTCCGCTCAGGTTTCTGACCCAAAGGGCGTCGCTGGCAGTGCTCGCACTTTTCGCCAGTATCGCTCTGATTGCTCTAGGCGCAACTGCTCCTGCTCTGGCCACAGAGCCAGACAAGGTTGTCTTGACCGTGAACGTCTCCCAACCGGGCGCAAAGATCGACCGGAACATATTCGGCCAGTTTGCCGAGCATCTTGGACACGGCATTTACGAAGGCATCTGGGTCGGTCCGGATTCCAAAATCCCGAACACTCGCGGCATCCGCAACGATGTCGTGGACGCGCTTAAAGCCCTGAAGGTACCGAATGTCCGCTGGCCCGGCGGTTGCTTCGCCGACGAATATCACTGGCGCAACGGCATCGGGCCAAACGATCAGCGAGGAGTCACTCTCAATCCAAACTGGGGCGGCGTGATCGAGCCGAACACATTCGGTACACATGAATTCATGGACTTCCTCGACCAGATTGGCGCGGAGGCGTACATCTCAGTCAATGTCGGCTCGGGCGCTCCGCGGGAGGCCGCTGACTGGCTGGAGTACATGACGACCGATCAGCCGACGACGCTGGCGAAAGAACGCGCCGCTAATGGTCATCCGGCACCTTACAAAGTCGGTTATCTCGGCCTTGGCAACGAAAGCTGGGACTGTGGCGGCAACATGACACCCGACTATTACCTGAGCCGGATGAAGATCTACAGCCGATTCGTCCGCAACTTCAATCCAGAACAACAGGAGCCGCACCAGATGTTGAAGATCGCCGTGGGCCCTGGCGGCGATGAACCGCGTTGGACGGAATGGACGGAAGCGATCATGAAGGCCTATCAACATCATCAGTGGAGCTGGGATATGAACGGCCTTTCGATGCACTCCTACACTGTTGTGAAGTGGCCGCCCTCGTTTGCATCGGTGGGGTTCGCAGAGACCGAGTACGCCCAGATTCTCAAGTCCACCTTGGAAATGGATGGCCTGATCGCGAAACATTCGGCCATCATGGACAAATATGACCCGGAGAAGAAGGTCGCCCTGGTCGTCGATGAATGGGGCACCTGGTACGCCCCGCTGCCAGGCAGTAATCCCGGCTTCTTAGTCCAGCAGAATAGCCTGCGCGACGCCGTTCTCGCTGCGCTGAACCTGAACCTCTTTGCCCGCCACGCCGACCGCGTGCGCATGGCCAACATCGCGCAGATGGTCAACGTGCTGCAGGCAATGATCATGACCAACAAGGAAAAGATGGTTCTGACTCCAACCTATTACGTCTTCAAGATGTACGTGCCGTTTCAGGACGCGACATTTGTTCCGATCACAATCGACGCCGGTTGGTACACGCACGGAGACGCCGCCTTGCCGCGCTTGGATGCCATTGCAGCGAAAGATAAGTCTGGCAAGCTGTGGATCGCGATCACGAATCTCGATCCCAACCGCGACGTCGAAATCGGAGCAAGCCTGGTTGGCATCACGGCCAAATCAGCAACTGGAGTAACGCTGACCGCGCCCAAGGTTGACAGCGTCAACACCTTCGAGGCGCCCAACACGGTTGTTCCGGAGCCGGTGTCAGCGAGAGTGCAAAGCGGCAAGTTGCTGCTGAAACTGGAGCCCAAGTCGGTAAGCGTAATCTCCGTTGAGCAATGAGACGACCAAGCAAGTGAGGTCTCTCCGCTCTTCACGCCTATCGCTCATGGGCGCCGAGCTGTGTCGGCGGTCCGGCTGCAATGATCGAGATGCTCGTCCAGAGCACTGGCGACGAGATGACCGGCGACCGGTCGACCGCGACTCAGATTCAATCTGGCGAGCCCCTCGTGTTCGATGGATTTCTTCACAACATCGGTCGATGATCGCAGACTCGTAACATACTGTTATCTCAAGAAAGGCGCCAATGATAACTGACAAACTACTTCCTGTGGCTACGCTGGCAGTAGCCTTCGCAATGGGCTCTGGGCTCGCGGCACAAGTACAGACCGACGTGCCTGCAGTTGTCCCCGGTACGAAGCCGGTAGCGGTTGAGCACATTAAGATCCACGGGACGGCCCTGGAAGGCAACTTGGAGGGAGATGCGGTCGATCGCGATGTGTTCGTGTTCTTGCCGCCCCGTTATGCCAGCGACAAGTCACGGCGTTACCCCGTCCTCTATGCCCTGCACGGTTATTCGATCGGCGCCGAGCAATGGACCCACGAAATTCATGTGCCGCAAACCATTGAAGGCGCTTTCGCCCAAGGCGCAAAAGAAATGATCGTCGTGTTGCCTGATTCGAAAACACTCCACAACGGTTCCATGTATTCGAGTTCGGTCACCACCGGAGATTTCGAGACGTTCATCGCACTTGATGTGGTCGCATACATCGACACTCATTACCGGACAATTCCGGATCGACTCAGCCGCGGCCTGGTCGGTCACTCGATGGGAGGCTACGGTGCCACCCGCATCGGCATGAAGCATTCAGATGTGTTCGGTAGCCTCTACATCATGAGTCCCTGTTGCTTGTCGCCCCGGACGCCGGACCCAGAACTTGAAAAGACGCTGGAAGCGGTGAAGACACCCGCGGATTCGGCCAACCTGTCGTTCTTTCCCCGCGCCACGCTTGCAAGTGCGGCGGCCTGGTCACCCGATCCGAGAAACGCGCCGCTATATCTGGATCTCCCGACGAAGGACGGCGTAGCTCAACTGGATGTTCTCGCAAAATGGACGGCGAATGCGCCGCTGGCTTTCATCGATCAGTACATCAGGAATCTCCGCCAGTACCGCGCGATCGCGATCGATGTTGGCGACAAGGACGGCTTACAAGTCGATGCCGGCAAACTGCACGACGTTCTCGATAAGTACGGTATCGCGAACAGCTTCGAAATCTATCAGGGCACTCACACCAGTAAGGTGGCTGATCGCTTCCAGAATCATGTTCTGACGTTTTTCAGCCGCAGTCTCTGTTTTCAGGCAGGTTGTCGTGAATGAAGCCAACCAGCTCAAAGCTTTTCTGCGATTGCCGTTTACGGTAATCGTCTAAACGGTTTGCGGCTGAAACGGGGAATGTCAACATTCTGAATTCCCAGAAGGGCTCGTTTTCTTTATGCTCCCTCGATGCGTGTTCGTTCGATCACAAGCCGTTCTTGTCGCCGTCCTGGCTTTTTGTTTGCCCGGACTCAGCTCTGATTTCATGATGCAAGTGACTGACAGTGGCTATCTGAACACGCAGGGCTTCAACGTGACGCTCTACGACAACACCTTCCACCCCATCTTCGTCGACGAGAAGAACGCCGCCATGCAGATCATTCTCCATGGCGAACGCATCGCCACCGACGGCGACATACGCCTGATGCCGACTCCGGAGCAGTGGGATTTGGTCGCGCAGCTCAAGAGCCATCACGCCGACAAGGAACACAACCGTCTCACGGCGCAGCTATCCTTCCCCAGTTATCAGATGGATTACCGCTTGGAAGTTGCCGCCGAGCCTGGCGGCGTGCGCGTGAGTGTGAATCTCGACAAGCCGCTCCCTGAGAAACTGGCCGGCCGCGCAGGCTTCAATCTGGAGTTTCTGCCGTCGGTTTATATGGGCAAGACCTATGCCGTGGACGGCCATGCGTTCGGCGTTTTTCCGCGCAGTCCTCTGGACGCAATGCAAGTGATTCCACCCTCGCCCGACGATCCGAAGAAACTGCCCTACCAGGAGGAATGGGACCAAGCCAAGGGCTACACGCAGCCCCTTCCGCTGGTCACCGGAAACAGTATGACGTTCGCGGTCGAAGATCCGCTCCACTGTATTCGCGTCACGTCCGAAACTGGCCCGCTGTCTCTCTATGACGGACGCAACCGCGCCCAGAACGGCTGGTTCGTCCTTCGCACGCTGATTCCTTCCGGCAAGACCGAAGGAGCCGTGGTCTGGCATATTCGCCCTAATGTGATTCCGAATTGGACGCGACCGCCGATGGTGGCGCACAGCCAGGCCGGCTACGCTCCCAATTTCTCAAAGGTCGCTCTCATCGAACTGGACCCGAAATTCGACGCGCCGCGAACCGCCAGGGTCTTCCGTCTGGTCGACGACGGCTCCTACAAGCAAGTTTTCGAAGGGCCCATCTCAGCCCCAACTCCTTGGCTGCGCTACACCTACGCCCGGTTCGATTTCACTCCTGTGAATGATCCCGGCTTGTACTCGATCGAATACGCGGGTCAGCGCACCGATCTGTTCCCCATCGCCAGGGATGTATACAGCCGGACCTGGCAATCCAGTCTGGACGGCTACCTCGCAGTCGAGATGGACCACGTCTCGGTCCGCGAAGGCTATCGCCTTTGGCACGGCGTTTCTCATCTCGACGATGCCCGCCAGGCGCCGCCGAACACACAACATTTCGACGGAGCATGGATGGGTCCCAACACCGATTCGCCGTTCCAAGCCGGCCAGCACATCCCGGGATTGAATGTCGGCGGCTGGTATGACGCGGGCGATTACGACATTCGCGCCGAGAGCCAATATGCCGTCATTGAGGATTTGGCTCTGGCCTACCAAGAGTTCGACCTGAAGTGGGATGAACTGGCAGTCGACGAGACTGCCCGCACGGTCGAGATGCATCGGCCCGACGGGGTCCCCGACGCAGTACAGCAGATCAAGCACGGCGTTTTGCAGGTGCTCGGACAGATCAAGTCGATCGGTCACCCGGTTCCCGAGATCATGGAGCCCAATCTGCGGGAGTACACGCACTTGGGCGATGCCGCGTCGAAGACCGATGGTCGGATCTATTCCAGCAAACTCGGTCCGCACGAGGTGCAGGGAGACTTGTCCGGCGTTCCAGATGATCGCTGGGCCTTCACCACCAAGGAACCTCGACTGCAATACGGCGCCGCCGCAGCGCTGGCCGCCGCGTCACAGGCTCTTAAAGGGTGGGATGATGCTCTCGCCAGGGAGTGTCTGGAAACTGCAGTCAGGCTGTGGCAAGAGGAACATGATCATCCGACCGCCATCCAAACTCAGCTAGGGGAACGTTTTCCTTCGAATTTCGCCGAAGAAATCGTCCGCAACGAGGAGTGGAAAGCTACGTTGCAGCTACTGATCGCGACCAATGGTAGCGAGGTCTACAAGAAGCGCCTCCTCGAGATGTTCCCTGCGGCGCAAAAGCGCTTTGGCTTCGGCGGCTGGACCGCCGTGTTCGCTCTACCCTACTTGGATGCTGACTTCAGGAAGCAGCTCGAAGCAGCGGTTCGATCCTATGTCGCCGAACTCGACACCGAACTGGCGGCAACTCCGTTCGGCGTGCCCCCGAGCCGCGGCAGTTGGGGCGGCTCGATCGCCGTAGCCGACCTCGGCGTCCGGATGTATTTCCTGCACAAAGCATTTCCGGAGATCGTTGGTACGGACTATACGCTCCGCGCCGCCAACTACGTGCTGGGTACTCATCCGGTCTCGAGCACCTCGTATGTGTCTTCGGTTGGCACCGTTTCGAAAGTAAAAGCCTACGGGAACAATCGTGCTGACGGCACCTTCATTCCCGGTGGTGTGATACCGGGCTATGTCGTTATCAAACCTGATTTTCCGGAGTGCATCGATGACTTTGGCTTTCTCTGGTTCGAAGACGAATACGTGATTGACGTCGCCAGCCGGTGGATTCTGGCGGCTAACGCAGCCAATGCGTTGGTCAAGTAACGTTAAATAAGGCAGACCCCGATTCCTGCTGTCCGATTACTGCCAGACGATTGGTTCCTCGCCTGCGTTCGCGACGCCGCTCGGCATCTTCGAGTTCTCTCTGAATGGCTGGAAGCAGACGCTTCAGATTGTCTTTCATGAGATAGTCTTGTGCTCCCTGTTTGAGAGCTGCCACCGCGGCATTTTCGCCGATGGTTCCCGACAGAAGGAGCTATCACTCTCGCAGGTTCGAGAAAATTCGGCGGAGCGCAAGGCTGCGCTAATATTTCAATGAGGTGAGTTGATGAGTGCGCCACGCGCAGTACTCTGGGACATGGATGGAACCCTTATTGACTCCGAGGAATTGCACTGGATCGCGTGGCGAGACATTATGGCCAACGAAGGAATAAGCATCACGCGCGAGCAGTTTCTTGCGTCGTTCGGTCAGCGTAATGATTCCATCCTGCCCCAATGGTTGGGTGCTACCGCGACCGTCGAGAGCATCGAGAGAATCGCAAATGCCAAAGAGAAACGTTATCGTCATCTCGTGCGGACCGAAGGCATGTCACCATTGCCTGGGGTTGCTGGTTGGTTGCACCGGCTACACCAGCAGGAATGGCTGCAAGCAATTGCCTCGGCGGCGCCACGAGCAAACGTCGAGGTGGTCCTTGCAGCTTTATCTGCGGCCCATTTTTTTCAGGCCATAGTCTCTGCCGAAGACGTGCATAAGGGCAAACCGGATCCCGAAGTGTATCTCATTGCTGCTTCGCGGGTCG
>JBELAC010000180.1:0-10456 GCA_049509215.1 Terriglobales bacterium
ATTCAACGTCAACAATATGGAGCAGATTCAGGCGATCATGGAAGCGGCCAAGGAGACGAGTTCGCCGGTCATCATTCAGGCCAGCCGCGGAGCGCGCTCTTATTCGCAGGACAAATATCTCTATCACCTGATGCTGGCCGCGGCGGAACTGTATCCCGAGATTCCGCTGGTGATGCACCTTGACCATGGCAACAGCGTGGAGACGTGCAAATCGGCGATTGACCTTGGTTTTACAAGCGTAATGATGGATGGCTCGCTGATGCCGGATGGCAAGACTCCTTCCTCGTTCGATTACAACGTGCGCGTGACGAGCGAAGTGGTTGAGTACGCGCATCCGAAGGGCGTGACGGTGGAGGGCGAAATCGGCGTGCTCGGCGGAATCGAAGACGGACACGGGGCGGGCGGCACCGGTCTCGAGCATGTCACCGATCCGGACCAGGCAGTCGAGTTTGTTGAAAAGACCGGCCTCGATGCCCTCGCCATCGCGATCGGCACCAGTCACGGGGCTTACAAATTTTCGAAGAAACCGGATGGCTCGGTGCTCAAGATGGACGTGCTGATCCAGATTCACAAGCGCCTGCCGAAGACGCACCTGGTGATGCACGGATCGTCGAGCGTGCCCAAAGAGCTGCAGGACATCATCAACGAGTACGGGGGCAAACTGAAGCCGACCTGGGGCGTGCCGGTGGAAGAGATTCAGCTCGGTATCCGCAACGGCGTGCGCAAGATCAACGTGGATACCGATAATCGGCTGGCGATCACGGGAGCGATCCGCAAAGTGTTTAGTGATACGCCGGAGAAATTCGATCCGCGCGACTATTTGAAACCGGCACGCGAAGCGATGAAGAAAGTCGTAGCCCAGCGCATGACTCAATTCGGACAGGCCGGACATGCGGGCGATTACAAGCCGATTCCGCTGGCGGAAGTGGCGAAGCAGTATAAGTAGCCCGCCTAAAGGGCAGGCAAGTGTGGGGACGGGCATTTCCGCTCGTCCCCACAACCAGAAACCCCTTCTGCACGAGTCTTCACTACAACGCGCTACTTCTCACGCTATTTCTCGGCGTTGACTTCCCGCTCCCCGTCTCCATACCATTGCCGGTTGGAGACTCGCGCTCCAGGGGGATTCAAATTCAAATTCATAGAAAGTTCCTCGTCCCTGCATTTTCGGCGCTCTTGATAGCGGCTGCCGCAAAGCCGCTGCTTTCTCAGAGCGTGCCCTCCGTCACCGTCAATTGGAGCAAGAAAACTCCCAATCACACGACGGCGACGATGCAGGCCGTCGTGAATCCCATGCTGCGCCGCGGATCGCCGATCCACGATGCCGCATTTGCCGATCTGCGCCAGCTTGATGCCGACTATGCCCGGTATGCTTTCTGGTTTCCGTATCCCAAGCTGTCGGTTGCCGAGTTGCGGCCGCCCGATAAGAACCAGACCTTCTGGGATTTTCAATATATGGATCCACTGGTCGAGGATTTTCTCGCCGCCACCGACGGGCACTCCGCTGTCTGGAGCTTCAGCACCAATCCGCAATGGATGTATACGACTCCAAAGCCCATTGTGTATCCTGACGATCCGAATCAAGTCTTCTGGGATTACACGCAAGGCAATCAGTTACACGACGTAAAGGAACTTGCTGACTACTACGGTCGCCTCGCGAGTTGGTATATGCAGGGCGGTTTCACCGACGAACTGGGTAAGTTTCATTCCTCGGGGCATCATTACGATCTGCGTTATTGGGAGGTATTCAACGAGATCGACTCGGAGCATGAGCCCACGCCTGAACAATACGCAGAACGTTACGACGCGATCGTTGAAGCCGTGCGCAAAGTCGCACCGCAGATGAAGTTTGTGGGCCTTTCGCTCTCTTATCCCGCGGGCGGCCAGACAATGTTTGAATACTTCTTGAACCCGGCCCATCATAAGGCGGGCATTCCGCTGGACTACATTTCATTCCATGTTTACGCGGCTCCGGGTGCCGATCAGACACTCGACAACTGGCAGTTCACGTTTTCCGACCGCGCAAGCGAGTTTCTCGCGGAGACGCGCTACATCCTGCAGATTCGCGACCGCCTGTCGCCCTCGACCAAGATCATGGTGAACGAAGCCGGGTCTATTCTGTCGGGAGATATGGTGCAGGGCGAGCCCGGCCACGTCGAGGCGCCCATCCCGCCCGCCTATTGGAACCTGAGCGGCACTCTTTACGCCTACCTTTATGTGGAACTGGCAAAGATGGGAGTCGATGTCGTCGGAGAATCGCAGTTGGTCGGTTTTCCCAGCCAGTTTCCCAGTGTCAGCATGGTCGATTGGACTACGGGCAAGCCGAATGCGCGTTACACAGTGCTCGAACTGGTGAAGAACAATCTCGGTCCCGGCAGCGAATTTGCCGACGTGGACGTGAAGCCGAATGGCAAGCCCGCCGATGCCGATGCGATCAACGTGACTGCCTTTCTAGCAGGGAAGCAGCGGAAATTTATTTTGATCAATCCGCGGAACCGCGAAATTTCGGTCGAGTTGCCGCAAGAATGCGCAGGGGCATCCGCGCAGACGATCGGCGGCGCATCGCCGGATGTCGTGAAAAAGCAGATTCCGGAGGCAAAATTCCGCATGCCGCCATTCTCTGTGACTATCCTCACGCTAAAGGACTAGCGGCAGGCAAAGCGGACGACTTGTTTCAACCACAAGAACTCAGTGCCTCAAAGTCAGCGATCCGAGCACAGCCTGTTGCTTGGCGATCAGCGACTGGATTCCCTGGCGGGCCAACGACATCATTTTGGCGAGTTGGGCGTCGTCGAAGACTTGATGCTCGGCGGTCGCTTGCAACTCGACGATCTTATTGCCGGCAGTCATGACGACGTTCATGTCCACGTCGGCTCGGGAATCTTCCTCGTAATTGAGATCGAGCACTGGCTCGCCATCCACAATGCCGACGCTGATGGCGGCTACGAAATCTTTGATCGGCGCGGCAGTCAGGGTACCGGCATCGATCAGGCGCTGAAGTGCCAGGCCGAGTGCGACAAAGGCTCCGGTGATGGACGCGGTGCGCGTGCCGCCGTCGGCTTGAATCACGTCGCAGTCAATCCAGATGGTGCGCTCGCCGAGGCGCTTCAGATCTGCGATGGCGCGCAGGGATCGTCCGATCAGGCGTTGGATTTCCTGAGTGCGCCCGCTCTGCTTGCCTTTGGCAGCTTCACGTGCGGTGCGAGTGAGTGTGGAACGGGGAAGCATGCCGTATTCGCCAGAGATCCATCCTTTGCCGGTGTTGCGGAGAAATACGGGAACGGTTTCCTCGACCGAAGCAGTGCAGATGACTCGGGTGTTGCCCATTTCGATCAGGGCGGAGCCTTCGGCGGTTGAAATGAAGTCGGCTGTGATGTTGACGGGACGGAGTTGGTCGGGAGTGCGGTTATCGCTGCGAAAGATCATCGGTCTGGATTTTAAATGATTGCGCGAGGGGACAGCTCTTTGCTTTAGGAAACTTGTCAGCCCCTTGAAAGCGAACGGCGAACGCCAACCCAAGGCACTCGCCACTAATCACTGTTTTTCCGTTCACATCTTTTTCAGTTCACATCGATAGCCTATTGCCCATTCAGGACTTGCGCTACAGCCTGAACATCAAAGAAGTCAGTCAGGTCGGCGTGTCCGGCTAAAGTCTCGCGCGTTTTGCCGTCAATCAGAATGCGAACACGCTGAACCGTGGGCACGTTTACGGCCAGTGTTTCAACCAGCGAGTTCACGGTAAGTTGTTCGCTGAGGATTCCGGAGCGATGCTCGTCGGCGAAGGCGGCATTGAGGTCGATGACGGCGATGCCGGGATTCACCAGATAAACGCTGCGAATATCGGAGGCCGGTGAAAGAGGATGGGCGGCGCCCGGTTGCTGGTAGACGCGTAAAAGCGCACGCAACAATTCTTCGGCGCGCTGCTGGCGGTCGCTGGGCAGTGGGATTTTCGCTGACTGGGCTCGGAGGGTTCCGGCGGCGTCATCGGCGACGTACAACGTGACGGTTTCGGTTGGACCGGAAGGCGGAGGAGCGACCGGAAGCGCACTGGTTGCGGGCAACGCGACTTCATGCGCCTGGCGCCGCATACGGCGCGCGTAAATTCCCATTGCGATAACCAGAATCAGCATGACGGCGACGCTGATCACGAGAGCACGAGGAATCAATGGCTGGTCTTTCATGGCCGGGAGCTTCACGATCCGGAGTTTCATGGTTGGGGCTCCAGACGATCGCGGAATGAGGCGATGGCCGTGGCAATCGCGGCCGCGGCTTGCTGCTGGTAGTTGGCGGAGATCAGGTCGGAAATCCCGTTGGGGCCGGGCGCGAGTTCAACGGCGACGGCCGGCATCATCAGGTTATTCAGTGGACGAAGCGACGCCGCCGAAGAGTGCGACGGGAATTGCTTCTTCTCCAGTTCGGCAACAATCGTCGCTGAGATATTCACGCTCACCGGCAGGGCGGGGGCCTGGGCCGAATTCCAGGCGCGGAATACGCCCTTGCTGGGATCCTCTCTCGGTAGCAACGACGTGTAGACACGCGCGCCAGCGCCCTGGGAGATGGCATGGAGGCTGACGTAGATTCCGGCGTGCGCTGTGTTGGCAGAGTTGGCGCGCTGGTCCAAGCTGATGGCGGTATCGGAATCGCGCAGCATAAGAACAGCAAATCCTCGCTGTTCCAGTTCATGGCGCAGCAGGCGGGCAAAACCAAGGGTCACGTCTTTTTCGGCCAGCATTTCGGTGAGAGCCGCTCCTCGCTCGTCGCCGCCATGCGCTGCATCGACGACGGCCAGAGGCCGGCGCATAGGAGGCGCGAGTGACGGCTGCTGCTGGGAGGGATTCGGAGTTCCGGGTCCGGGTGCGGCGTTCGTAACGGTTGGCGCGGATGCCACGACGATGGTCCGGCCGTTATTGGCGAAGCTGGCCATCAGCGGGAGGTTGCCGGCGACATCGAGTTCGGCGATACCGTTGTTCTCAGAGTAGGTAGCCTGCGTAAATACTTTGCTGTCAAAAGAGATGGATTGGCTGCCGGGAGACAAGATCGGGTCGCGCTTGAAGATCATGCGCAGACGGCCGGGTTCAGTTGCGATGGTCGGATTGACGGGAGCGTTGAAATTCAGAACCAGCCGCGACGGAGGGCCCGACTCAAGCTGAAAACTGGGCTGGATGCCGACTTCTCCGATGAAGAGGCGACGGGCGCTCTCGCGGAAGTTGACTGCGGATCCGAGGAAGCGCGGCAAAAGAGCTGCAAGCGAGGCGAGCGGCACCAATCCACGGGCATTTTCGATGAGAAATGGCGCAGTGAGATCGAAATCGCGGCCATGAATCTTGCAGCGCCTTTTTCCGGCGACAAACTCGCCATCGATCGCGTTGAAGCGAATGGCCCAATGGGAGCCGGATGTCTGGCTGCTGACGCGGCCTAACGGATCCAGCAATTCGAGCAGGCCGACATATTCATGACCCGAGCGATCGAGAACAAGCAGTGTGTAAGTGGCGACCGGGGCGTAGACAGAGAGTTGCTTTTCGTCCGCGGACATGGCCGCGGACAAAAGCGTAACGGTGGCCAGAAGGAGCGCCAACGTTTTGCGTATCATCGGAGAGTACGCCTTCTAGTCCAGCGCATAGATCGTGAGGCCGCTGAGGAGCTTGGGGTAGAAATCGGTGGACTTCTGAGGCAGGACCTCGCCCGCGAAGGCGATATCGCGCACCTGCTCCATGCGGACCGGATTCATCAGGAATGCAATCTGGGCTTTTCCGTCGCGCACCTGGGCCAGCGCTTCAGCGGCCTCGCGGAAGTAAGAGACATTCTGCTGGTTGCGAATGGCTTCCTCGGAGATATGTAGCGAGCCCTCAAGCAGGCATTTATGCAGCTGCACGACATCGAGCGTCTGCTGGCGCAAGGAGAGATCGCCGAAGAAAGCGGTGCCGATTGTCTTCGGCGTGTGCATCAAAAACGCCCGGTCGCGGGTGACAGCCAGCAGCGCGGTACCCGCGTGTCGGGCCTGACGTAAAATGCCGGTTGCTCGAGCTGCGTCGACCGCGGGGTCCACTTCCTCAACATTGAAAAACCTGCGGACCGCGGTGGGGAACTGCTCCAGGGTCGAAGTTGGCAGTCCAAAAACTACGCGGTGCGTAGGCAGGATGACCAGACCCGGCCGATCCATGTCGACGAAGGTCATCATGACCCAGTCGCAGGGAGCCGGGCTCGCGCCACTCGCGTTGCCCGCCCTATTTACTTCGTTGCGGTAGGCTAATGCCGTCTCGTAGCGATGGTGGCCGTCGGCGATGATCAGGTTTCGATCGCGCATCTGCTGCTGCACGGCGCTGACGACGGCTGGGTCGGAAACCTTCCAGACGCGATGGATGACGTCGTATTCGTCAGTGACCTCAATCTCGGGAGCAGTTCCGCCGGCGCTTGAAGGGGCTGGATCGAGCAGTGCGTCGATTTTGCCGCCTCCGCTATACAGCATAAAAATCTGGCCGAAGTGGGCGCGGGTCGAGCGCAGAAGCTCGAGGCGGTCAGCTTTGGGCTTGGATAAAGTCTGCTCATGGCGAAAAACCACGCCGGCCGAATAGTCTTCGGTCCGGCCGAGGGCGATAAAGGCCCGGCGCTCGGCGAGAGACTCGCTCCCCGGGACCTTGAAGGTCTGGGAATAGCGGTAGAGGGATGGCTCGGGGTCCTGGCGCAAAACGCCCGTTTGCCGCCAATCACGGAAAGACGACGCGGCCCGGGTATAGACGTTGTCGAACTCGCTATCCGACGGAAAACGCTGGCCCAGAATGATTCGAACGAGGTTATATGGGCTTGCCTGGTAATAACTTTGCTGCATGGCCGGGCTGATCTTGTCGTAGGGCTGGGTCACGACTTGGCGGATTGGAACGCCCTCATTAGCGTAACGCAGGGCTCGAAATGGAGAAATTGTGGCCATTGGGGTGAACGCAGAATTGTAGCAGGGAGCGGCATCCGGATTCGGAAGCGAAAAAAGATGCACAGCTGACAATACAACTATCCGTGGGGGCAGAGAATCTTAGGGCTGGGCGGGCGAAAAAGCCGTCAGCACTTTTTCGAGACTGTGCTAGTATCCGGCTTATAAGGTTATCGGGATCGCCTTTGTGTGGGGGCGAGTCGGATTCCGGACGGCGAATTCCGATGGTTGGCAGGGCCTATGCTGTGCGGCAAACGGTTCTCGGCTCGGTTGTTTTTTCTGTTACTTCTGATGGCGGCTGTCTGCGGTAGTCGCCTCCTCGTCGCGCAGAATTCCACGGAAGACGTTCACATTCGGCCGCGGGTTGCGCCGGAACCTCCAAAAGAGCCCGAGGGCGATCCCTCGCTGCGGACTCATACCAAGCCCGTCAAGGTCGATGTCAATCTGGTGCTCGTGCCCGTCACAATTACCGATCCGATGAACCGCCTTGTCACGGGTCTTGACCGGGACAACTTCAACCTTTTTGAAGGCAAGGACAAGCAGGACATTCGCACGTTTTCGAGCGAAGATGCCCCGGTTTCGCTGGGTGTAATCTTCGACATGAGCGGGAGCATGAGCAGCAAGATCGAGCGTGCCCGCGAGGCCGTGATCGAGTTCTTCAAGACCGCGAATCCGCAGGATGAATTTTTCATGATTACGTTTGCTGATAAGCCCGAGGAGATTTCCGACTTCACCAGTTCGGTGGACGATATTCAGGGCAAGCTGGTCTACACGATTCCGAAGGGACGAACGGCGCTGCTGGATGCGATTTACCTGGGTGTGAGCAAGATGAGGCAGGCCAAGTATCCCAAGAAAGCGCTGCTGATTATCTCCGACGGTGGTGACAACCACAGCCGCTACACCGAAGGCGAGATTAAGTCGATGGTCAAAGAGGCCGACATCCTTGTTTATGCGATCGGCATCTACGATCATAATTTTTCAAGCGACGAAGAACGGCTGGGGCCCACCTTGCTGAGCGAGATTACGGAACTGACAGGTGGAAGGGCGTTTACGATTGACAATCCGAACGATCTGGCGGATGTTTCTACAAAAATCGGCATCGAGCTGCGCAACCAATATGTGCTTGGCTACCGTCCAAAGAACCCAGTCCGGGATGGCAAATGGCGTAAGATCAAGGTGAAATTGATCCCGCCAAAAGGGTTGCCGCCATTACGGGTGTATGCGAAGACTGGTTACTATGCTCCGACCGAATAACGCCGCACTGCTGATTGTCCTCCTGACAACTGTTTCGCTCGCGTTCTCTCAAACGGGAGGAGCGGTTCCGGCGCCCACGACGGTCGCGCCGTCGCAGCCTGTAACACAACCGCAGCCCAGTCAAGTGACGCCTCCGTCGCAGAAGCCTGCAGCAGCGGATACCCGGTCGACTGCAAGTTCACAATCGCCCGTTACCAGCACGGGGCAGAGTGGATCGATGCCGCTCCCTGCTCCTGCCGATCAACAGCCCCCAGTAGCCGGGTCGCAGAACCCCGACTCCGGCGATAACGGCGTTTTCGTTTTCAAGAAAGAAGTGGAAGAGGTGGTCCTGCACGCCACCGTCATCGACAACAAGCAGCACATCGTGACCAATCTGGCTAAGAGCAGCTTCACCGTTTACGAAAGTGGCCGGCCGCAGACGATCACTTCGTTTCGCCACGAGGACATTCCGGTCGCCATGTGCATTGTGGTCGATAATTCGGGATCCATGCGCGAGAAGCGAGAAAAGGTGAATGCAGCCGCGCTGAATCTGGTGCGGGCGTCCAATCCCAATGATGAGGTCTGCATCGTCAACTTCAACGACGAATACTATCTGGACCAGGATTTCACCTCAAACATCAACAAGCTGAAAGAGGGATTGGAAAAAATCGAGACGCGCGGAGGGACCGCGCTCTACGACGCGGTGGTGGCGACGGCGGTCCATCTGAAGGAAAACGCCAAGCTCGAAAAGAAGGTGATTTTCGTCGTCACCGATGGAGACGATAACGAGAGTTCCGAAACGCTGGAGCAGGCGGTACGTCGGCTGCAAACCGAAAACGGGCCAACCGTCTATGCCATCGGCATTCTGGAAGGCGAAGATCACGTCCGGCACGCCAAACGCGCGCTTCAGGTCATGTGCGAAAGGACCGGCGGAATTGCATTTTTGCCAAAGACCCTGGACGAGGTCGACGCGATCAGCCGCAGCGTCGCGCACGACATCCGGAGCCAGTACACCATCGGCTATAAGCCTTCGACGCCGAAGAATCAGGGCGGATATCGCGAAGTCAGGGTGGATGCGAAGTCTGACAAGCACGACAAACTGACAGTCCGCACTAGAAGCGGCTACTACGCCGGGCCCGAGCCCACTTCGGGCGCGCAATAAGGTTCAATCTGGTGACTGGGTACTTTTGTAATCTCGCTTTGCCCGGTTACCAGAATGCAACGTTACAAAATCCCCGCATTGACGCTTCGCCTTTACCTTCCTTACTCTGATAACGTGCCTCCGATGACTGAAACCTCGCGCCTGCGCGTCAGCGACGACATCACCAAGCTCGTTGGCGAAACCCCGATGCTGCAACTGAAAAAGCTGGCTCCTGCCGGGGCGGCTGATATTTTTGCCAAGCTCGAATACCTGAATCCGGGCGGCAGCGTGAAAGACCGCGCCGCCATCGGACTGATTGCGCGCGCCGAAAAAGAGGGAAAGCTGAAGCCCGGCGGCACGATCATCGAAGCTACGGCGGGCAATACCGGCATCGGTCTTGCGCTGATCGGCGTAAATCGCGGATACAAGGTGCGGCTGTTTGTGCCGGAAAAGTTTTCGGAAGAAAAAGTCATCATCATGCGGGCCCTCGGCGCCGAGGTGACTCGCACTCCGGAGGCCGAGGGCATGCAAGGCGCAATCAATCGGGCCAAGGATCTGCTGGCTACAGACTCGATGGCCTTTATGGCCGCGCAATTTGAGAACCCCGCCAACCCCGATTACCACTACGAAACCACCGCTCGCGAAATTTTCGAACAAATGGATGGCCGGATTGACGTCTTAACCGTAGGCAGCGGCACCGCGGGCACTTTCACCGGAATTGCTCGGTTCATGAAAGAGCGTCTGCCACGTGTGCATACCGTTGTAGTCGAGACCCAGGGTTCAGTGCTGGGCGGAGGCCAACCCGGTCCGCATAAGGTGGAAGGAATTGGCTCGAGTTTCATCCCGAAGAATTTCGATCGCACGGTTTGCGATGAAGTGTTGATGGTGACCGACGAGCATGCGTTTGACATGGTCAAGAAGTTGGCGGCCATCGAAGGCGTTCTGGGCGGCTCCAGCGCCGGAGCCAACGTTTACGCGGCAGTAGAAATCGCCAAGCGCCTCGGAGCAGGGAAGCGCGTGGTCACGCTGATTCCCGACTCCGCCGAGCGCTATCTCTCAAAGAAAATTTTTGAAGGCGGAATCTAGAGCACACTCGACGGTAGCGCCGGCATCTCGCCGGCAATCCAGCAAGACCGGCGCATCGTGCGCCGAGCCGAGTCCCA
>JBELAC010000181.1:0-10452 GCA_049509215.1 Terriglobales bacterium
TTTCCCACGTTGATCACGGGGAACTGAGTCGAATATGGATCGATCCAAGTCGGGAACCCAAGGGAAGAGGGCTTAAAACCATAGCTCGCCATGACGTTCTTTTCATTCCACCACATGACGCCCACGTTCGTGCTCACGGTAAACGTGGGATTAAAGACATGGCTCGCGCCAACCGCGAGGTTCCAACGGTTATTGGGGTTGTTCTGTCCCGGACCGGCCGGATCGTTCGCCCCGAAGAAGTTGGGGGCCTCTCCTTTGGATTCATGCTTGTCCGAGAACCGTCCGTAAATCTGGGTGTTATCGGTAAAATTGTGGTCGATGCGGATGCTGAATTCGTTCGAGGTGTCCGGAACAGTGTCCGACGCACCCCAGTTAGCTGTCAGTGCACTGTTTGTCGGTTGCGGGTAGTAGTTCACCAGGGTCTGGCCGATGCTGTTGATGCCATTGGTGGAGTTGACGAGATTGTTGCCGGTGATGGGATCGCGAATGTACACGGTTTGACCAATGGTGTTTTGAGGCGTTGCGCAAGTCGCGGTAACCTGACGAGTGGTAAACGGATCATAGATTTGCCCGGCGAGAATTGTCCTGCACAGCGCATCGGTTCCAATCTGCGCGCCCAGCAATGCCGAAAAGTCACCGGTACGCATAGCCGTGGTGGGCACAGTGCCGCTTGTGTCGGCAGGGTCATTCTCGCGGTGGCCCTCG
The DNA here is from genome assembly GCA_049509215.1 of Terriglobales bacterium. Classification (GTDB taxonomy): domain Bacteria; phylum Acidobacteriota; class Terriglobia; order Terriglobales; family Acidobacteriaceae; genus Acidiflorens. Next base: position 706 of record JBELAC010000181.1, read on the forward strand.
TAGCCGAAGAAAAAGAATGTCTTGTTACGCTGTTTGTAGGCGCCGGGAATGTACACCGGGCCACCGATGGTAAAACCGAACTGATTGCGATGCTCATTCGGGCGCGCGTTCCCTTTCAGATTGCTGAAGAAGTTGTTCGCGTCGAGGTCGCCATTGCGCATATATTCATACGCATCTCCGTGCAGAGTGTTGGTTCCGGACTTCGTCACGACGGTGATGACATTGCCCGTGCTCCAGCCGTATTGCGAGCTGAACGAGTTTTGCTGGACTTTGAACTCCTGCGTGTTGTCAGGGGATGGGACGTAGATAGTCCCGCCCCAGCCCTGGCTCGTGTCCCAAGCGCCGTCGAGAAAGAAAGCGGTCGTTCCAAAGAAACCGCCGCCAAAGTTAAAGAACGACACGTCCTGGTCGGCGGAACCTTGTTCGCCCCCGCCATTGAGGACCTGCGATTGCGAGAGATTATTGACGGACGAGTTCAACTCGACAAAATTGAACACGTTGCGAAGATTGAGGGGCAAGTCGCTCACAAACTTGGGAGAAACTTCGGCGCTGATGTTGGCATCTTCCGTTTGCAGCAGAGGGGCTGTCCCCGCAACCTCGATTTCCGTGGTCGTCCCGATCTTCAACGCGACGCTTTGGCTGGCGGACTGCCCGACTTCAAGCGTGATCCCTTCCTGCTTGAAGGTCTTGAAGCCGGTGGCCTGTACGGTCATGGTATAGGTACCCGCCGACAGTAGCGAGAATGAGAAATTTCCTTCGGCATCCGTCTTGAAGTCGCGAGTAGTGCCCTTCTCGGGGGAGGTTAGTGTGACATTGGCGTTCGCGACGCGCGCCCCGGAAGCGTCCGAGACCGAGCCTGCGAACGAAGCGGTGGAAGCCAGCGTCTGGCCGTGAACAACGGGGAGAGCAATGACAAGGCAGATGCTAGCTACTGCCAGGAATAGACAAGCGGAAAGACTTCGAAATTTAGGCATCGAACACGGCCTCCTCAGTTCGCCAACAGCTCGGTTAGCGGTAACTTTACCGACGGCTGCGAATTCTAGTATTAAAGGGGTATACCTTGTCAAGAACTTTCTTACGGCACTGCAAGTTTATGTTTGCGTTAACTTAATCGCAGATGAACGACCGCGCAACAGTCGTAGAGTCTTGGACAGCCAAGAAGCTCGAACCTCAGCATCCTAGTGCGAGGCACGGTCGAACATCACGCGAAGCGCGTAAGCATATTTGGCCGGAGCTTGACCGGGCAGTTGCACGTGCAGACCATCGGGACGTTGTTCGAACTGCAGCTTGGTGTCACTGCCCAACAGGGCGACACTCTGTACCGGTTCACTGCCCACGGTACGCGCTAGCGAGTGAATCACAGCTTCTCCGTTCGTCGGCCAGGCGAGTCCAATCGCGTATAGAACGTCACTTTTGCTCGTAAAACGAAAATCCTCGGGCGTGTAGTTCTCTGTGTCAGTGTCATGAAAAGAGCCGGCTGCCACTTTCGTGGGGCCCTCGCCATAAATTCTCCATGCGCGACTTCCGTAAATAGCATCTCCGTTGACCTTGAGCCATCCGCCCACGTCAAGCAATACACGCTGCACTTCATCGGGGATGGTGCCGTCCGAACGAGGCCCGATATTCATCAGCAAGTTTCCGTTCTTGCTAACGATGTCGATAAGCTGATGGACCACGAATTCCGGTGATTTGAACGTGTCGTCTTTGATGTATCCCCAAGACTTATTGCTCACCGAAGTATCGGTCTGCCAGTAAAGAGGGCGGAGGTCGCCGAGTTGGCCCCGCTCTACGTCAAGCACAGCGGAGTGCTCGTTCATGGCGTAGTCCTTGTAATTAATCACTCCGACGTGATCGCCGTATTTCAGGGAATTGTTGTAGTAGAAGGCGGCAAAGCGCGCCAGATTTGGGCGGATTGCCGCCTGCCCGATCCACCAATCGAAGTACACAATATCGGGATGGTATTTTTCGACCAGTTCCGCGCCTCGCGCCAGCCAATCGTCAGCCCACGCTGAAGAAACGTAGGTGAAGTCGCCATCCAGAGGCGTCCCCCACTTATTGGACAGCCAGTTATGTGCGGGGCCGTAGAAGGCGGCGTATTGCGGGTCGTTAATATCCGAAGGGATGGTGCGGCCAACTCCCAGGAAAAAATTGTGCTCCACGCGATGCGACGACACACCGAAATGCAGACCTTCTGCCCGCACTGCCTTCGCTAATTCTCCGGTGGTGTCGCGATGCGGACCCATCTTGGCTACGGTCCAGTCGCTCAGGCCGCTGTCGTACATGGCAAAACCATCGTGGTGCTCGGCCACGGGCACCACGTACTTCGCGCCCGCCTTCTTGAACAACTCAGCCCAGGCGGCGGGATCGAAGTGTTCCGCCTTAAACATCGGGATGAAATCCTTGTACCCAAACTTGTCTTGCGGACCATAGGCAGCCTGGTGGTGCTTGTACTCCGGAGACCCGGCCTGATACATGTTTCGTGGATACCATTCGTTGCCAAAAGCCGGAACAGAATAGACTCCCCAATGTATGAAAATGCCGAACTTGGCGTCCTTATACCATTCGGGAACATCATATTTCTGCAGGGATTCCCAGTCGGCACGAAACGGGCCCTGATGGTCCATGCTGTCCACGTCACTCAGAAGAGCCGTACGTTGACCATCGTACTTGCTGCTCGCCTTCTGCCAAAGTTGATCAATCGTCGCCGGTTCCTGCGCAGAGGTCGGAGCCGTGGCATCCTGGGCATGCGCAATCGAAAGCGCACTCAGCGCGAACACAAAACCGAAAAGCCCGCGCATCGTGTATGACAGGAACATGTCGTGCAAGAGCATGGTCTCCCTTTCGTAGATCGCGTCATTGAGTCGAACCACTCACTCAACCGCCCGTTGCTACCGCGATTGCACTCAACCGAAGCTGTCAGTCAACTCTGCAGAGTCTAGGCCACATGTAACCGTAAAGAGCGACAAAAACAAAGCAGACCAGTGGTACGACAAATCCGATGCGCATCGAATGCAAGTCTGCGACGTGGCCCATGAAGGGTGCGGCAATGGCACCCCCGACAATGGACATCACGATGAGCGATGAGCCGAGCTTCGTGTAATCGCCCATACCACGTATGCTCAGTGCAAAAATCGTCGGGAATCCCACGGACATGAAGAAAAACGTGGCGAACATCGCATACAGCCCGGTTTTGCCTCCCCCCATGGTCACCGCGACCAGCACCACGTTGATGGCCATATAGACCGCTAGCACGCGGTCCGGCTTGAACTGGCTGATCACCGCGCTGCCACACAAACGCCCCACCATGAACAAACCAAAACCGATGGCGCCCAGCCATTTCGAGGCCTGCAACCTGGACACGCCGGGATCATTTTCCAAAATGTAATTCACGCAAAAACTGAAAATACCGGTTTGCGCGGCGACATAGAGGAATTGAGCGGCGAGTCCCAGGGTGAAATGCTTGCGACGAAACATGTCCCAGTTCTTTGACACCAAAAGGAACGCAGCCCCATAGGCGACCACCAGCAGGCCGTATTTTGCCGGTTGCAACCATGCCTGGTTCATATGGAGCAGTGTCCACATGATCCCCAAAATTGGGGCGATAAAAAAATACAGCACTGCACAAACGCTTGCTAGAACGACCGCGATTGCCGCGAGTTGACCGCCGGTGTTTCTAAGCCGGTTCTTCTCCCCAGCTGATCTAAGGCTTTCATCTTGGGCGTGCATATCCGGAACTGGCAAAATCGCGAATACGATAAAGAGCAGCGCTACGAATACGCCGATACCTACATACGGTGTGGTCAGGCCGGCATTGGCATTCGCTCCGTTACCGCCGGAAAAAACGAAGTATCCGCCGACCGTTGGTCCCAGCATCCAACCGAGACCGTTGGTGGTCTGGGCGATGTTGATGCGCGTCGGCCCACTTTCGGGCGCTCCCAGAACCGTCGCGTACGGATTCGCAATGGTTTCCAGACAGGTCATACCGGCCGCAATGACAAACAAACCCAGCAGGAAGGCCCAGTACGTCCCGATGTTGACCGCCGGAATGAACCAGAAGGCTCCCGCGGCAATCAGTGACAGGCCCACGAGAATGCCGCCTTTGTAGCCGAATCGTTTCGCAATCAAGCCGGCAGGGATCGCCATCAGAAAATACGCGAGATAGTTGGCCGCCTGCACCAGCCCGGACTGCTCCTTGTTGATCCTAAGCGTGTCCTGAAAGTGCTTGTTGAGAATGTCGATCATTCCATTGCAGAAACCCCACAGCAGGAAAAGCGACGTGATCAGTACAAAGGTGGCGGCGAGGTTCTTGCCGTCGGCTGTGCGAAACAGACCGCCTTCGCTAGTCCCACCGACCGTGCTTCTTGACGCGCTCGTGGAAGTGTTCATCCTGATTGTCTGTCCATTCTGAGAATGCAGCTCACCTTGGGATTCGATGCCGTGTTTCCGATCTGCAAATCCTTACAATGCCGTAGCCGGTGGGCTCTCTACGCGCTCTCTAAAATGATGTTTGCATATTGGATCGTGTCGCCGGTGCGAATCAAGCCGACCGCCTTCGGCACCCGCAACTTGAACTGCGTATGAGGCTCATACTTTACCGAAATGCCGTGCAAAGCCCCCGCAAATCCTGAGCGGGTTTTCGCGTCGTTGGCCTTGATGAATTCTCGTGCCATCCATGCTCTGCCAACCACGAAGTTGGCCCGGATGGCTCGCAAAACCTCGAGCACGGTCGGCACATCGTCTACGAGCGAAATATCCACGATCTCGATTTGGGGCCAGAACGGAAAGCCGCGATCGGCAATGACGAGCGTGTTCGTGTGGCGCACGCGGCTGAGAAGAGAGTTGATCTGAGGGTTCAATATTCCATGCTTGGTCATGACAGAGCCTTGAGTTGAATCTAAAAGCCACGCAAATCGGTGCTGGTTCGTTTGGGCAAGCCCGGCGCAGGTTTTCGTTGGAGGACGAGATATTCGATCCCCAGCGCCGTGCAGTACTCACGTTTACCTCCAACATCACCATCTTCGTTTACGGCATAGAAGTCAGGCTTCAACTTGCGAATCTCCGGGTCGGCGTCCAGCCAGCCATCGCCGCTTGAAATCAACGCATCCTTCACGTACTTGACCGAGCCCACCATATAACGGCGTTCTTTTTGCGGCAAAAGCGGATGCCCTTCGCCCTTGAGCAGCCGGATGTTCGCATCGTGACCCACGATAACGTAAAGTTCGCCATAACGGCTTACCTCTTCGAAGAAACGCACATGGCCGGAGTGGAGCCAGTCATAAGAGCCCGTGACCACCACCCTTCGTTCCCCTGCGGCAAACGATATCGGTGCCGCTTCCGAAAAACCATTCAGGCTGTCACATGAAAACGTGTGGTAGAGAATGTTGTTCTCTTGGGCATATTTCTCACGCGCACGATTGGCCGTTGGCCGATAATCTGCCCAAACATCGACGCATAAATCTCTTGGCAGCGAATCGCAATCGGCGGATGCATCTGTCGTCACCACCTTGCTGATGTAACGCACGGCGCTGAGGAAATAACTTCTTTCCGCGAGCGAACACCTCGGCGGCCTTCCCGTGACTTCCTGAATAACAGCATCCGGCCACAGCAACACGGTGAGTTCACCAAGCTCCGCGGCCTTTTCGAAGAAGCAAATATCGCGCGATGTAATATCGTCAAACCCTCCACTGGCCACGACTTGTGAACGCGACGGGATCAAGCGTGGTTTGTGTCCTTGGTGCGAACGTTGACCTTAAAGGCGCCGGGAACAGGATCCTCGGAAACAACAATCAGATATCCTCCGCCGCATCCAGAGAACATTGCGCCAGGAAAGTGGCGTTGGTAGATCCGCAGAATTGCCTTCAGATCAATCTTGATTAAAGGATGGACGGTGACGTGTGGCAGCAGCTTTTCCCAACAGCACATGGTCTCGTTGAGCGACGCACCGAGGGCATCCGCGTTCATGTTCTTGATTGCATCGAAGCAGTCCATTCCGGTCCGCCCGAGACGCGCCACCCACTCGGGATCCAATTGCTTTACACCGAGCGGGCTGTAGCCCGGTGGCCGCGGCCCGATGGGCAGCAGGTAGAGCACCTTCTCCAGCCAGCGAGCGCGCCTGTCAGACGTGAGGGATTCAATGTGTGTCGGAAAGACACCGCCGTTCGCCGCATAATCGTAGTCCAGTCGGTTCACACCGGGATAAATCAGGCCGATCATATCCTGCGAACCGCTCGGCTCTGCCTGGCCGTTGTTTTCCGCTTCGTACAGCTCGCGCACGAGTTCGTCCAGCGGACGATTTGATGGCTTTCCGTTCCACAAACGACTCGCCACCGCTCTTGTGCCGCTGGCGAGTCCTGAGCGGTCCATCGGTCGAAAATTGGGCTCGATCTGGACAACGACCATGGCGCCGGGCGGGCAGGGATTCAGTTGCGAGACAAAAGGCTGGTCAATCCAACCACCCGCAAGTTGGAGCCGGTTGGGAATGGAACCAAACGCCGTGTTGAGCGACGAAGGCCCCCTCATGTCTGTCAGCCGATGCCTACGTGCTCGCCGGCCTTGCGACGTTCGTATTGGTCTTTGATCCATCCGTAAGTTATTGCCAGCCCATTATCCAGTAGCGTGTCAGGTTCCCAGCCAAGGACTTTCTTGATGAAGGTATTGTCTGAATTGCGGCCCGCGACGCCTCGTGGAGCATTGAGATCATAGCTGCGCTTCAATTTCTTGTCCGCGATTTTCTCCACCTTGCTGACCAATGTATCGATGGAAACGAGTTCGCTGGAACCCAGGTTGATCGGTGTCGCGATCAACTCGTCGCAATGCATGATTTTGTCAATGCCCTGCACGCAGTCGTCAACATACATAAAGCTGCGCGTCTGCTTGCCGTCACCCCAGATCGTGATTTGGAAGTCGTTCTTGTCGATCGCTTCGATCATCTTGCGGGATATCGCGGCGGGCGCTTTTTCGCGGCCGCCGTCCCACGTGCCATGCGGTCCATAGACATTATGGAAGCGGGCCATAAACGTTTTCATGCCGCGCTCATGCCAGTATTCTTGACAGACCATTTCGGAAAACAACTTCTCCCACCCGTAACCCCGTTCCGCCATCGCTGGATAAGCATCCGACTCCTTTAAGGCGCGAACGTTGGGATCCGTCTGGAGCAGCGTGTTGTAGGCACAGGCTGAACTCGAGAAGAAATACCGGTCCGCGCCCGCCTTATATGCCGCCTCGGCCATGTGCGTGTTGATCAGCACGGAGCGCAGGCACTCAACCCGGAAGCGTTCGATGAAGCCCATGCCGCCCATATCGGCGGCAAGGTTGTAAACCTCCCTTGCTCCCTCGCAGACGCGTTCACAGTTGCCTGCGATACTCACATCGAGACTGAGATTCTCGACTCCGGGAACACGCAAGTACCAGTCGTACAAGGGCTTCTTGTCCACGGCACGAATATTGGCGAGACCCTTCTTCTTAAAGTGGAGAACAAGGTTGCCGGCAATGAAACCGCCAGCACCCGTGATGACAATCGGATCATGCTCGTTCATTTAAAGTCCTTTCGACGAAACGCTCCCACTCTTATGTATAGTTGTGGATGTCACTCGTACCCTTATTTTTTGACGGTGGTAATCGACCGCCTCAATTCCAGGCGACCTGTGAGTAGTTTCCATGCGGAGGCCAACTTCTCCGAGTGGACCATAGCGCTGCCGTCTGAGATACAATAATCGGTAAAGTAATCGATGTCAATCGTATTGCTGGAGCCAAGCCGGGGCCTTCGATATACTGATTTCTTATGAGCACACGGATGAAGGACATCGCCAGGGACCTTGGCGTGTCGGTCGTTACGATCTCTAAAGTCCTGCGCAACCATCCCGACGTAGGAGAAGAGACCCGCGAACGAGTTCTTGCGCGCGTCAAAGAGCTTGATTACCGCCCGAACCTGGCGGCTCGCAGTCTCGTCACGGGACGCACCTATCTAGTGGGGTTGGTTGTCCCAGACTTGCTGCATCCCTTCTTCGCCGAGATTGCCAAGTCTATCTCCGAGGTGCTGCGAGAAAGCGGCTACTATCTGATTGTTTCGTCCTCTGAGGAAGATCCGGATCTTGAGGAACAGGAGATCAACCAACTTCTTGCGCGGCGGCTCGATGCCTTGATCATTGCCACCTGTCGGCCGACCGTGGATCTCTTCTTCCGGATCGAAAATCAGAAAACGCCGTATGTCTTAATCGACCGAAGTTTACCTGGTCTTTCCGCGAACTTCGTCGGAGTGGACGATGAGGCCGTCGGAATGCTGGCCACTCGACACTTGATCGATATCGGCTGCAAAAGAATCGCGCACATTCGGGGGCCGGAAACCAGTCCCGGCATCCGCCGCATGGAAGGATACAAGAGAGCACTGGCGCAGGCCGGACTGAAAGTAGCGGACGATTACATCATTTCCGAACGGAAGGGAGATGTGGGAACGAAACAACGCGGGGCCGAGGCGATGAACCAACTCTTAAGTCTTAAGCCAAGACCCGACGGGGTGTTCTGTTTCAACGATCCGCTCGCGATGGGCACCATGAATTACGCTCTGGATCACGGATTACGCATTCCGGAAGACATCGCGGTGATTGGTTGCGGAAATCTTCACTACGACGATTCACTACGCGTTCCACTTTCAAGCATCGACCAGCACAGCCGGCGAATTGGGGAAGAATCTGCGCGTGTTACTCTCGGGATTCTCAGCTCGAAAATACCACTCAAGCCTGAAACTGTCGTGCTCCAGCCAGAACTTGTTGTGCGCCGGTCGACTCAGCGCCGTGCCGCCAACCCTGCGTCTTCGAAGCCACGGGCCCGGGCTTTGCCATCCAAGCAATACTCAAGCTAAAATCCGGCGCCTTACCCTCTTCGACAGTCCTATTTCCTTGAGACAGCCGCGCGGTCGGGAATTGTTTTTTCGCGCCGGGAAAATTATTAGCGGCATCTGCTATCCTGATTGCGAAGTCGGTACAGTTAACGATATTGTCGTGTTGCCGGAATGTTAACTGAAAGGTTAAAGGCAGGTTGTGAGGGGTAGACCGACCCTCGTGAATCGAAAGCCGGGATCATCTGCATGGATCGTAGAACTTTCTTGACGTCCAGTGGGACCGCGGCATTCGGCGCTCTCCTGCCGGGACTCTCTCGTTTCTTTCCCGCTCGAAATACTCCCGAGCCGTTTGCGTGGAAAACCAACGACCTCATTTTTTCTTTCGATGTAATCGCGGGGAAATTGCGCCAAAAGCGTCTTGTTCCGGCAGGCGTTGTGGCCGCTGCAGCCGACAATTCCTCCGGAGTCGAAGTTGCGCTGCAATGCAGCGGCGAAAATTCTCCCGATCAAGGCATGAAATCCGGCATGGGGCAGCCCGGCTTCCGCTTGCTCTTTGCAGGCAGGCGGGAGGAGGCCACGCATGGCGGTAAGCGTTTGGTCTGCATGCATACAGACCCGGTCTTGAACTTAAGCGTGGAATCCGTTTATGAGGCCTTTGACAGTGTTCCCGTAGTCCGCCGTTATTCCCGGGTCACCAATAAGGGGGACTCCCCTGTCGGTATTGAGTTCTTAAGTTCCGCTATGCTCCACGGGCTTGCGGCGCCGCAAGAATACGACCGTGAGCTTCGCATCCATGTCGCCGTGAATAGTTGGATGGCGGAAGGCCAATGGCATACGCTCCGGCCGTCGGAAATGGGCTTTGTCGAAAACGAGCGCACCAGTTGGTCGGAAGCACAGGCAGGAAGCATCGG
>JBELAC010000182.1:0-10452 GCA_049509215.1 Terriglobales bacterium
TTCTTCCGGCCGTCTCACCAGCACACCGCGTACTCCGCGACGGTGCTGATGGTGACCGCCATTGCTTTGTCCCGTGTGATCGGATATCTCCGCGAGGCGTATATCGCCTACGCCTTCGGTGCCGGAGCACAGACCGACGCTTACGTCGCGGCATTCACCCTGCCTGACTGGCTCAACTACATTGTTGCCGGAGGCACTGCCTCCATCACCTTTATCTCGATCTACACGCGCTTTGTCGCGCAAAAACGCGAGCAGGACGCGCAGAAGACTTTCTCCATCATCATTACCGTGATGACGACCGTGCTGATCGCTTTCACCATCCTGGCGGAGATCTTCACGCCCCAGTTCGCTGCCTGGATGTTTCACGGCTTCTCGCCCGAGCAATTGCGCCTCTGCGTATTTCTGACGCGCATCCTTCTGCCAGCACAAATTTTCTTCTATGTGGGCGGGGTCATTTCTGCCGTCTTGCTCTCGAACCGCCTTTTTCTCTTCCCAGCATTGGGCCCTCTCATCTACAACGTCTTCATCATCGTCGGAGGCGTGATTGGCGGGCGCCAGTTTGGAATCGCGTCGCTCGCCTATGGCGCGCTGATCGGCAGCGTGCTCGGGCCGTTCCTGGTGAACGCCATCGGCGCGGCCAAAATCGGCACCGGTTACAGCCCCTCGTTTGATGTGAAGAACCCCGCCTTCCGCGAGTGGGTGCGTCTTTCGATTCCGCTGATGCTGGGCGTTTCACTCGTTGCCGCCGATGACTGGATTCTCCGCTACTTCGCCTCCAGCGGCATCGGCGACATCGCGCGCCTGAACTATGCCAAGCGCCTTTTTTCCGTTCCCATCGCCATCCTCGGCCAGGCGACCGGGCAGGCCTCGTTGCCATTTTTTTCGCGCCTTTATGGCGAAAGGAAGTTTGAAGAATTTGCCGCCACCGTGAATGCTTCGGTCTATCGCGTAACTGCTGCGTCGCTGCTCCTCACCGGATGGATGATGGCCATTGCTGTTCCTCTCATCGACATCGTCTATCGGCGCGGACACTTCACTTTTGCCGACTCCGAATCCACAGGCCTCTACTTTTTCTGGTTCTCGCTGTCGCTCGCGCTCTGGTCCAGCCAGGCTCTCTATGCGAGAGCTTTTTATGCGTCCGGGAACACGCTGACTCCAATGATCGCCACGACGGCGATCACACTGGCGTCTCTTCCCGTATATTCGCTGCTCTTCCGAACGCTCTCGGTCACGGGGCTGGCGGTCGCCTCCGACATTGGCATTACCGCAAATGCCGTCGCCATCGCCTTGCTGCTGCATGTGCGAGGAATGGTGCCGCTCGGCGGACTGAACTGGAAGGAATTGGGGAAAGCCGCCTTGGTAGGCTCCGTTTCCGGCGGCCTGAGTTATGAGGTCACGCGGATTCTGCCGCTCAACGGCACCCGCGGCGCCGACGTCGCGGCTGTGGCGTTAGGTTCGTTGACATGGGCCGCAGCTGTTGCGGCCGGCCTGTTCTTATTGAAATCGACACTGCCCGTCGATTTTCGCAGAAGAAAATCACCAGACCTTCCCCGTGCCGCCGAGGGTCAAGCCGCAGAAACCATGTCCGCAGGAACCGAACCGTGAGAGCGCGGTTTGCTGTTCGTCGTTAGCTTTTCGCGCTTCTCCCATAACGCAAAAAAACGGGCCGGAAAAGGCCCGTTTTATGATCCTGCATTGCGCCGTCAGCTAGTCAGCGAACAGCGGACGACGACTAGCGAACAGCGTTTTACGCCCGTGCCGCGATCGCTGGTTCAGCAGCGACCGAAGCTGAAGCGGCCTTTGAGTCTTCCGCCTTACCGCCGGCCTTCCGGATGTCGATGCCGCCCTTGAAGAACGCGCCGTCTTCGATTGAAATACGCGCCGCCACCACGTCGCCCGTGAGCGAACCGTCGCTGCGAATGTCCACGCGATCGCTCGCGGTAAGATTGCCGCGCACTTTACCGAGGACCACGATTTCACGCGCATTGATGTTTGCCGCAACTACGCCGTTCCGTCCAACGGTAACGCGATTGCCCGATAGGTTGATCGATCCCTCGACTCGCCCGTCAATATATAAAGATTCAGAACCGGTCACTTCGCCTTTGATCACCAGCGACTTGCCAATCGTGGCCTGGTCCGAGGTCGTGGTGGTAACCGGACGCGGTGCAGCCGGGGATTCGCTCATCGGCGGCGCCGTCGGCGAAGTCGTCGCGCTCGGACGTTCCGGCTCAGCCGGCCGGCCAGGTGTCGCAGGTTGATTCGTGGGCTTCCACATTGTGCTCGAAATCCTTTCCTTTAAAGGGATTATCATCCACCGCCGCATTTCGGTGGCCAAATCGATTCTACTCCCGCGCAAGCCTCGCCGCGCTGTGGAAATCCAGCTTTTTGTAGGAATTTCGGTGGTTCCCCCTCATCTTCACCTTCATTCCGCCTCTCGCCCGCGCCGAGTAATCGCTTCCACCTCTGCGTCATTTTTTCTCCTGTCCCGTTTCATCGGGAGGTTCTTTCATCGAACGGGAGGACAGTCTTCGACCGGGCGGGGCGGCTGTCGAGTCGAGCGCGGCGCGACGGGCCGGCAGTTTCGAGCGCAGCGCCGGTCACGATAATATGAACTGGTGGGGCGTCACCAGCAGTCTTTGAGTTCGAACACCAGGAGCTTCTCATGAGCACATTCACCGCGAACATCACCCGACCTGCACCCGACGAATACGCTCCTTATTATGAAAAGTACATCTCGCGGGTCCAAGACAGTGACATTCTGGCCACGCTCGACGATCAGCGCCGACAGATGGTTCTTCTGCTTTCCGGCCGCAGCGAAGCTGACGGTGACATCCGCTATGCGCCCGGGAAATGGACTCTGAAGGAAGTTCTCGGCCATATCTGCGACGCCGAACGTGTATTCGCTTATCGCGCCTTGCGGTTCTCACGCGGAGACGCGACCCCGCTCGCGAGCTTCGACGAAAACGAGTATGCGAAGAACAGCCCATACGCCCGGCGCGCGCTGAGCGATCTGATCGAAGATTTCATTGCGGTCCGGCGAGCGACCTTGTCGCTCTTTCGCAATCTCGACGAATGCGCCTGGACTCGCCGCGGGGTAGCCAGCAACAACGAAGTCACCGTACGCGGCCTGGCCTACATCATTGCCGGCCACGAACTGCACCACCGCCGAATCTTGCAGGAGAAATATTTGAAGTAGAGATTTTGTAATTTAGTAATCGCTAATTTTGCAATCTCAAGTACCGCAGCAGAGAGACTCAAGAAAGAGCCTTCAATTACCAAATAACCGATTACAGAATTACAAAATGAGCTTTTCCGACGCCGCCATACTTCGCCACATCGATCGGCAGCCGAAAAAAACGGCGAGCCATAAACAGCTCCTGCACGATCTCGGCGCACGAGGCGAAGCGCGCCGCGAACTGACCGACCGGCTTCATGCGCTGGTCAAAAAAGGCGAACTGCAACTCCTCGACGACGGACGCTACGCCATCCCGCAACCGGTCGTTGCATCCGATCGAGGCGCGAAATCCGGATCGCATGTCTCGAGAGAGTCAGCATCAAAAGCCGGCGCCTACGCCGGCCGCAACGCCCTAGCCGGTCGCCTTAGCATGCATCGCGACGGCTACGGCTTCGTTACTCCCGACCCCGCCACCGATCCCAGCCTCAAGTCCCGCATCTCCGGCGACGTCTTTATTCCTCCGCATGCCGCTGGATCATCCATGCATGGCGATCGCGTGCTCGTCGAAATCTCCAACTTCCGTCCTGATGGCCGCGCAGAGGGGCGCATCCTTCGCTCCATTGACCGCGCTCATCCTACGGTCGTTGGCATCTTCCACTACGATCGTCGCCATAATTACGTCAAACCCATTGATGAAAAAGTCACGCAAGAAATCATCATTCCGCGGGGAATGGAAATTCCTAGACCCCTTACCACGGAGTTCACAGAGAACACGGAGGAAATAAAACCGAGATCCTCTGTGCCCTCTGTAGTTAATGACGTTGACGTACGCCGACATCGGCAAGAAACCAACACGAGGGAAAAATCTCCAGATCGCGTAATCGGCGACCAGGCCGCTCGCCACACTGATTTTCAAGGGAATGACGGGCAGGGTCTGGAAGGGGTAGTCGTCGACGTAGAAATCACCGATTGGCCCAGCGCCACGCAAAGCCCGCGAGGCCGTGTCATCGAAATCCTCGGCGAAGAAAACGATTTCGGCGTCGACGTCGAAATCATGATCCGCAAATTCCACTTGCCCCACCGCTTCCCGCCCGAAGTCATCGAAGAAGCGCAGGCCATCGAAAACGTAATGCCCGCGCGCGAACTCCGCCATCGCCGCGACTATCGCAACGAAGCCATCGTCACCATCGACGGAGAAACCGCCCGCGATTTCGACGACGCCGTCCACGTGCGCCAACTCGCAAACGGCAACTATGAACTGCAAGTCCACATCGCCGACGTCGCCCACTACGTCACGCCCGGCTCGCCGCTCGATCAGGAAGCTCGTCTGCGCGGCACCAGCGTTTATTTCCCCGACCGCGCCGTCCCCATGCTTCCGCTTGAACTTTCCACCAACATCTGCAGCCTGCGCCCGCACGAAGACCGCCTCGTTCTCTCCTGCACCATGGAGATCGATCATCGCGGAGAAATCGTCGGCTATGAAGTCAACGAAGGAGTGATTCGTTCCGCCGAGCGTATGACTTACACGGCGGTGAATGCGGTGATCGAAGGCGATGCCGCGATGCGCGACCGCTACGCCGCTCAGGTCGAACACTTCGAGCGCATGCGCGACCTCGCCCTGATTCTGAACCGCAAGCGCGAGCGCCGGGGCTCCATCGATTTCGACCTCCCTGAGCCCGTCATCGAGTTCGACGAATTCGGATTGATGAAGAGCATCACCCGCTCCGAGCGCAACGTCGCGCACCGCCTGATCGAAGAATTCATGCTGTCGGCCAATGAATGCGTCGCTCACTATCTGGAAAACAAGCGCATCGCCTCGCTCTACCGCATTCACGAAAAGCCCGACGCCAAGCGCGTCTACGATTTTGAAGTGATCGCCGCCACATTCGGCTATTCGCTGGGAGTCGGCGCATTACCCATCCAGCGTGTTCAGCTCAAAGCCGACCGCCGCGACGCGCGGGGCACCGGTAAGCGCAAGCGCGACATCGAGGTCCCGAAAGAAGTCCACATCACCCCGCGCATGTACCAGAAGCTGGCAGAAAAAATTGCGGGCAAGCCGGAAGAAAGAATTCTGAGTTTCCTGATGCTGCGTTCGCTGAAGCAGGCCCGCTACTCCGAAGAAAATCACGGACACTTCGCGCTCGCCGCGACCACCTACACCCATTTCACCTCGCCCATCCGCCGTTATCCCGACCTGATCGTCCACCGCATTCTGAAGGAAGTGTTGCGCGACTCGCCTGAAAAACTGGATGGAGAGGTGCCGGGAGGAACGCCTTTGCTGCGAGCGTCTTCGTTGCGAGCGTCGTCCGTGGAAGGGCGGCCCTTTACGGCCACGCCGAGCGTTTCGCCAGCAAAAGGGGCTTCAGCCCTGGCGCCGTCCCCTTGGTCCAAGCGCCGCGACCATGCGGCTGAACGGCAATCCCTCGAGCCCATCGGCGGCCCGATCCCGCTTGACGAACTCCATGCCATCGCCGAAGAATCCAGCCACTCCGAGCGCCGTGCCGACGAAGCCGAACGCGGCCTCATGGAATGGAAGAAAGTGAAATTCATGGAGCGCCGCATCGGAGAAGATTTCGACGGCCTCATCATCAGCGTCACCAAGTACGGATTCTTCGTCGAGCTTACCGACCTCTTCGTCGAGGGACTGGTTCCGCTGAACACGCTCGCTGGCGACTATTTCACATATCACGAAAATACACGGCAGATCATCGGCCAGCGTTCGCGGAAAATCTACAGCTTAGGGGACCGCATCCGTGTGCTAGTTGATCGCATCGATCCGGTGGAGAAGAAGATTCAGTTTGCGGTGATAGAAGAGCAGCCGCAGCGCTCAAGATCGCAACGCCGAAGGTGAGGGGCGCTTTTTGAGGACCGATACCGAGACCACGCGCTGCCAACAACGAACGAGCTTCGCTCGCTCTTGTCTCCGCTCGGGATGACAGTTCTGTAGTTGCTTAAGAAAGCGCAGAGAACTTCGGTCTGCGCTTACCTGCTAGAATCCCCCTTCACACTCTTGGCGCCGGTCTAGGAAGTTTCTCTCATGTCGACCAATCCTACCCTCCGCACGCGCGTGATTCGCGAACCGCAACGCGCCGTCTACGATCGCGATGCCGTCAACCATATTCTCGATGAAGGCTTCCTGTGCCACGTAGGCTTCGTCGCTGACGGCCGGCCTTTTGTCATCCCGACGTCTTATGGCCGCGACGGCGATGCCCTCTACATCCACGGCTCAGCCGCCAGCCGCATGTTGCGTAATCTCGATCAGGGCATCCCTGTCTGCATCACCGTCACGCTGCTCGATGGTCTCGTCCTTGCCCGCTCCATCTTCAATCACTCCATGAACTATCGCTCGGTTGTGATTCTCGGCACGGCAACGCTGGTCGATGATCCAGCAGAAAAACTCGCCGCCCTGCGCGTGCTGAGCGAACACATTCTTCCCCATCGGTGGGATGACGTACGCGAACCCAACGAGAAAGAGTTGAAAGCGACTTCCGTCCTCACAATCCCGATTGATGAATTTTCTGCCAAGGTTCGTGTCGGCCCGCCTGTGGATGACGAAGAGGACTATTCCTTCCCGACATGGGCCGGTGTGATTCCACTGGAGATGACGCCGGGCGCGCCCATCCGCGACGAGCGCTGCGAAAAAGAATTTCCTGGCTACCTGGAGAACTATGCGCACAGGAAAAAGACCTAGCCGGCATTTGGTTTTCGCCTGATGTTGAATGAGTGACACGTAGGGACAGCCGCCCTCGGCTGTCGAGCAGGGACGACCGTTCCGGCAAAAGGCCACGATCGTCCCTTACGGAATCAGCAGCAACTTCCCTGTAGTCTTCCGCCCTTCCAAATCCCGATGCGCTCTCTGTGCCTCGGCCAGCGGATACACATGCTCGACGCGCAACTTCAGTTTCCCATCGCGAATCATCCCAAACACCGCGCGCGCGCGCTTCTCCAACTCCTCCGGCGTAAGAATGTACGCCCCTAAAGAAGGCCGCGTCAGAAAAATCGATCCCTTCTGCGTCAGGATCAGCGGATCGATCGGCGCCACCGCCCCGCTCGATCCTCCATAGAGCGCCATCATTCCCCGAGGCCGCAGCAGGTTCAGGCCTTTATCGAAGGTGGTTTTCCCGACCGAGTCGTATACAACATCCACACCCTTGCCGCCCATCAGCCGTTTCGTCTCCACCTCAAAATCGGTCTGCGTATAAAGGATGACGTCGTCCGCTCCGGCCGCACGCGCCAATCGTGCCTTCTCCTGTGTCGACACTGTCGCGATCACCCGCGCCCCAATGTTGTGCGCCATCTGTACCAGCAGCAATCCCACGCCGCCTGCAGCCGCATGCACCAGTGCCGTCTCGCCCTTCTTCAACGGATATGTGTCATATGCAAGATAATGGGCCGTCATTCCCTGCAGGAGCGCTGCCGCCGCTTCGCGCTCGCTCACGCCGGACGGAATCTTCACCAACCGTTCCGCCGGAACCGCCGCATACTCGGCATAGCTGCCCAGCGTCATTGTGTACGCGACGCGGTCTCCGACCGCGATGCCGTGCACCTCCGACCCCACCGCCGACACCACTCCCGCCGCTTCCTGCCCCAGCACCAGCGGGAGCGCCGCTTTGTACCGCCCTTCGCGGTTGTAGACGTCAATGAAGTTCACGCCCGCGGCTGCAATCTTTACGAGCGCCTCATTCGGTTTTGGCTGCGGCACCGGAATATCCACGAACTCCATGACATCCGGGCCGCCTGTCTGCTTGATCTGTATCGCTTTCATATCCGCCTTCGATGATCTGAATCGCCTTCCGATTCAGCCATCAATTTGACCTCGCTTCGTACGCCACCGCCCGGGGTTTCCCGGAGGTTATAATGTCTCCGCGGCCACCCGCCCGGCCGTCCAGCGTTTGTCATTCCAGCCAGCGCTGGAGTAACATCGCCACCCTGTTCCTAAAGTAATGCAGTACACGGGTCTCCTGTACCATTGACCCAACTAAATTTGCGATATTACCATCTGACGATGAAGACTGGGCTGCCAGGGCGCTGATCCTGCCCCCAGGAACGCCGCATGTATCTGACGCTATGAGGTTTTTCTCAAACCGGTATCCGGGCATCCTGTTTTGCGCGACTCTGGCGGCGACGCTCGCCTGTCAGACGGCGCAGAAGCAGCAGGCTTTTATGCCGCCCGCCCAGGCTCAGGCTCCGGCGATGATCGCCAGCGCCACTCCCGATCCGGCCCAGCAGAAACCAACCGCCGCCAGCACTGAATCACAGACCAAGGCGCAGGCTGCCAAAGCACTCTCCGTCGATCCTGTCGGCGACGTCATCGCGAAAGTTGAAAACGAGTACAAAGCGGGACAAGACAATTATCTTGCCGGACACCTCGAGGCCGCCAAGCAGAATTTTGATGCCGCCTTCAATCTGCTGCTCGGCAGCGGACTCGATCTCCAATCCGATCAGCGCCTCCAGGCCGAACTCAACCGCCTGCTCGACGGCGTCAATTCCCTCGAATTAGCGGCCCTCGAGCAGGGCGACGGATTCTCCGAGCAAAAGTCCGAACCGGCTCCCATTGACGAAGCGAATGAATTAACGCCTACCGTCGATCAGAACGTCAAGGCCAAGGCTGAAGCCGAGATCAAGTCCACGCGCTCCGACCTGCCGCTCATGATGACGGATCAGGTCGCCGGCTACATCAACTATTTCTCGAATCGTGGACGCGGCACGATCGAGCACGCTCTCTCTCGCTCCGGCCAATATGAAGACATGATCCGCCGCACGCTGAAAGAAGAAGGAGTACCGCAGGATCTCATCTACCTCGCCCAGGCCGAATCCGGATTCCATCCATTAGCCGTTTCTCGCGCCGGCGCTCGCGGCATCTGGCAATTCATGGCTAGCCGAGGTGCAGGCTATGGCCTGCAGCGCAACTGGTGGGTTGACGATCGCCAGGATCCCGAAAAAGCGACTCGCGCCGCCGCACGCCACCTGCACGATCTCTACAATGAGTTCGGCGACTGGTACCTCGCCATGGCCGCCTACAACTCCGGCCCCGGCACCGTGCAGAATGCCGTCAAGCGCACTGGATACGCCGATTTCTGGGAACTCTATCGCCGCAACGTCCTGCCCAAGGAAACGCGCAACTACGTTCCTATCATTCTCGCTGTCACGATCATGGCGAAGAATCCCGACCAGTACGGGCTCACCCCGGTCGTCAAAGAGAAGCCGGTTCCGTACGAGTCCATTAAGATCAACTACCCTATCGACCTCCGGCTCGTGGCTGAGTGCGTGGATGCCTCTGCCGCCGACCTGCAGGATCTGAATCCCAGCCTGCTCCGGCTGACAACACCGAAGGACCAGACTTTTGAGCTGCACGTCCCCGCCGGAAGCGCCGCGAAGTTCGAGACGGCCGTTGCCTCCATCCCCGTCGATAAACGAGTCTGGTGGCGTTACCACAAAGTGCAGGACGGCGAAACGCTGGCTTCCATCGCGCGCACGTACCACACGACGCCGAGATCGATCGCTGAAGCCAATAGCCTCGATGACAATGAACTTGCTGCGGACAGCCGCCTGATCATTCCGATCGCTCCCGGCAAGCAGACCGACTCCACGACTTACTCCCGCACCATCACGCGCTACAAAATCCGCAAGGGAGACACAGTCCAGTCGGTAGCCGAGAACTTCGGCGTCTCGACCAAGATGATGCGCAGTTGGAACCGCATTAAAGGCGACAGTCTGGCCGGAAGAAAAACCTTGCTGGTCCATCTGCCCGTAGCTGGCGCCCGGGAAACGCAAGTGGCATCGAGGCACTCAACATCGCACCACGCGGCGTCCGGGAACGCATCCTCAACGCAGGCGTCCGCCGGCGAACCATCAAGTTCGCAGCGCGCGAGCGCGCAACACAAAAATTCGAAACATGCCGCAACCCAGACCGCGGGACTGCTCCACCACAAAGTGAGGCCCGGCGAGACCCTTTATTCGATCGCGAGTTCTTACAACACAACGGTTTCCGCCTTAAAGCAAGACAATCGCAACCTAGCCACCCTCCGTCCCGGCATGGTGTTGGTAATCCGCGACGTCCGCTGATCAGTCTCCCGCCAGTTGTAATTAAGAAGCGCTAGCAAGACCTCTTTCATGCACTCATCCAATATTCGTTAAGGGGTCTTTACGGCAGTATGGCGGAGGACGCAGTCGCGAGCGAACCGGTCTCTCGCCTGAAATTCCCTGCTAACAGGGAAATATACAGGGAATTTTGCAGTTTGGTCACCGTTCTGAAAGGGCAAACCCGACATAAGGCT
>JBELAC010000183.1:0-12522 GCA_049509215.1 Terriglobales bacterium
GCGAAGCATTTGGTACTGGTCTTTAGAGAGCGTCACTTCCTTGCTGATCGGGGTGACCGTATTGTTCATCGTGATGACAGACGGTGCGGCGTTGGAATAGTCGGGGCGATATTTCATTGCAGCATCTGTAGCCTTCTCAAGTGGCCCGACGATATACCCGGTGTTGGTGTGTTTGGTGTCAATGGCTGGAGATCGCCCTTGGTTCTGAATGTCCACCGCCACCAAGACGTGATAAACACCATCAATCACTGCAACTGCACTGGTAGTCTTTTGACCATTTCTTACAATTTCAAATGCGCCTCGCGGAGTTGGCGAGAGATAGGGGCGCTGTTCCATTCTGAACTGCCGCTGCGTGAAGCTGAAAGTGTCCCCGCTGGTTTTGGCGGCGTCTTTAGCGGCGTTCGCCGCGTCTCGGTTAGCTCGGTACATCTTGATGGTATATCCAGTGTAGATCGCCAGCAGCACAATCCCAATGATCTCGACAAGTGGCTTCCACTTATCCCACCAGTTCTTTTCATGTTTGCAAGTAATCTCATAATGGGCATGGGTTGGCGGAAACTGCGAACGGCACACTGCTGGCATGATATTGGGTTGGGGTTGGCTGGGTTGATCATCGGCTTCCCCGCTAGTGTCTGGGGTTGGGTTGTTTTCGGGGATAGGATTTTCTGAGAGCACAGGATTACACTCCAATTATGAAACAACAGGAATACATCGAAGGCCCGGAAGCACTGGAGAACTTCAAACAGTTGGGACGGATGATTCTACAGGCTCCGATACAAAAGAAAAAGAAGCAGCCTAAGAAGACTGCTTCCCAAGAAAAGCCGCAGAAATCCGACTAGAACGGGACTGTCGTTTCCCCCGTCCCTGTCGGCGCGTGATGTGGCGAATCACTCTTGCCCGTTAGATCGCTGTAGGTAAGACGGTGACCGAGAACTTGAGACATGAGAGCCGAGAAGCGCTCAGAATCGTTCAGTTTGCGCATGCCGTCTTTACGATGGTTGTACCGAAATACCTGCTCATCAACGTAGCGTGAAAGATGGAAAGGTTCCACAGCAACGTAGGTTCCGCGCAGAGATCGCTTCAAGAGCGACCAGAAGTTTTCCATGCCGTTCACATGCACGCGGCCCTTTACGTAAGCCTCGGTCTTGTTGACGAAATCATGCACGAATCGGCTCTGCAATCCGTTGTCGTACCCAACCGCGTTGTCGGTGTAAACGGTGCTGCCAAACTTCACGTTCTTGAGAATCTGATTCTGCAAAGTCCCGCGGGTAACGTTCGGAACAACCGTAGCGCGTACCTTGCGGAGATTGCGGTCAAGGATGCCTTGCACAATCGTCTTGTTCTTGTACGGGCCTTTGCCTTCCACTTCGGAGCGACGGCCCTTGTGCATGTTCTTCGTGACGCCGCCCACAAAAGTTTCGTCCACTTCCATTTCGCTACCTTCGCCGCCGATCTTGCTAGTCCACTTCCGGCCCTTCATCACTTCGCGGATGCGCTGCAACATAAACCATGCCGTCGTTTGCGTCACTCCGAGAGAGCGGCCAAGTTCATGCGAACTGATTCCGTTCTTCGCATTCGCAAGCAGCCAGAATGCCGTCATCCACTTGTCAAGAGTGATCGGGGAATCTTCCATGATCGTCTTAACTTTGACGGTGAACTGCTTCTTGCAGCCGTAGCAGAACCACAGGCGACGAGTCTTGATGAACGAGTTCTTTGCCGCTCCACAGCGCGGGCACATAATGACGCCATCCGGCCAGCGCAGCTTCACGGCATAGGCAAAACAGCGGTCAGGATCGGAAAAGTAGGTGATCGCTTCTTGGAGTGTTTTCGGCTCTGGAAGGTTGGCGTTCATGACCAAAACGATACCACAAGTGCACATGTGTGTCAACTAGTTTATTGCCAAAATTTGGAGTTGTTGTCCGGTGGGAGGAAGAGATACTGGTTGTTCTCGGCGCCCTCGGACGCCTGCCCTGAGCCAAGTCGAAGGGTCCCGGCGGCGAAAAAATCTCACAAATGTCCGGTGACCACCCTCACAGACGTTCACTGTCAATCCACGCGATAATATCCCCGCTCGACCACGCACCGAGCGTGCGTCCGCTCCAGAGCGCGGGTCTTCCAGCCCGGAGGCTTGTTTACTCTTTGATAAACTTGGCGCCTCGAAATAATTGGCCGAAAAATGACTCGAATTTCCCGCTCCAATGCCTGCCAAAGTAGGCAAAAGAGGCCTCGCAAGCGTGATTTTCATAGCTAAGTCTTTATTTCCGAAGATCTTGCAGGTAAGCGATTGTATCTAAATGACTTGCCCGAATTTGCCAGGGGGGAGGGGGGGAGGGTACGGCATTATCCCTATTATTTTTCTGGTTACTAAACGCCGCTCTTGAGAAACCTCAAAAACCGGTCCGTCGCGCAGGCGTCTTCCTGGGTATGGCTTTTCCACCTCTGTGTCCCCGTGGTTGAAGATTTTTTATCGCAGGGTGCACAGAGAAGCACAGGGCAATACCAAGCCGAAATCGCCGCCCTCAAGACCTCACTTCTTCGTTAGTTCTCCTACCGCCCGATAGGCCTGATCGATGGCGCAGTCGGCATAGGCGTAGGCATCGGCGTCCGAGTTGGCGATCGCAATCCGCCCGAACGGTTTGCGCGCCACCTCGCAAGGCGCTTCGCCGCCCTCAAGCCAGAACTTGTCGAACAGAGAGTTGTATTCGTAGGCATAGCCGTGCGGCCAGCGATTCACTGTGATTTCAAGAATGTCACGCTTCGAATCGAATCCTCCCGGGCCAAGCATGCGCGACAGTTGCTCACGGATGTTGCGCTCGTAGGTCTCGAATGACGTCGTAAAAAGATCGATCCGTCCCGCGGCGTGTTGGTCACGAGCCGGAAGCCCGGGCTTGCAGGCGGCTTTCATCATGTGGACCACGATGGGTTCAGTCGGATTCTTCGTGCATTGATACCCGCCGATCGAAACCGGAAGATCGAGGTTCACGCGCGTGTGGTACATACCGGGAGCGTAAATCGAGCTCACGCCGAGTCTTTTAAACGCCGTCCAGTTGCGAATGAGCACGTTGCTGTAAAGCAGTGGCACTTTCTGCGCCGAGGCCAACGCTTCCTTCTGGGCTTGCGGCAGTTCCGGCGCGATGTACGGAATCACCACGTGCCAGCACGCCAGAATGCAATTGGCGGCGCGCACAGTCTTGAGCTTGTTCTCGCTCACGTAACTGACTTCCACTTCCTTGCCCGAACCATCAGGCAAATTCGCAGCAGAAGTTGAAACGCCCTTATGAATCACCTTCACCACGGTGCTGTTCAGCCGGATTCGCACGGGCGAAGACTTCTGGTCGAGCTTTGAGTAATCGGCTCTTGCAAGAACCACGTCGGTCGCGGAGTGTCCCGGAATAGATCCCGGAATCAGTTTCCGCACCATCAGGCGCGTAATCGAAGCAACTCCGTCGGGATGATGGAAGAAGTACTTCTCCGCCTCTTCGTTGGGAATGGCATCGCGATTCATCCCCTTTCCCGCAGCGGGATCGAGATGAAGGCCGTCAAATCCCCGATAGCCGAAACCCCATGCGTCCTGCGCGGCGACTGCATCGATACCGACCCCGAACAGCGGGTGAGGTGTCGCCTGCAGCAGTTTGACGATTTCGTCGCTCACGCCCACCATGTCAGTCAAGTATTTGGCGTAACTCATACGCGCCAGCCGAGACTTCTTCTCGTCGGATGTAAGACCGGGCAAATAATCCTTGTCGGAAGTAAGCAACCGTTCGAAGTCCTGCTTCGCCTTCACCGACAGGGGAGCGTCTTTCAGAAAAGCCTGCAGTTCCGCGTCGGCCTGAGATTCCGTTCCGGCGCTGCCGCTCTCGTCGCTGCCGGTGCGCAGCGCGTTGATGACGAGTTTGTCCTCCCCGAACGTTTCTTTATCAAAGAAGACGCGTGGTTTAAGGCCGAGCGATGGATAGAGTTTCTTGTCTACGTACTTCGAGTAAGAGGGAACGTCGATGCCCAGTTCTTCGATCACTTCTTTCGCGACCGGGCTGTAAGGAGCGGGACTCTCAATCGAATACGTGCCGCCAAATCCGATGCGCATCGGCCCGCTGGCCCTGAACTCGTTGCGCTTGGCATGGCCGCCAAAGTCGTCATGGTTTTCAAGAATCAAAACGCGAGCTTTGTCGCCCGCAGCTTTTCGGAAAAAGTGCGCAGCCGCTAGCCCGCTGACGCCTCCACCAACGACTACCAAGTCGTAGAATTCGCCGGTATCGACAGGCTTGGGAGCGTGATCCCAGAAAGCAGAGTCGCGGATTTCGTGCATCGTTTCAAATGATCCGGCGTGGTCTCCGCGCAGGCCGGTCTTAGCCGGAGGATAGTATCCGCGTGCACTTTGAGAAATTAAATCGGGCCGCAGATCGCCATACTTCACACCCGCAGCCAGTAGATCGGGCGCTGCGGCGGCCCACATTTCCCGCGGGATAACCACCGTCCCAGCCGCGAGTGCCACTCCATTTAAGAAATCGCGGCGCGTTATCTTCGCGCCCATCCCCAGTGCTCGGTCCCGTTTCCCTGAATCGTCTGTCACAAGCCCTCCGGCGTGGGAGTTTACCACTCTCACCGCTGACTTGAATGTGACGTGACCGTACTGGTTGGATTCCAGCGCGGGGCTTACTCGCTGCCGTCGTTTCCGCCTGCTTTGGCCGACTGCGGAGCGGACTGGCCCGCCGCCTCGAGGATCGCGTTCCAGAAAGAACTGTCTGGATTGGCTGCGACCACGCCGATGCTGGCTCCCATAGCAACATCGTCAACCACCCAGGCGACTCGGAATTCCTCAACCTTCCCGGCCCGTGCCAGCGACACTTTGTCTCCCGCTTTTAGTTCGCCATGAATTCCCTTCAGCAAGGCGCCTCCCTCGCTGACGTTGACGGTGGTCACGCGCTGATCCAGCGGGCGGCCGCGGACATCCACGCCCGTGAGCAAAACTGCCATCTCGATGTCAATTCGCGGGTCGCGCCGCTTGCCCAGCCGTTGTTGCCGCAATTCATATTGAAATTGCGGCAACGGCATGGCGGAGCCGGTGAGTACCAATTCCAAAAGCGAGTCCGGCGCTTCGGGATCAAAGGGAGGCTCGGGCACTCCATGCGCGGCCTGATCGCCTTCCTTGCGGCCCACAAAAATCCGGGGAACCTCGCGATTCGTAGTCAGCTGCCCGATCAGTTCCTCAACCCCCCGACGTTGGCCTTCCTGTCGAATGAACACCACTCCCATGCCCACTTGCAAATGCGAGAGCCGCACGACGCCATCGAGCAGAAACTCTTTGTCAGGGGTTCGAAAGCTAATGAGCACCGGAGTATCGATGGGAAATGGGGTGGCCGACTCCAAATAGCAAGCACCCAGGCTGATGTCGCTCAACCGCCAGCGCCCTGCCTTGGCAGGCTTCGACGTTTCCTCCCCTGCTGGCTGCGCGACGATCGTCTCCTCGACCTTCCAGTCTGCCGGAGCAAACTCGATACCCCAGAAGTTGCCGGGCACCTCGAGTTCGAGCCCGATCAGCCAGGTCTCGGGATCGCCACCCAGCGGCACGACTTCGGTCACGCGTGCCAGGGTGTGACGTCTCGCCGACGTGATTTCGATCCGCACCCGCGTGCCCAGCGTGAGGGGGCGTGGAGAAATCAGCCCGCATCCGTGGGCATTGACCAGGGTCGTGTTGCACGGCTCGGAAAAAGGGAATGCCGCATCAACGCTAACCACATGCACTGGCACTTCGAGCGGCAACCGCGTGCTGCGGCGAATCGCATGCTGCGATGTTTCCGAAGGACCCATAGATTCGGCAGGCGCGCGTTCTTCGGCCTTCAAGAAGGGCTGCACAATTGACATGCTAGACCACAATTCGGCGTCAGAAAACGATTCTTTGCTCTCCGGTCTCCAAGCTCGACACTAGCCAAAAGTCTGGTCGAACCATCGCGCTGAGCGGAATGCAATCGAAATAGTCCGGAATAGCCTTTGGCTCTATTTGGGGATCGTCGGCGCGGTATCGTTCGCCTGGAAGGCGATCTTGTTATGGGCGCCATCGCAGAAAGGCTTGTTGGCGGACGCGCCGCAACGGCAAAGAGAAAACGCCGTCTTGCCGGTCAGATCGTACTTGTTGCCGTTCGCGTCCACCATTTCGACCACGCCGTTCGGGTCCTCGACCCGTAACGAGCCATTTGCACGCACCGTGACTGTGACTTGCCCCATGAAACCTCCCAAACTAAAGATGCCGATCTTTCAAGCTATCGCAGAATTCAAGATGTTGCCACTCGCCCATAGCGATGGCCCAGTTCAAGGCCTCCTCACCCTTTCTTCCACCTCGCCTTTTGCTGGATACGGGGTACACCGGGCCGGGCACTCACTATCTCCACCGATCCACCACTTCCCACCAGATCAGCTTTGACCACTCGTCAAAGGTCGACTTTGCCCAGTCGCGATTTGTCCACCAGGCGCGTCCGAATTGTGCGGGATTGCCGGCAGCGGCCACGCTCCATTGATATTGCGGCAGACGATGAGCAAAGGTCATCAAGGCCCGCCGGGTGTGATAGTTCGACGTAACCAGCAATACGCGATGCGCTCCCAGCGGCCGCAAACAGCGAGCCACGTCTTCCGTTTCGGCAGCGGTCGAGCGCCCGACCAGCCCACACACCGAGATGCGGCCCGCTTCCGGAACAGTATTCACATACTTCTGGGCGATGTCCGCCAACTGCTGATCGTAGACATATTCTCCCGCTTCCGCATCCAGGATCAGGCGCGGCGCCATTCCCTGCCGAAGCAGTTCCAGGCCGCGCGCGGGCCGCATGCTGGTCTCGCCCGCCAGCACCACGATTGCTTCGGATTTTTGTGGATCGTTGACGACCAAGAAACGGGCTGCCTGGCTCGCCAGCACAACACCGATCGCCAACACGACCAAAAGCCACCGGAAAAATCGCATCTCACGCGCATGTTACTAAGGAAGCAAGGTTCGCGTCGAATCCTATTACCGTGGTAATTGCGATCCCATGCAACTCCATTACCGGCATGTGAAAATCATAGGAGCGGCATCTTGCACGACTGAGGCCCGCGCCATGATGCTAGAATTCTTGCGATCCTTATGAATGCTCAATTAACTGCATCTTCTTTATTCACGGACCTGAAAAGCCGTATCGAATCTCGCCAGGCAAAGGTGGGAATCATCGGACTCGGCTACGTCGGATTGCCGTTGGCCCTGCTCTACAGCGAGCAGAAGTTCCCTGTCACCGGATTCGACATTGATCAGCGCAAAGTCGACACGATCAACAATGGCGGCACCTACATTTTCCGCATTACGGCCGAAGAGATTGGAGCTGCGAGGAAGAATGGTTTTAAGCCCACCTCCGACTATTCGCAGCTCACGGAAATGGACGCCATCATCATCTGCGTCCCCACCCCGCTGAACGAATATCACGAGCCCGACATGAGCTACATCACCGACACCGCTCATGCGGCTGCGCCTCATCTGCGGGCCGGGCAAATCGTCATTCTCGAGAGCACGACCTACCCCGGAACGACCGAAGAGGTGCTGGTTCCGATCCTCGAAAAAGAAAATAAAGCTGGGCTGAAAGCTTCGAAAAAAGGCGCTGCTGGAGATAAGGAATTCTGGGTCGCGTTCTCGCCCGAGCGCGAAGATCCGGGCAATACCGAGGTCGCTCGCCACAACATTCCCAAGGTGATCGGCGGACTCGATCCGCAAGCCAGCGAGATCGCCGGCGCGCTCTATGGTTCGATCTTCCGCCGCACCGTTCCGGTTTCCTCGCCCGCCGCTGCGGAAATGACGAAATTGCTGGAGAACATCTACCGCTGCGTCAATATCGCTCTGGTCAACGAGCTCAAAATGCTCTGCCTGCGCATGAATCTCAATATCTGGGAGATCATTGAGGCTGCCGCCACGAAGCCGTTCGGCTTCCATCCCTTCTATCCCGGTCCCGGACTCGGCGGCCACTGCATTCCCGTAGACCCCTTCTACCTTTCCTGGAAAGCGAAGGAATTCGATTTCCACACTCGTTTCATCGAGCTTGCCGGCGAAGTCAATGTGGCGATGCCCTATCACGTAGTCGCCGCCACCATTGGCGCACTCAATAAACACAAGAAAGCCATCAACGGATCGAAAGTTCTGGTGCTCGGCGTCGCCTATAAGAAAGATATTGACGACCTGCGCGAATCGCCCGCACTCACCATCATTGAACTGTTGCAGAAAGAGGGCGCAACGGTCAGCTACAACGATCCTTATTTCCCGTTTGTCGGCCGCGGACGCAAGTACGATCTGCAGATGAAATGTGCTCCGCTCGACAATCTCGGCGATTACGACTGCGTGCTGATCGTCACCGATCACACCGATTACGACTATAAGAAGATCGTGAACGATGCCAGGCTGGTGGTTGATTCGCGCAACGCCACCCGCGGCATCAGGAGCGACAAGATCGTTCACTGCTAATCATGTGTTGCGCGAACACTCCTGTCCGCGCAACTTCTCCCATGGATGGGCTGCAATTGAATTCGTCCCAGTGAACATTCTCTTCGACCTCGACGGCACCCTCACTGATCCCGGACCGGGGATCGTTGGCTGCATGCAACATGCGTTAGCAAAGATGGGCCGCCCGGCTCCCCGTGACGGCGAATTGGCCAGCTTCATCGGCCCCCCTCTGCTCGACTCGCTCCGGAAACTTCTTGGCACTTCAGACCATGCCGAGGTCATGCAGGCATTGGATTTTTATCGCGAACGCTATGCGACCACAGGTTTGTTCGAAAACAAGGTCTACCCCGGCATACGCGATGCTCTTGAATCTCTCTGTGCGCGCGGCGACACATTGTTCGTGGCCACATCAAAACCCGGACTCTACGCTCGACGCATCATCGACCACTTCGCCCTTGCCCGTTATTTTCAGCGCGTTTGGGGAAGCGAACTGGATGGCACGCTGTCCGATAAAGGGAGCCTCATCGCGCACGTGCTGAAGCAGGAAAACCTGAGCCCGAGTGGCACGGTAATGGTCGGCGACCGCATGCACGACGCCATCGGGGCGCGGGCCAATGGAGTCGTACCGGTCGGCGTTCTGTGGGGTTATGGCGATGAACATGAACTTACGGCGGTCCAATGTAAAGTTCTGCTGCGCACGCCGGCCGAACTGGCGCATCTGGTAATTTGACCCTGTCCCACGGGATCGCAATGTGATCTGAATCACGCACCGACCCTCGTCTGCGGCACAATCCTCATTTCGAACCCTGTGCTAGTATTTCGCGTTAGGCCGGGGCAGCGTCCTTACCACGCGTTGCATCCGAACGGTGTCATGATGAAAGATACGCTCGGAGTCTTGCTGGCAGGAGGCGCAGGCGAGCGCCTTTATCCTCTTACCCGTGACCGCGCCAAACCGGCTGTCACCTTCGGCGGCATTTACCGCATCATCGACGTCACGCTTTCCAATTGCGTGAACTCAGGCCTCCGCCGTGTCTTCATCCTGACGCAATATAAGGCGCTCTCGCTCAACCGCCAGGTGCGCGAGGGCTGGAATATTTTCGGCCGCGAAATCGGCGAGTTCATCGAAATCCTGCCCCCCATGCAGCGCGTCAGCGCCAACTGGTACATGGGAACGGCCGACGCCGTCTACCAGAACATCTATTCTATTGGCTCCGAACAGCCCAAGTACGTGCTCATTCTCTCCGGCGACCACATCTACAAAATGAATTACGAGCGCATGCTAAGGCAGCATCAACAGAGCGGGGCCGACGTAACCGTAGCAACCCTGCTCACCGACCCGTCGGAATCCAAGCATTTTGGAGTCGTCGACATCGACCGCGATAGCCGCATTGTTGGGTTCCTCGAAAAACCCCAACAGACCGATCTACGGTCGCCCTACGATCCCAAGAAAATTTCGGCCTCGATGGGCATCTATATCTTCAACACCGACGTGCTCATTCCGGTGCTGCTGAAAGACGCCGAGAATACCAAGTCAAGCCATGACTTCGGCAAAGACATTTTGCCGGCCATGCTGAACGACTACCGGGTCTTTTCCTTCAATTTTGTCGACGAAAACAAGAAGGAGGCTCTCTACTGGCGCGACGTCGGGACGCTCGAAGCGTATTACGAAGCGAATATGGATCTGGTATCGGTCTCGCCCGTCTTTAACCTTTATGATGAGCGCTGGCCGATCCGCACCCACCAGAGGCAATATCCGCCTGCCAAGTTCGTGTTCGCCGAATCGCCCCGCATGGGACACGCGCTCGATTCGCTGGTCTCCGGCGGCTGCATCATTTCCGGCGGCGCGGTGAAAAATTGCGTGCTGTCTCCGGACGTGCGAGTCAATTCCTTCACCGAAATCGAAGACAGCATTCTTTTCTCGCACGTCAACGTCGGCCGCAACTGCCGCATCCGCAAAGCTATCATCGACCGAGACGTCCACGTTCCCGAGGGAACCACGATCGGCTATGATCCCGAAGCCGACCGCGAACGCTACTTCGTCACCGAAAGCGGGATCACGGTAGTGACGAGGGATTATTCGCTCTTTGAAAATCCCGTGACGGTGGACTACTTCACGAGTGAGTGAGAAGCCGCTCTCAGCTCTCGAGGCCACTTCGATTTTCCTGGGAGATGAGAACTTGGAGGTGAAACCTAGGACAGTCTCCCATCTTCCGCTAAACTCCTACTCTATGCCCCTCCACCTCTTCAAGAAGAAAGAAAAACAAGAGCACAAAATCCTGCGCCAGATCGTCCGCACCGGCGATCAACTCCAGCCCGAATACCATCGCGCCACCCTTGAGTGCCCGCATCCGGACCGCTGGAGCATGTTCGATTCGATGACCGCCGAAGCCGAGGTCCTCGAATTCCTGCGCACGATCGTGACCACGATCAAGCCCGAACTCGTCGTCGAGACTGGCACCTTCAGCGGCATCAGCACCCTTTGGATTGCCGAAGGCCTCAAAGCCAATGGCCGCGGACGCATCATCACCTGCGAATACGACACCCAGGTTTATGAAAACGCCAGGACGCGCATCGCCTCATCCGGCCTCGCAGAATGGATCGAACTACGCAATGAATCGAGCCTGGAAATGAAGGTCGAGGGCACAATCGACCTTTTCTTCAGCGATAGTGACATGCCCATCCGTGAGCAGGAAATTCGCCGCTTCCTGCCGCAAATTAATCCTTATGGCCTGATCCTCTTGCACGACGCCAGTTCGCATTTGAAAATCGTTCGTGACGCCGCTCTCAAGCTCGAACGCGAAGGTCTGATTTCGGTAGTCCTGCTGCCAACGCCGCGCGGCTTGGTGGTGGCCCAGAAACGCGAAGGCAGAAAATAACGGGAAAGCGCTCGGCATAAAAAATCAGAGCGGGACGACCTTTACTCCGGTCCGGTATCGAACGCTAAGAACCGGGAGCTGAGCCGCACTTTTTTATTCCAGCCAGTAGAGCCGCACTCCCACAATCTTTGCGTACCGTACAAAGTCCACGTCCGTGGTGAAGATCTGCCACTCTCGCCGATGGGCAACAGCGCAAATCAGAAAATCGATGGCCGATCCCGCCACGCCTCGGGCACGGCACTGATTGTGAAAATGGGCCGCCTCTTCATAATCGTCGGTATTCAACCGGGGATCTTCGAACGCGCTCAGTAAATCCCGCAGCTTGCGGAATCGTTCCTCCTCGCGAATCCCCGATAGCAACTCCTGCCGTACCACTCCCATCAGTTGAACCTGTCCCGCGCCGATCAACTCCGCCAGAGCCTTCTTGACTCGGAGTTCATTCGGGTTCAAGTGGACAGGCTTTCGCCGCAACGCAAGCGACCATACGGGCGTGTCGACCAGGACGGTCATACACCGCGTTTGCGACGCTCAGACTTATAGTCGTAGGAGGGATCGAATTCAATCGTGCCGAAGGCCGACAGCAGCTTCACCTGCTTTCGCCGGCGAACATATTCCGCCAGGGCCGCCGTCACCGCGTCTTTCTTCGTCTTGTGACCGCCCGCGCGACGAGCTGCCTCAATCAATTCATCGTCCAACGCCAGGTTTGTCGCCATGTGTTGATTATTACACATTCAATTGTGTAGAACAAGGCTCTAAGAATCCCTGCGTCTTGGCGTATCAGAACCGAGTGCCCATGGTTAATGCTTTGCCACATCCTCTGCCAGCAATCCAGCTTTCACTGCCAGCGTGTGCGCGCGCGCGATATCGCCTTCCTTGAGGGCGGACTGCGCTCCTGTCATGTAGTTGTGGATCTGCGACACCGTTTCCTGCTGCCGTGCGCCGAAAGTATGCGGGTCGGTCCGCCTGAGTGTTTCTTCTGCTGACTTGAGCAGCTGTTCTGTGTCCTGGCGCTGCCGGTTTGCTTCCTCGGCCGACATGCCGGTTACGATCTGCGCGGTCGGCTCGTCGAGACCCCCCTCTCGCACGACAACCTTGCGAGGTTTGCCATCGGGCATGGTGGCGGGCGCACGTCCTTTCCCTGTATGCGCTTTTGCATGGGAACCCGAGTCGCTATCGGCCTTCTTTTTCGGCTCCGCTTTC